>CAVHYZ010000032.1:0-8160 GCA_963640495.1 Acutalibacteraceae bacterium
GGGGTAAAATTCGGCTTTTTGCCTATGAAATATATATCAAGCCATTCTTTTGTTTTACTGAAAATTGGCAAATCTTTTTCTTTACAATCGGATATGTATTTTATTTTATCTCTTGAATTTTCAAACCATAAACCCGTTAAAAATTCACCGTCACTCTTCATTATTATATTATCAAACCCTTTTGGAGTTTTATAATAATACTTATACATCAGTCAAACCTCGTTTGCCAGTTTTCGGAATGGCAGGCATCAAAACACATGGCGATTTGCTCTTTGTTTGTTTTACGCTCTTCAAGTGTGGGCAAATTATCAATATCAAAATAATCCGCACCGAGAGTTTCTATATTATTTTCAAATTTGCCGCCGATTTCTTCGCATAAATAGAATATAGCAACAACCCCGTAAACATATTGTGGGGCAAGGTGATAATCTCTGTTTTGCACGGCTATAACGGATTTTATTTTTACATTTCTGCCCGCTTCTTCCCTGCACTCTTTAACGGCATTTTCAGCCGGTGCCAGTTTCACTTCGCACCAGCCTCCCGGCAGTGCCCATTTGCCGTCTCTTTCTTGCACAAGTAATATTTTATCATCTTTGAATATAGCAGACCTTGTGTCAATTTTCGGGGTTTGGTAGCCGTAATCGAAGCAAAAAAGTTCTTTAATTTCTTTAATGCTTGTATCCGTTTTCAGCGCCATCATTTCTGCGGAAATTTCTCTGAGCCTTTCGTATCTTTCTTTGTCAAATGGGTCCTTTGCATAGTAAATTCCTGCCTGGCTTAGAGCCTGTAATTCGGAAATAAGAGAAATAAATTTGTCTTCGCTCATATAATCACCTTTTATAACAAACCGAGGAGATGGTTTTCACCTCCTCGGAAATTTTATCCCGTAATTTTGTTTTTTATGGTTTTTTCACCGATATTTATAAGTCTGAAAATAATGGGGCTTAAAGCAATATTTACTGCGGACTCCACAATAAAATTAACTCCGCAAATAACAAAAATTATATATTTACCTGCAGATGTATAACCTGCCGTTGTTGCCCATTCGGTAATAGTATCAAAAAAGAATAACCTGCAGCCGAGAATAAAAATCCCTGTGTTTACTATAGGGGTGGCAACTGCTGCCAAAAAGCATGCAACATACTTATTTTTACCCTCTATAAGTTTATATATCAACCTGGCGACAAGGCCTGCAATGGCACCTTTAAGTAAAACCGTTGCTATTGTGCCCGGCACACTGATTGCAAGAAACACACTTGCATCCGTAAAAAGAACAACTACACCAAAAACGAAACCTAACCATGCGCCTGCTTTGTAACCGTAAAGTGCCGCACCGACTACTATCGGAACTAAAACAAGAGTAATGTTGAATACGCCGAATTTTAATGGTAAGGTTGCAATTACAGCTACAAGGGCTGTAAATATGCCTATGCCTGCAATTTTTTGAACATTTGTCTTTTTCATATTAAATTTTCCTCCTGCTACTGTTTTGAATTATCAAATACAATGCAATTTATTAAGCACTCAGTTATTTTTCTGAGTGTTTTTTTCGTAAATAAGTTTAAGGCCTTTGAGTATAAGCTCATTATCAATGATTATTTTGTGCTTACAATTAGGCACAATGCATGATACAAGCCCACCAGTTGCAACAATTTTCGCATCGTAGCCAAGCTCATCTATAATTCTATCAATAGTGCCGTCAATTGAGGCTGCCTGCCCTAAAATTATACCGCTTTTCATGCAATCAACAGTGTTGCTGCCTATTGCTTTTTTGGGAGCTTCAAGAGAAATGCGAGGGAGCTGTGATGTGCGGTTTACAAGAGAATCCATAGAAACTCTTACACCGGGCATAATCATTCCGCCAATGTAGTTTTTGTTTTTGTCAAGAACACTGATTGTGGTGGCGGTACCCATATCAATCATAATAAGAGGCGCACCGTAATATTTGAGGCCTGCAACGGCATCTACAATAAGGTCGGCGCCTACGGTTGCCGGGTCATCTACAAGAATATTTACCCCTGTTTTTACACCCGGGCCTACTAAAATGGGAGTGATGCCGTACATTTTTTCAACTGCGCCTATAATTGTGGTGTTGATTGGGGGAACAACAGATGAAATAACCGCACCTTCAATGTCTTTTTTTTCAATATTATGCAAATGCATCAGTGCCTGAAACAGCACCACATATTCAAGGGCCGTTTTTGAACTATCTGTTTTAATTCTTTCAACAAACAGAATTTCGTCACCTTGTATGCACCCTGCCACAATATTGGTGTTACCGATGTCAATAGCGAGAATCATGTAAAATCTCCTTTTATTTGATGCATTTTCCTTTAAGGAATAACGCTCAAACGGATTATATCACATATAAATTTTACTTTCAATAGCTTATTACATTATATATATGCAAAACTTCCCCTCACCGAAAGCAAGGGGAAGCTGCAAACTTATTTAGCCTTTTTTTTTTTTGAAATAACAGTTACAACTATTATTCCTGTAGCAAGAGCAATTATTGCCGCAAGTACGATTGCAATAGTGGTATTTGAGCCGGTATATGGTATTTCTTCACCTGCATTGTTACCATTGTTATTTGAATCGTTATCGGAATTATTATTCTCTGCTTCAATCTTATCAACAATTTTCTTAACTGCAACAGCACTAACTACTGCAACGGGAACTGCGCCTATTACAGAACCTGCAACGATAGCAGCTGTAACTCCGCCTGTAATTATTGCTCCGGTAACGCCACCGATTACGGCTGCGGGAACTATCACTGCCGTGGCGGGAACTATAACATCATCAATGGTCAATTTGCTCTTTTCCCATTGTGCTGTGAATGTTGTGTTGCCATTATCATCTGTTTCAACTTTCCAGCCTTTGAAGTCATAGCCATCTCTTGTTGGAGTGCCAAGGTCAATATTATCATCAACGGTTATATCGGTGGAAGTTGTATAAGTTTTATCATCGTATGTCCACTCACCACCGTTGGGGTTAACGGTAATTGTTGAGCCGTTCTTGATGTTGACCTCTTTGTTTTCGGGAGTCTTGTCACCTTCGCCCTCACCTTCGGGAGTGGTGGGATATTCGGGATATTTTACCGTGTATTCGTTCTTTTCCCACTGAGCTACATAAGTCTTGTTGCCGTCGTCATCGGTTTCAACTTTCCAGCCCTTGAAGGTGTAATCTTCTCTTGTAGGATCTTCAAGAACTGTATCTTTGCTAACGGTAATATCTGTTGTTTCTGTGTAAGTTGTACCGTCATGTGTCCATGTGCCTTTGTTGGGATTTACATTGATAACTGTATTTTTCTTAACAGTATCTTCTTTTGTGGGATTTTCAGGTGTAGCATTTTCAGGTGTGTAAGTAATGTTACGATCGTTTATATCCCACTGAGCTGTAAGAACTTTGACGCCATCGTTATTTGTGGAAATTTCCCATCCTAAGAACGTATAATTGTCTTTTGTTGGGTCGTTAATTGTAATGTTTTCCGTAACGGTAACATTTGTTGAATTTTTTTAAGTTTTGTCTCCGTATGTCCATTCGCCGCCATTGGGATTTACAATAATGTATGCGTTATTTGTAACATCAAAGTTTTCTCCGGTAGGCTTTTCGGGATCATCCGGATAAACATTGGGAACGATTACTTGATGCTTTGTTACATCAACAGTAGTATAAGTCCAGTTACCTGTAATTGTTACACCATCGGTATCCATTAACCCGCCGTTGGGGTCTACCCAGCCTTCAAATGTATATGTGCCTTTTATGTTGCCGTAGCTATCATAAGTGTTTACAGTTTTACCCGTTTCAAGGTCTGAATTTACCACATAACGGGTGCCGGGAATATATGTATTGCTGTCTGTAGGAGCGGTATATCCGTCAGGAACATTACCTGTAAATTCGTAAGTAATAGATTGAGCACTCTGCTTTTCCCATGTACCTACAAGAGGCATATCATCATTCGTCATTGAAGTGATAGTTTCTGACCAGCCCTTAAATACCCATCTGCAATTATTTGCCTCATCTACAACATCTTTATAAGTGGGCAATGTAACAGAATCATTCGGATAATGTCTTTCGGCAACAGGTGCATTTGTGGGAGCTTCACCATTAAAGGAGTAGCTAATCTCATAATCCCTTACCCAGTTACCTGTTACTGTAAGGCTCTCGGAAGGCATTTCACCGCTGAGGCTGTCGGTATTATAAGTAACACCTGTAGTGCTGCCTTTAACAACCCAGCCTTCAAATTTATAGTTTACACCGTCAATTGTAACAACATCGTTTTTAATGAGGGTGCTGTCTATGGTGTAATTTGCGCCTTCAATATAAATATTTGAATCTGTAGGTGCAGTTTTGCCGGCAGGAACATCTCCTGTGAAGTTATAGTTGATGGAGTAAGCATTTGCTTTTGCCCATGTGCCTATGATGGTTAAATCGTTGCCGAGCATTACGGAAACATAACCGCTCCAGCCGTTGAATGTCCATACGCAGCTGTTTTCTGTATCTGTAATAGTTTTGTAGTTATATTCTTCGTCTGTTGCTAAAACGCCATCATCTTTATAATATCTTTTTGTTTCGGGGAGAGGTACAAGAGTAGTGGAAGGGGCATCGCCTTCATACTTATACTCAACCTTATAATCTCTTACCCAGCTACCTGTAATTTTAAGATTTTCAGATGGAACCTTTCCTGTAGTGTTATATTCATCACCTGATGTTTCGCCTGTAACAGTCCAGCCGGAGAATTTATAGTTAACACCGTCAACAGTGATAATTACGCCATATGAATAAGTGCCGTCAACCGTATAATTATCACCTGTATAGTAATTTTCCGTGCTTGAGGGGATATTTGCAGTAGAAGGCGCATCAGACCAGCTGTATGTAATGGTGCGTGGAGCTAACCATTCGCCTGTTAAGGTAATGCTTTCACCGTAATCGTATGCAGTTGTTGTAATATCTTCTGCGGCGCCGTAATTTCCGCCTGTCTTATCACCTGATACAACCCAGCCGGAGAATTTATAAGTTATGCCGTTATAGGTAACTTTTGAACCGGTAGTATAAGTTGTATCAAAGCTGTAAGAGTCATTTAAGGCATAAGCATTATCATCTGTGGGAACCGTAACAGTTGTGGGAACTTCACCATTGAACTTATAAGTGATTTTATAAGCCTTTGACCAAGTACCCTTCATTGTAATATCAGAGGTAATTGTGCTTCCGGTGTAAGGCGTACCATCTGAATTGTAAGCAGTCCAACCTGAGAATACATATACACCATCATCGGTTATAATTTTTTTGCCGGCTGTGTAGGTACTGTCTACTGTGAATGAATCTCCGCTGCTGTAGTTTGTGCTGTCTACGGGCAAAGCGGCGCTTGACGGAGCATCATCGCCCCAATCATAACTTATATGATATGAAGCTGTCCTGGTTAACAAAACATCAAGGTTATATATATCTTGGTATTTGTAACCTGCTCTGCGTTCATACTCATCGGAATCATAATTTACGGTAATTCCGTTAAGGGTTGTAAGCTTCGGAGCATAGCCGGGAATTATATTTCCGTTGCTGCCACTTAAAGTTTTAGTTGTTGGATAACTTGTGCTTTCGTCGCTTGCCAAAGTGCCTGAATAGGTTTCTACAGAGCTTGCTGAGGTTGTGGTATAAATCTTATCATTTACAGAGTAAGTAATATCACCATTTGTAAGATTTTTAACATTGGTTGTGTAAGTGGCATTGCCACTGATTGTACTGCTTGTACCGACAATTTGATATTTATCAACAGTTTTTGCAATTTTAACAAGAGCTATTGCTCTGCCGTTATTGCCGAGAACACCCTTGCAAGTGGTGGAGAAACCTGTACCTACCTCATCATCAGCTAAATCACCGGTGGAGGGCTCGGCATCTGGGTCACCGTTATAAGTGTAAGTGTAAGCACTTAAAATATCACTTGAAGATGTAACATTTGCTTCTTTTGCTGTGGTTATGGTTTGATTGAGATATTTTTCTTTAGGTTTACTTGATTTGTAAATCTGAATTTCTGTTTCGCCTGAATCAACGCCCTCTGCTTTGAGCGCACCTGTTGTTACATCATAATAATAGGGGTTATCGTATGTTATATCATATTCAACGGTAGTAAGGGGTGTTTTGCTGCTGTCACTGCCAAAAGCATTTGTATAAGCATATTCGTTAATTGCACTGCCGTCTTTAACATAAACTTTATATGTAAGAGCGGTGGGGTCTGCAGGCTCCATTTCACTTTTCTTAAGATCCTCAATGGAATCTCTGTTTATCATGGTGAACATGGAAACCTCTGTGGTTGGCAAAAACCAAACAAGAGTTTGTTGACCGTTTTCTTCTGTAATGGTAACGGTTGTTTTGTAGCCTGAGAATGTGCAAACTCCTGTTTCTGCGTTATATGTGCCTGTTACAGGGCTTTCACCATCGGGGGTAAGAGTGATTTTTGCAGGGTCAACATACATTCCTTCGCCGATAACATCTGTAAAGGTAATTCCCTTTTCAGCGCTAATACTTTCACTTGAGCTCGTTCCCTTTTCTTCGGTAACGATGGGTCTGAAATAATCATTGGAGTCATCTTTAATTATTCTTGCAAGGGTCTGGAAGGCTTTCATTAAAACTTCATAAGTTTTTGCAAACTGAACATAGCCCTCCCCTGAGGTAGGATAAACATATGCGTCATCAGCATAGTAATTTTTAGCAGTATAACCGGCTGCGTATTGGCTGAGGTAATTCTTTAATATTTGATTATCAGTTCCGCTTGAACTTGCTGTGGTATTTTTTAAGTATTCAGGATTAACAAGACAGGATGTAGAGTTTGTTTCGCTATCATCAACACCAAGTCCGATATTAAACCACTGAACCGAAAGGTCGCCTGTGTCATCTGCATCTTTTCCGCTTGGATAATTAAAATTGTCATAAGTCGTTTGAAGTTTATCCTTCCAGTATGCAGCCGTTAAGATTGTATAAGCCTCAAGTTGATTGTGAGTGCTTGTGGTGTTACTTTTAAGAGATGTGGCATTATCACTGTACCAATTTGATGAAGCATAAGTTGCCTCACCGTCGGTCATCATAATAACATAAGGCTTGCGCTCACGGTCTGTAGACATATTGTCAAGGTCTGCCGCACTTATAAACTGAGAAATGCTACCTGCAATACCATACTGAGTGCAGGTGCCCGTAATAGTGCCTTGTGTGGTTTGTGAATAAGATACCGGGGTGCCTGTGGCAGTATCTCTTTTTTGAAGTGAAGTGCTGGTTGAAACGGATTTTGACGTATTATAAATAAGGTATTTATCAGTTGACGCTTCCGTGGTTGAGGCACTGTAGAATGAATCCTTACTATTCCAATAATATCCAACGGGAAGCAACTCTTTTGCTGTCATTTTGTTTCCGCTTCCGCCAAAAACATAAACCGCTACTCTGTTGTATTTATTGGCATGAACTATAACGTCTATAGCTTCATTTGTTGCATCAACAAGGGCTTTAAGCCTTGTGCCGTATGTAGTACCGTCTTCTTTATTGAGGTTGTTGCTTGCCATAGAGCCGGTAAAGTCAAGTACAAAAACAACATCCGCAGCGGGAGCAGGTTTGTATGAAACAGAGCTTACGGATGAAACATATTCCTGGCTGAGCGCTCTGAGGGCAACATTAAATCCACCGCCGTCAGGGGTAACGCTCTTATCAGTCCAAACCATACCGTCATTGGATCTATTGCCAAAGCCCAATTCTTCAAGCTGAGCCTCTGTTAATGAGCCGGTATCCTTATCTGCCGTCAGCTCATAGATATATTGACCATTACCACCGTAATAATTTCCTTCATCTGCAAGAGAAATAATGGGAATAGCACCGATGATAATTGCTAAGGTCAGAATTATTGCTAAAATTTTCTTTCTCATAAGTCCTCCTATAATAGTATAGTCATAATCCTAAGCATTATACACAATATTTATAAGTATGGCAAGGTTAATTTGCTCCTGATTGTTATATTTTGGCAAAATTTGTAACATTAAACAACCCTCAAAAAAAAAACATTCTCTTTGTAAAAGTTTACCATTAAAAGCATCCCCTTATTTATAATTAATGATATAAAACTAATATCAGATTTTTATAAAGCGGGGTTGGTATATATTTTATTTAATATTTTCCACTTGC
>CAVHYZ010000032.1:8170-19010 GCA_963640495.1 Acutalibacteraceae bacterium
GTTCAAGAAGGCTTAAAAAAGCGTGGAGGTTATTGCCCCTGCCGTATGGAGAAAAAAGAGGAATATAAATGTATGTGTCAAGAGTTTAAGGAACAAATTGCCGACCCAAATTTTGAAGGATATTGCCATTGTATGCTTTACTATAAAGAAAAATGAGCAAAAAAATACTGTTTATTCTGAAAATTAGAATTACAAAATTGTCACAAATGATACTTGAATTTTAACTCTTTTATGATAAAATAAGTGTGTATGTGCCGATAAGCTCGACGCAAAATAAAAAGCCTAAAGGAGAGGACTCGAAAATGGGATTTTTTACCGGTAAAACAGTTGTTATCACCGGCGCAGGTCGTGCAGTGCTCAGCAATGGTCGCTGCGGTTCAATTGGCTATGGTATTGCCACCGCTTACGCAAAAGAGGGCGCAAACCTTGTTATCACAGGCCGTAACATTAAAAAGCTGGAGGATGCTAAGGCAGAGCTTGAAGAAAAATACGGCATTAAAGTATTGCTCGTTCAGGCAGACATCTGTGATGGTGCGGACAATGAAGCTATTGCGGCCAATGTTGTTAAACAGGCTGTTGATGCCTTCGGAGGTATTCAGGTTCTTATCAATAACGCACAGGCTTCCGCTTCCGGCGTTACACTTGCAGAGCATACCACAGAGCAGTTTAATTTAGCACTTTACTCAGGCCTTTATGCTGCATTTTATTATATGAAGGCTTGCTACCCTTATCTTAAAGAATCAAAGGGCAGCGTTATAAACTTTGCTTCCGGCGCAGGACTTTTCGGCAACTATGGTCAATGCTCTTATGCAGCCGCAAAAGAAGGCATTCGTGGTCTTTCCCGTGTTGCTGCTACCGAATGGGGCAAAGACGGCATCAATGTTAATGTTGTTTGCCCACTTGCTTGGACTACACAGCTTGAGCAATTTGAAAAAGCATATCCCGATGCATTCAAAGCAAATGTTAAAATGCCTCCTATGGGTTACTACGGTGACGCTGAAGATGATATCGGCCGTGTATGCGTTCAACTTGGCACACCCGATTTCAAATATATGTCCGGTGAAACCCTTACTCTTGAAGGCGGTATGGGACAAAGACCATAATTGAATACTAACATACTCTAAAAAGGGGGCTTCGGCTCCCTTTTTGTACACAAAAAGCCATTCCCACATCACATAAAATCGGAATGGCTTTCTTTTTTTCTTAAACTCCTTAACATTAATTCTTATTAAGCACTAAGTTTTTTGTTTTATTAGTAAAAAATATGAGCAAAATATTGTATAAAAAGTGCATATAATTATGATCTGTATCTGTGATATAATTTTACATAGAGCTTAATACAGATACGGAGGGAATAATTTGGCAAGTGAAAAGCTTTCAAAAGTTAAAAAAGGCATAGATTATGTAAAGACCTATTGGAACAAGCCACCCAAAGGCAAATATGTCTCTTTTAGGGAATATGTTGATATAGGTGTGGGCATAGGCGGAAACTATGTTGCTGCGAGTGCCATTTCAAAGTATATTTCATTTGCGGCAGGCTGCTACTTAATGATGTATCATTACAAGCTGCCTTATCTTGCGTTTTCCGTAATAAATATCATAAATCTGCCTTTGAGCTATATTATGAGCCTTATTGGGTGGATTGTTAACGATAACCTCGGCTTTATGAATAAGAAAACCGAGCGAAAAATTTACCTTACATATTTTATTATGATGATTGTAGGTGCCGGGCTTATAATTGTGGATTTCAGTTCTTTCTTAAATCCAGCCAACACCCTTGTAAAGTATCTTAATTCACTTGAAGGTATAAATGCCGCATCCTCAATTAAAATTCTCGGCACATATATCGGCATACAAGGCTATATGGGTGCCCGTAATATCTTTTACCGTAAGAAACTTGTGCCAAAATTCGGCAGATATAAATATGCTCTTTATTGTGATTATGTTCCAAAAACAATAATGGTATTTCTTATAGGCTGGCTTCCCTTTTATAGTACAATAGGCGATGTTATCACTCGTGTTTGGGTAGCAAACCTCTTATTTGCATTTTACAATGCTTACAGCTTTAATAATCAACTTGAAACCTGCGCCCAAAACATAAGCCCGGACCCTAAAGAGCGTATAATGGTAAGAACATTCCCTATAAAGCTTTCTCACTTTTTATGGAATTTAATTGATATTCTTATCCCCGTATTTGTAGGCTTTACAAAAGATGAGTGGGCAGATATGGCACTGTTTAAATGGATAATTCCCATCACTTTCTTTGTTTCGGCAACTTTAACTTTGATACTTGCCACAAGAATTAAGGAAAGAATACCTCAGCCGCCCCTTGATAAGAAAGTTAATATCAGCTTTTGGGACGGTATGACCGGCGTAATGTATAATAAATACAGGTGGATAAACACTATTGTCGGGCTTTTGGATTCTCTTGGTAACGGTATGCTTGCCTTTACAACCATCTTGTATCTTTATACTTTTAGAATGAGTGGGCTTATTTACAGCCTTATTGTTACTCTTGTGTCCTTCTGCGGCACTCCCCCGGATTTCTTTACTCCATTCTTCAGAAGAAGATTTTCCTATAAACAAATTATGATATTTTATCAGCTTATCAGGGCAGGCGGTAATGCCGTAATAGTGCTGAGTTATATATTCCTCGGTGATAATCTCAGCCTTTGCGGAATCATAAGTATTGTAATGCTTATGATTATGGAATCCTGCTCCACTGTGCCTAAATCCATTATGGCAGATATGAATATTCAAATAAACGACTATCAAATGTATCTCTCCGGAGAAAGACTTGAAAGTTTTTCGGGAGTTTTCGATTGGTTCGTCGGCCCTATAAAGAACTTCGTAGGCCTTATCATTCCTTTGCTTTTGCTCAAATACGGCTTTAACAGTAACTGGGACGTGCTGTTTATTGATGAATCAAGAATAAAAATAATAGTTGTACCCATAATAATCGATATTGTCGGCTATTTACTTATGACTATTCCCTACTTTTTCTGGGATTATGATGACAGCAAACAAAGCAAGGTTATTGATGTGCTTAACCGCCGTGAGGTCGTTACAGGCGGAGATTTAAGCGGTGGTCACGCAGCTGAAGCTTCTCAAGATCATATTCATGCCGAAAGTGAGGTGGCCGAATAATGTCAAAAAAGAACAGCAAAGAAAAGCAAAAGATTGAAGAAATAAAAGAGGAAGAACCTCTTAATATTCCCGAGGATGAAATTTGGACTTATCGCATTGAAGGCCTCCAAGCTCCTCGTATAGTTGATAAAACCGTTAGCCTTAAATCAAAAGTTATCATAATTGTTATACTTCTTGTTGCCATAATTCTTTCTATCTATTTCAGCATAAGAGCCGTAAGCAACGATGAATTTGATTATAAAGAGGTTGAAAGCGGCATTGAGCTTATAAAATATTCCAATATTGACGGTGTAAAAGAGCTTACCGTTGATTATATGGACGGCGACAAATCAAAGCCCATCACTGAGCTTCACGAGTATGCATTTAACTGCGATGAGGTAATTGAAACTATCTATCTTGGCAAAGACATTCAGCTTATCGACGGCAAAACTTTTTACAGTTGCTGGAATCTTCAAAATGTTTTTGTGGATGACGATAATCCCTATTATTGCGACATAGACGGTGTGCTTTATGATAAAGCACTGACACAGGTTATTTACTACCCCAGTGCTCATAATATTTACCTTGCAAAGCAAGCAGGTTATGATTACACTTTACCAAAAGACGGCAGTATAACCGATGATGATTTTACAAGTGCTGTAAAATTGCTTAACACCTGTGTTACAAACGGCACGGATATAGACGCCCTTGAGGGAGATAGCAAAGCTCTTCTTGACAAGCTAACAACCCTTACAGGCATTACGGACTATTCAAAATTCATTGAAGATTATAACAATAAAGTCGGATATTATGTTATTCCCTCAACTGTTTCAAAAATTGGCAAACTAAGTTTTGCTTATAGCGATATTTTTGCTGTATATATTCCCGAAGGCGTAACCGAAATGGAGACCATGTCCTTCTTTAAAGCTGAAAAATTAGCGGAAGTTTATTCTTACACAGCCAATGAAGTAATAAGCAATACAGTTTATGAAAATGTTAACAGCAAGATAAAGGCTTATAAATCTTTGCCTGAGGGTCTTGAAATAATCGGCTCGGATTGTTTCACTTATGACAGAGAACTAAACTATATGTATATCCCCGGAAGTGTTACAAAGATCGGCCACCACGCCTTTTTCAACATGTGCTATAAAGAAGGCGGTAACGTTGTTGGCCTTGCCGAAATGAATGTTGCTCTCAACGAGGATGAATTTAAGGATAGTGTTTCTACCGGTGACAGCTGGCTGCCAACCTATAACTCAGGATTATTCGAAAAGAAAATTAATGTAAACTATTCCGCAAACAGGTAATAAAAAACGGCTCCCTCGGGAGCCGTTTTTATGTAAAAAAGACCTATCAAGTTCTCGGAAGGCAAGAGAGGCGAAAAGTGCTCGCCGATTGCTCATAAAATTCAGTAGGTAGTGTGCCTTCATTGCTAATTGTAAAAGCTCCCCGAAGGGAGCTTTTTTATGGTGCCAACATATTAACAGCTGCAGCGAGCTGAGTATCTTCTGTCTCGGAAAGAAGAAGAATATTTGAATCATCCACAGAAAGAGTAACTTCCATAGTGGGCTTAACACCTTTATTTTCTGTGCCTGCACTACTGTCATAAACAGCATCTTCACCTGCATAAGGAATTACAAGGGCTGTTGTAAGAAGAATAGCGCCGCCATCCGAAAGGGTAAAAATATCTTGCATTGTACCAACTCCGGCAGTTGTGGTGCCGATAAGCTGAGCCATTTTTATATCACGCATATCACATGCAAAAAGCTCTGCCGGACCTTTTGTGTCGCCATTAATGAGAACGGCAAAATTCATATTTGAGCTGTTATTACTTGTGGAAGCAATGGATTCTGTAGTGTTGTCTGCATATTTAAGCACGGCAATACTGCCGTTATTTATACTTGACACAATCATATCAAGAGCTTTTGCGGCATATCTGATTGTACCCTCGGATGTATTTCTTAAATCTATAACAACTGAGGTGATACTGTTTGATTTATATGTGCTGAGCATCTCTTTAAGCTCATCGGCGGTATTTTTATAAAATCCGCTTATTCTAATATATCCAACACCATTTACGGTTTTGCCGGTAACGGAAGGAATTGTGAAAGAGCTGATTGGCTGTACGACTTTAGTTACGTCATCTCGTTCATACTCAATTTGAACGCTGCCGAGCATTGTGCCGGTAAACTGACTTTGAATGAAAGAATAATTTGCACGTGTAACCGTTACATTGCCCACTGCAGTGATAACATCCCCAGCTTGCAAGCCTTCGCTTTCGGCAGATGAGCCTTCATAAACATAGGTAATTTTAAGCACGTCATCTGTATAATCATAGGCTGTTTCAATACCTATCCCTCTAACACCGCTTTTCATTCTTTCGGAATATTCGGTGTACTCGGAGGCTGTCATATAATAACTGTTATCATCATTAAGGCCATTAACATAGCCCTCAGCAAGAGAAGCACTTAAGCTATTATTAAAGCTGCTTAAATCTCCGTAAAAGTTATTGGAAATAATTTGGTTTATCTCCTCAACATTTTCATAACTTTGTGAGCGCTGAGAAATGTTACTTATGATGCCGTTATAAATCTGCTTTGAAAATACCATTGTAATTGAAAAAGTTGCGGCAATAGCAATAATTACAAGGGCAAGGCAAAGCCCGACAGATATTTTTTTGTTCATGACTTGCCTCCTTTGCAGAGCAGTCGCTCAATAAGTAATGCGAGAAATTTTGCGGGCAAAACTCAATTGTATATTCGGAGTGAGCAATGCTTCATTACTAATTGCTCTTTGCTAATTGATTTATGCGTATGGGTTGGTTACATAATTTGTGGGGTTAACTCTGCTTACACTACCATCAGAGTTTTTCACCCTGACTTCAAAGTGAAGGTGCGGGCCGGTAACGTTGCCGGTGGCACCGATAATACCGATTTGTTCACCCTTCTTTACAATTTGACCGACGGACACTTGAATATTATCCGAGTGAGCATAAAGAGTTTGCGTACCGTCACCGTGGTCAATAACGCAATAGTTGCCGAAACCATAGTTCCAGTTGCCGTCATTAACGGCAATAATCACTTCACCGCCTTGGGCTGCATTAAAGGCTCTGCCTCTTGTGTTACCGCCCTTGGCGCAAATATCAATACCCCAGTGGGCTGAACCGTTTGAATATGCAGGATAGCCTGCGGTAATGTAGCTTTCAAACTTAACGGGCCAAGCCATGTCACCGTCATTTTCGTATGATTCCTTCGGCGTATCACCTACAGAAGATCCGTGAGCGGCAATATAATCATCAATCTGTGATGATAATTCTTCCATTTCGGCCTCTTGGCGCTTGATTGTTGCTTTGTATTCATCGCTGTCTTGATCAAGGTCATTTATAATTTCCTGAACCTCTTTTTGCTTTGAGGTTACCTCGGATTTTTTGCTTTGCTCCGTGCTCTTACTGCTTTGAAGGTCTGTTTGACGCTCGCTGAGAGCAACTTTTTCTTCTTCAAGGGTTACACTTTTTTCTTGGAGCTCTGTTTTGTTTGATTCAAGCTGCTTTTGCAATAAATCAAGCTCATTGAGCTTATCTTCAAGCTCGTTAATAAGCTCTGCATCGTTTTCGGATACCCTTTGCATAAGCTCTATACGGGTAAAGTAAGACGATATGTCATCGCTTGAAAACAGGATTTCAAGAGAAGAAGCCTCACCTGCCATATAATTTTCGCGAATTCTCCCGAGAAGAAGCTCTCTTGTATCCTGCATAGTGGCTTTGATTTCATCCATCTGCAAGGTTGTGCTTGAAATTTGATTATTTATTGTTTCAATCTCAGTATTTATCTCTTCAATACTTGATTCTTTAGCGGCAATATCCGAGTTAAGGGTATTGATTCTGCTTTGTAAAATATTGATTTGACTGTTGATTGATTCTATTTCAGAATTTAGAGATTTTAACTTTTTGTTTTGGTCGTTGATTTTACCTTGAACTTTATTAAGCTCTGCCTTATTTTGAGCTATTTTATCTTCAAGGTCATCGTACTGCTGCTGCAAGTCATCGAGTTCTTCGTCAGCAGATACTTTTGGAGAGGAAAACAGAAGAGATGAGAAGACGCAGCTCAATGCTAAAAGTGCCGCAAGAATTTTTGTAAATAATTTCTTATTAATCTTCAATCTCAACAAACTTCCTTTCTTTAAGATATTTTCTAATTGATGTAAGGGAACCGAATACACCTGCAAACACACCTATACAAACAAATATCATTGCAAGGTAAGTCGCATAATCAAGGAATGAAACGGCTTCTACGCTTACAAACGCATCAAATAAATAGAGAAGCTCTTTAAGGGCAATTTGATAGAGCCCCCATACAGCTCCGGTTGCAAGCACGCCTGCAATTATGCCGATTATAATACCTTCTACAACAAAGGGCCATTTAATGAATGAGTTGGTTGCGCCGACGCTCTTCATAATGCTGATTTCAAGACGTCTTGAGAACATTGTAACCTTGATTGTATTTGAAATAATAAATAAGGAAACCAAAAGAAGCAATACTATAATGCCAAGGCTTATATATTGAACAGCATCTCTGAGGGAGGCCATTTGACGAGCGAGGTCGCTGTTTTCGTGCACTCTTAAAACGTTGTCAAGAAGTTTAAGGCTATTTACAACATCTTCAAAGTGATCCATATCCCCTACGGTAATTTTGTAAGCATCGGGAAGGGGGTTTTCGTCAACGCTTTCAAGATATGTTCTTAAGCTGTCATCAAGCTCTGAAAGCACTTGCTCGTAAGCGGCGTCTTTTTCAACGGCCTCAACATTTTCTACATAATCCATGGCGTTTATTTCGGCGCCCATTCTTGCATAATCATAAGAGGAAATATCTGTGTTGGCATAAACCATAATAACATTTTCACTCTCAATTTCGGTTATAAAGGACTGAATATTAACAAGGAGCATAAAAGCTACGCCCACAAGTAAAAGGCAGCTGAAAAGAACGGTAATCGAAGCCAAAGTCATAAGCTTGTTTACCTTTAAATTGCGGAAGCCCTCTTTGGTAAGATACCTAAGCTTAGTCATTGCTTTCACCTCCGCTTGTAACATCATCAAATCCCATTAAAGATTCGGGTGCGGGAAGGTCTTCAAAGCGAACGATTTCTTCCTGCTTTTCATTATTTTCTTTTGTATCTGTATTTTCCTCTTCGGGTTTATTCTCTTCTTTAGGCTCTTGAGCAGAATTTTCTGCTGCATCGGCAGTTACATCCTCAATCGAAAAGTCTGCCGTAAAATCATCAACGGGAACTTCCTTAGGAGCGTCATCTTCAGCCGATGAAGAGCTTATATCTTCATGTTTTTGAGAATAAACGGAATAATCTTCCTCAGGGGAAATATTGTATTCACTTGAAATTTCACTTGCCGGATTGATATGTGCGGTAGCGGCCTCATGATTAAGCACTGCGCCATCAGAAACAACCGTACCTTTATCAAGTATAATAACACGCTTATCAAAGCATCTTACAAGGCTGTGCTCGTGGGTTACCATTATAACCGTGGTGCCCGCTTCATTAAGCCGCATAAGCAAATCAACAATTTCATAGCTCATTTGAGGGTCTACATTACCGGTAGGCTCATCGGCTATAATAATTTCTGCATCGTTTGCAAGAGCTCTTGCAAGAGCAATTCTCTGCTGTTCACCGCCGGAAAGCTCACGGGGCAAATTTCTTGATTTATCACTAAGACCCATAAGAGAAAGCAAATAGGGCACTCTTCGGCGAATTTTCTTTTCCTTAGTACCTATAACACGCATAGCAAAAGCAACATTGTCAAACACGGTCATAGTGGGAATAAGTCTGAAATCTTGGAACACTATGCCAAGCTTTCTGCGGAACTTAGGTATATTTCTTTTTTTGATTTTTGTTAAGTCTATGCCATCAACAACTATGGAGCCCGATGTGGGAACTTCCTCTCTCATCATCAGCTTTAAAAAGGTACTTTTACCTGCGCCCGATGAGCCGACGACAAATACAAACTCGCCCTTGTCAATGGAAATGTTCACATCACTTAAGGCAGTTGTTTTATTATCGTATTTTTTGGTGACATTTTTAAATTCTATCACAGTATCATTCCTTACTTGGTACAGGTGCCGAAAGGCACGGGTTGATTGCGGCAAATATTAATAATCAATATTTAACCGGTTTTGCATCAAGATATTTCTTAACCATGAGAGCCACTTTGAAAACAATGGCATCGTCAAACTCTCTCAGGTCAAGGCCGGTAATTTTTTTGATTTTTTCAAGTCTGTAAACAAGAGTGTTTCTGTGAACGAAAAGTTTTCTCGATGTTTCGGAAACATTAAGATTATTTTCAAAGAAACGCTGAATTGTAAAAAGTGTTTCTTGGTCAAGGCTTTCAATTGAGCCCCTCTTGAATATTTCACCTAAAAACATTTCACAAAGAGTTGTAGGAAGCTGATAAATAAGCCTTGCAATACCAAGATTATCATAGGAAACAATGGTTTTTTCGGTGTCAAACACTTTTCCGACCTCAAGGGCAATTTGAGCCTCTTTAAATGAACGAGCTAAATCTCTTATGCCTTCAACCATTGTACCGATACCAACAAGCACATGAGTGTAAAGCTCCGTGCTCAAAGAATCGGAAACGGAACGGGCAAGTTTTTCAAGGTCTTTGCTGTCTGTATTATTGCGAACTTCCTTAACGATGGCTATGTCGGTTTCGTTTATATTTATAACGAAATCCTTTGTTTTATCGGGGAATAAATTTGCCACTGCATCAAAAACAGCAACATCGTTATGATCAACAATCCTTACAAGAAGAACTGCTCTGTGAACATCCATGTTGAATCTTAATTCTCTGGACTTAATGTAAATGTCTCCGGGCAAGATATTATCAAGGATAACATTTTTTACAAAATTTACCCTATCAAACTTTTCTTCATAATATTGCTTGATGTTTTCAAGAGCAACACAGCATACCCCTGCAAATCTTTCGGCAATTTCATCTGTGCCTTCAACAAAAACAGCATAATCATTTTGAGTGTGAGTGCCGAAATTACAGAAAGTATACCCGTCAACAATGTGCATTTCATTATCTGCAAACACATCTACTGCTGAGGAGAACACCTCACTTATTTTGCTGAGCTCACTGCAGGCAATAATAGTACCGGTTTCGTCGATTACGCCAAGAGTCCTACCGACGGCATCACGCATCTGATGAACAAGCCCCTGAAAGATTCTGTTTGACATAAATATACCCCACATTCTATATTTGTTTGGGTTGATAGTAAATCCTTAATATGGAAAAAGGCCATACGAATATGTATATTTTACACAATTTCAGGCGTTATTGCAATACTTGATTGGCTATTTTTTGGCATTTTTTTCAATTTATTAACATTTTTATAGGCTATTTTCACAAAAATTAACAAATCATTTACAATTTGATCGTCTTTTTTTGTAATGCTCAAAAATTTAAATTTAACTATTTTGCCTAAAAATCGGCCATTGTTTTGTGCAATTTATACCATCGAAATATCGTTTTTTTCTCAATTTGCTTCATTTGTAACTCTTGACAAATCGGGATTTGTGCAAAATTACATTCTCTATTTGCACAAAAAGCAGCAGCAATTTTTTATGTTTTCTCTAAAAAAATATCTTTATCTGTGCATTTGTCAATGATGTGAGACTAAGAAAATTGAGAGAAAAAAACTAATTA
>CAVHYZ010000033.1:0-16146 GCA_963640495.1 Acutalibacteraceae bacterium
CTTCATTTAAGATCAGCCTAATCAGCAACAATATTGCAAAGCGGTCTGAAAGTTCCTCACACCTAAATTTTCAAAACCATCATCTTTTTATATCCCCGTAGTATAAATCACTGCCGAGCGTTCGCTTATAAGCCAAATGGTATCATTTTGAAATTTTTAAAAAGGTATTCATTTCAGAATAATTTTTATGTTAATAAGCATTCACTTTTTTCAGTCAATTTATGCATTTTGTACAAAAGCTATTGACCTTTATTTGAAATAGGTATATTATTTTAGCAATAAGAGTGTATTCCGAACGTACACTTTTATAAAAAACATACTTTCTGTTTTAAAGAGGAGGTTATACTATGTCAAAAAAATTTAAAAAAGCGTTAGTGCTGACACTTTGTGCCATTATGATGCTTACCGCTGTTGCAGTTGGCGGAATGACTGTATCGGCAAGTAACACAAAATCCGGCACTTGCGGAGAAAATGTTACATGGCAATTCGATGAAAGCACCGCCACACTTACAATAAGCGGCACAGGAAATATGGAAAATTTCTCCAATACAAATCTTCTGAATGGTGCCGATGATAACTGGATAATTCATACAGTAAATATTGAAAACGGAATTACAAGCATAGGTGATAATGCATTTAATGGACTTACCGGACTCACAAATATAACGATTCCAAATAGTATAGCAAGCATAGGAAAAAAAGCGTTCTACACTTGCAGCAGTCTTGCAAATATAGCAATCCCGGATGGTGTAACCAAAATAGGTGACTATGCATTTGCATGTTGCTATAACCTTACTTGCATAACAATACCTGGTAGTGTAACAAAAATAGGATTTGCCGCATTCGACTGTTCTTATTTAATAACGAAAGTAATTTATACCGGTGATATTTCTAAATGGTGTTCTATTGATTTCGAATGTGATTCTTCAGTCCCAACTTGTAACTCATATGAATATGATATAAATTACGAAAAAATTATAACGGAATTATATATAAACGGAGCTAAAGTTGAAGGTGATATTGAAATTCCAAGCACTACAACAAGTATCGGCAAGTTTGCGTTTTTAAAATGTAAAGATATTACAAGCGTAACAATCGCAGATGGTGTAACAAAAATAGGCGACTATGCTTTCAGCGAATGCACAAACCTTACAAATATAACCATTCCCGATAGTGTGAAAACTATAGGTAGCCGTGCTTTCGATGCATGTACTAAGATAGAAACAATTAATTACACGGGAAAAATAAAAGATTGGTGTGCAATTGATTTTCCGAACGATTCTTTCTATGATAATTTATTTTCTGACTATCCCGGGTCCGGAGAAGGCCATAACTTATATATAGATGGTAATAAAGTTGAAAATCTTGTTATTCCAGAGGGTGTTGAAACCATTGAATGTTACGCCTTTGAACATTGTAAGAGTATTAAAACTGTAATCATTCCAAGCACTGTTAAAACAATCGATCCATATTCCTTTGCGCATTGTTCAAATCTTTCAAGCGTAACAATCCCAAGCAGTGTTACACATATACACTGCGGTGCATTTAACAACTGTAAAAATATTAAATATGTATTTTACTCCGGCACAAAGGATAATTGGAATAGCATAGTGTTCTCCATAAATAATTATGATTATGCAACATTAAATGCAGATTTAACCGAAGCACCCATACACTATGAAGCAACCGATCACACATTTGAAAACGGTGTATGCGGAGTTTGTGATTTAGTTTGCGACCATACAAACAGTGTTAACAAAGCCACCTGTGAGAGCGGAGCAACCTGCACTGTTTGCGACCTTGAAATTTCGGCTTTGGGGCATGATTATAAACCGAATTTTACATGGAATGAAGATAATACCGTTAAGATTACCCTCACCTGCAAAAAAGATGAAACTCATGTTTTAGAAAAAGAGTGTATCGTTTCCTGTTATACCGTTCCGGCAACTTGCGCCGAAAAAGGCAAAAATATCTATACCGCAACATACACGCCTGAGGGAGATGCATCTGTATCATATAGCGATAAAAAAGAGGTTGATATTCCGGCCCTCGGACATGATTTTTCTGAACTTATAGAAAAAACAGAACCTTCTTTCTTCGCAGATGGTAAAGAAGTTTATAAATGCGTACACGATGGTTGTATTGAAACCAAAACAGTAATTCTTCCATCTACCATCGGCTCATTCTTCTCATCCATCACCAATTTCTTTGATTTATTTAAGAATATCTTTACTTTCAATTTCTGATAAGAATCAAAAATGCTTTTATAGCACACAAATCAGCTGCCGCCTGTGAGTAATTCATGGGCGGCAACTTTAATTATTCAAATTATTTATTTTCGTTTATCTTTTTATTTACATTTTTCTTGACATATTGCTTTTTATCTGTTAGAATAGCTCCACAATCTTTTAGTGCGTTAAAACGCTAACAGGTTAAAATGTTAAAACGCTAAAAGATCAGCGTATGCAATTATCGGATTTCGAGTATTTTTCTGCCGTTCTCTCCTAAGATTTTTTTCTTATCTTCATCAGGTAAATCATAAGATTTGATTATATCAATAAATTCTTCTTGAGGAGCCCACGGGGAATCGGTGGCAAATAAGATTTTATCCGCACCGTGCTTTTTTATAATCTCTTCGCATCTGTATGGCGTTTTCCATATTGTATAAGCGGTGTCAAAATACACAGGCTTTCCGCACAGCTTATCTATAACCTCATCTGCAAGCTCATTTGAGCCCATGTGGGCAAGTATAAGTTTATTGTCGATTACCCCTTTAAGCCTGTCAATCACATTAAGGATCATATCCGGTGTGCAGTGAACTTTTTCACGGTATGCGGCATCAACTCCTGCATGGGTAACAGTATAAATTCCACGCTTTGCAGCCTCATACATAATTTTTATGTATCTTTCATCGTCAAAATTTGCCCCTTGATAATCGGGATGTATTTTTAGCCCTGCATTCTTTATGAAATCCAATATTTTGCCAACATTTTCAGAATCCGGATGAATCGCACCGGCAAAAATAACATTATCACGGCCACTCATTTCAGCAGATAAATTGTTTATGTGCTCCACCTGAGATGGTGAGGTTGCTACGGGCAAAGAAAGAGAATAATCTATACCGGATTTTTCAGTTGATTCAATCAGGCCTTTAAGGGTAGGCTCTCTATAACAAGGAGTTCCACCTAAATCATATAATCTTTTTACTGCTTTTTCCGCAATTTTATCCGGATAGGTATGAGTATGAAAATCTATTATCATTTATGTTTGCATCTCCAAGGGTGATTTTACAAATGGATATATTACCACAAAACATATTTTAAATAAATACTTTTTTAAATTTTACGGAGGAACCCAAAATGAACACCACAATGATTTTAACAACGATTTTGATTGTATGCTTCTTTTCTCTTATGGTTTTTATAGGCATACGCTCAAGAAAACACGCCACAGACATTAACGGCTTTGTGTTAGGATCTCGCTCGGTCGGCCCATGGCTTAGTGCCTTTGCTTACGGCACCTCATATTTTTCGGCCGTTATATTTGTCGGTTACGCAGGTCAGTTCGGCTGGAATTTCGGTGTTGCCTCTACTTGGATAGGCCTTGGGAATGCTTTTATAGGTTCTCTGCTTGCATGGAGCGTTTTAGGAAGACGCACAAGAATTATGACTCAGTCCCTTTCTTCAAAAACCATGCCCGATTTCTTCGGCGCACGCTTCAAGTCCAAAAATCTTAAGGTGCTTGCTTCTGTAATTACTTTTATTTTTCTTATTCCATATACCGCATCCCTTTATAACGGACTTTCAAGGCTTTTCCACATGGCATACCCCGGTATACCATACGAAGTTTGCGTTATAACCATGGCAGTGCTTACGGCAATTTATGTTATTATAGGCGGATATATGGCAACGGCAACCAATGATTTTATTCAGGGAATTATAATGCTTGTAGGCATTGTGGCAGTTATACTTGCAGTGCTTAAAGAAAACGGCGGACTTATGGAGGCAATGAAGTCCCTTTCGGCAATTCCTTCTACAACGGCAAACGGCAGCACATGGGAAGCAGGCGGATTTTCATCCTTCTTCGGCCCTCAGCCTTTATTCCTTCTTTTTGTTGTTATTCTTACATCTCTCGGCACTTGGGGACTTCCTCAGATGGTCGGAAAATTCTATGCAATTAAAAACGAAGAATCAATAAAAAAAGGCACAATTATTTCAACTCTTTTTGCTATTATTGTTGCAGGCGGATGTTACTTCCTCGGTGGATTCGGCAGACTTTATGCCGAAAAAATCGGTGTTGATGAATCCGGAAAACCCATCGGCGGTTTTGATTCAATAATTCCGGAAATGCTTTCAACCCTTGCCCCTATACTTATAGCTGTTGTAATAATACTTGTTCTCTCCGCATCCATGTCCACTCTTTCATCTTTAGTGCTTACAAGCGGTTCTACAATTACTCTTGATTTTATTCAGCCCCTTTGCAAGAAAAAGATTGAAGAAAAGAAAAAGATGCTAATTATGAGGTGCTTTATAGTTGTGTTTATAGTCATTTCTTCTATAATAGCAATCAAACAGGCTAAGAGTGCTAATATATTTATTGCGCAAATGATGGGAGTTTCCTGGGGTGCTCTTGCAGGTGCATTCCTCGCCCCGTTCCTCTATGGTCTTTACTGGAAAAAAACATCAAAAGCGGGCGTTGTTTGCTCATTTGTTTTCGGTGTTGCTCTTGAGGTTATTCAACTTTGCGTATCTCTCGGATGGATTGATGTTTCAAACAGCGAATTTCTTTCATTTGTATTCAGAAATTCCCTTTACTCCGGAGTTATAGCAATGATTGCAGGCCTTATCATCGTGCCCGTTGTAAGCCTTATTTCGCAAAAGACGGTTCCGGAAGGTGCCGATGAAATGTTTGAATGCTATAATGCTACAAAGACTGTTGAAATAATTGACAGCCTCGGCGAATAATCACACAAAAATATAACGAAGCACTCCACGGTAAGAACTACTATGGAGTGCCTTTTTTTGAAAAAAAGTAAAAAAACCGCTTGCGGCAGCGGTTTTTTTACTATGGGGTTGAATTGAGGAGGGGTATTTGCTGTAACGAACCGGGTTGCGGCTCCCATTTCGTTGTTTATATAATGCACCATAAATATTAACAAACTGTGAACATCTTATAAATGTTTGATGAAATTTTATACAAATTATTAGAATTTGAGTATTTTTACAATATTTCTACCTTTTTTACTGAAATTATCGCAATTTTCAATAATGATTCTGCCCTTATGGCGAAAAGTTATTTTATCACCGTTGTTTATTTTTTTATCCGGCTTTACACATTCCAAATCATTCACAAATACAAGACCGTGTTCTATGGACTCAGCCGCCACATCTCTTGACACGCCGAAACCGTTTTTTATTATGCTGTCAAGCCGTGGCGAAGAAACAGTAAAAGAATCTGATACGCCCTCTCGCTTTGTAAGATTTTTTATTTCAAATGGATTTTTTGCTTTTATTGTGAGTGTTCCCCTGCCGGCTTTGTTCATATTTTCGGCAATATAATCCGCCATATTTTCAATTACAGCCATAAAGCAGCCGTTATCATTAACTATTATATCACCTGTAACATCTCTGTTTACTCCAAGGCCCATTACTGCGCCTAAATAATCACGATGACCTAAAGCTTTAGAAAATCTATCTTTTGTAATTTCAAGAATTTTTATGGGGCAATCCTCGGGATAACTCTCAAAATATTTCTCTGCATCCTCAGAAGAATTTATATCCGCATAGTCAGGGAAAAAGACGGCAATAGTTCTTTCTGAATCATCAAATCCACCGTAAAAAAATCTTTTTACGCCTTGCGGCAATTTCACAGAAGAAGCAAGGCTTCTTTCGTGCATGTCAAGAAACCGACTGCATGTAATCATATTACAGTTACTGCATTTGAGCGCCTTCTCCTCAAGGAAAGAGAGCAAAATTTTATCCTCTGCAATCAATTTTCGTATACCCTTATAATTTCACCGATATACATTTTATGCAGATCACTGCCGTCAGGCTTATAGTTGCCCGCAATTTCGGGAGCAATAAAAGAATCCGGCGTAATAATTTGAGAAGCAACTTTTTTGCATACTATTGTATATTTTGCCTGCTCAAAAGTAATTGCACCGTCAACTGTAACAGGCGTAAGCCCTGTTTCCCCGGGTTTGTCATAATCCCTGCCGCTTTTGCTGCCGCAAAAGGCAAGGGCAGAGTGATATTTCTTGTCATAGAAGGAAAGGGTAAAAAGAGAATCCTTTTCTAAAAATTCATAAGTGTACCTATTTAAGCGGATAAAAGCAAATACTGCATCCTTTGACCAAATTTCGCCAAGAGCACCCCAGCTTACAGTCATGGTATTAAAACTATCGGGCGTACCGGCGGTCACAAGCCCCCAACCGTCATTTATAAGCTCAACGGGGCTGATTTTTATTTCTCTGATGTTTATTTCTTTCATTTCAAGAACTCCTTTGATTTTATATGTCAATTATAACCCAATGAGAAAAAAATTACAATATTTCGGAAAAATATTAAAAAGCTCTTGACTTTAGTATGCTAATGTGATAAAGTTGTGCCATAATTTAGAATCGGAGGAAATTATGATGACTAAAAAGATTATTTCTCTCGTGCTTGCAGTTCTTATGGCAGTTATGTGCTTCGGCTTTGCGGGCTGTGGCAGTGAAAAGGCTATTTCTGCCGCAGATACCAAAAAACTTATTGTCGGCTTTGATGCAGAGTTCCCTCCCTATGGCTTTGTGGCAGCAGACGGTTCTTATGACGGTTTCGATCTTGCGCTCGCTCAAGAGGTTTGTTCAAGACTCGGCTGGGAATATGAAGCAGTTGCCATTGATTGGGACGCAAAAGACAGCGAACTTGCTTCCGGTACCATTAACTGCATTTGGAATGGTTTTACATATACAGGCCGTGAAAATGAATATACTTGGTCAGATGTTTATGTTGATAACTCAATCGTTGCAGTTGTTAAGGCTGACAGTGGTATAGCTTCTCTTGCTGATCTTGCAGGCAAAACCGTTATGGTTCAAAAAGCTTCTTCGGGCTCCGATGCTCTTAACGCCAACACAGAGCTTAAGAATTCTTTAAAAGAAACCATTGTGCTCGCAGATTACAACACAGGCTTTATGGAGCTTAAGCAAGGCACAGTTGACGCTGTTATCGTTGACGTAGGTGTTGCAAAATATAACATAGGTGACGAAACAGACGGCTATGCAATTCTCTCAGAGGCTGTTTCCACAGAGCAATATGCCGTAGGCTTCCTCCTTGGAGATACAGCAAGCGCAGAGGCTGTTTCAACAACTCTTAAAGAAATGGCAGATGACGGCACAATGATGGAAATTGCAAAAAATTATGAGGCAGACGGCCTTGAGCTTTCAAGCCTTACCATGTGCCAGTAATTCTTAATTTAACATTTAAGATGGGGCTGTCGTTTTGATTTTCGGCGACGGCCCTCTTAAAATGTGAGGTGTATAAATGTCTATTCCCGTAATGATTGAGCAGTTGGCAATTTCCTTCGGAAATACTGCCCTTATATTTTTTATTACGCTCATTGGCTCTTTGCCCTTGGGCCTTGTTGTTTATTTTTGCAAAAAGAGCAAAGTTAAAGTTCTTCACTGGTTTACCGAAATCTATATTTCAATTATGAGAGGCACACCTCTTATGCTTCAGCTGATGGTGGTTTATTTTGTTCCCGGCCTTGTTCTCGGCGTAAGCGTCCCATCAAATTGGCGAATGACTGCCACTATGCTTGCATTTATTATAAATTATGCTGCTTATTGGGCAGAAATCTACAGGGGCGGTATTGAATCCATCCCCGTAGGTCAATATGAAGCCGCTCAAGTGCTCGGATACAGCAAGTCTCAAACTTTCTTTAAGATTATTTTACCTCAAATGGTAAAAAGAATTATTCCTCCGACAACCAACGAGGTAATCACCCTTGTAAAAGATACTTCTCTTGCATCAACACTCGGTGTTATCGAAATGTTTACAAAGGCAAAGCAGATTGCCGTTGCTCCCCAATCACCGGGTATGCTCACTTTTGTTGTGGCAGCGGTTTTCTACTATATTTTCAACACGGTAGTATCCTATGCTATGAAGAGATTTGAGAAAGCCCTCAGCTACTACAGGTAAAAGGGAGTGAAATTATGAATGTTTTAAGTATGCAAAATGCAAAAAAATCCTTTGACGGTCAAGAAGTGCTTAAAGATATATCTTTTACAGTTGATAAAGGTGAAGTTGTTTCAATTATAGGCCCCTCCGGCTCGGGTAAATCCACCCTGCTCAGATGTGCAACCCTTCTCGAAACAATGGATTCCGGCACTCTTACTTATATGGGTGAAAATGCCGCATGGACTGAAAACGGTAAAATAAAATACGCAAAAGATCTTAAACCTTTCCGTAAGACTTTCGGGTTGGTATTTCAAAATTTTAATCTCTTTCCTCATTATTCCGTTATAAAAAACATGATGGATGCCCCTGTTTCAGTGCTTAAAAGAGACAAAAAAGAGGTCAGAGAGGAGTGTATGGCCCTCCTTGCAAAAATGGGTCTTGAAGATAAAGCAGATATGTACCCTTACCAGCTTTCAGGCGGTATGCAGCAAAGAGTTTCTATTGTAAGGGCTTTGGCAATGAAGCCGGAGATTCTCTTTTTTGATGAGCCTACATCAGCTCTTGACCCGGAACTTACGGGAGAAGTGCTTAAGGTTATAAAACAACTTGCAGAAGAAAAAATGACAATGGTTATTGTTACCCATGAAATGAATTTTGCAAGAGCCGTTTCAGATAAAGTCATATTTATGGATAAAGGCTATATCGTAGAGCAAGGTGACCCGGAATCTGTTTTCGGCAACACCCAAAGTGAAAGAATGAAACAATTTTTACAAAATTACAATAACGATTAAAAAACAGGCATCTTTCAAAAGGTGCCTGTTTTGAACTTTCATGTCTGAAACTTCATAAAATCAATAACTTTTTCAGGCCTAACCTGAAAAGCTTTTGTAAAAACATAATTTAATTTAAAAATCTCCCCTGTAAAAACAGCGGAGAAAAAATATACTTATTTAATTATTTTCATATCAAAGAGCTTCATATAAAATCCGCCTATATAATTTCTAATGAGTTCTTTATATTCCTCCGGCTCAACTTTGCCATTAATGCCCATAATGCAATAAATCATATTTGCTTCTTTGAGCCTGTAAGGTAAATCGGTAAGGCCACAATTTATGTAGAATTGATGTCGTTTAACCCTTTGCTCACGGTTTGGAATGTTTTCTTCATCTTTATCTTCAAGGGCAAGAAACAACCTTTTGCCGGCATATTTTTCTTTTAATGCATTTATGCCTGCGGTGCCGTAGCCTTTGCCTCTTTCAAATTTATCAATGGCAAAATAAAAAACATAAACCATATCCTCATACGTTATACAATAAGTCCAGCCTATCCATTTATCACCATCAAACATATTCCAAAAATCAGCGCACCCACTGTCAATTTTTCTTTTCATAATTGAAAAAGGCGCTCTCTCTCCCCGAGGGAAAGCCTCAATGTAAAGGGTCTTTGCCCTTTTTATGTCTTCTTTTTCTTTTGTGATTTTCCTGAGTTCCATTTTTATCTCCACATTTTAAAAATCATATATGTAAGCCGTTTGAGGTAACTTCTGCCACAAGATTTCCGAGTCCGTCTGTGATTTTAACCTCATAAAAGCAAGCTCTTTTGCCGTCCTTAAGGCATTTGCATTCACCTGTAAGTTTATTATGCTTCGGCATACTTATAAAATTTATGTTGCTGCTAACTGTTACGGTAAGCTGACCGCCGGAATTTGCGGCAACGGCAAATGCAAAATCAGCAAGTGTAAAAACAGCTCCTCCCATAACACTGCCGTGGGCAGCCACATCATTCGGAGTAATTTCAAAAGAGCATTTTGAATATTTTTCGCCGATTTCATCAATTTCTATGCCGGTTTTATAAGTTGCAAAACGGTCTTTTTTAAAAAATTCACGAGCTTCTTCAAGAGTCATAATTTAGTCCTCATAATTAATTAATATTTTTACTTTTTATTGATATTTTTCTGCAGAGAATTGTTCCGACAAGTAATAAAACAGGGAAAATAATTCCTACTAAAATACCCATTTTCAGATTTTCGTTAAGGGTGCTTGATACAAGCCCCACAAGGGAAGGGCCACCGGAACATCCCAGGTCGCCTGCCAGAGCAAGAAGAGCAAACATTGCAGTTCCTCCTTTTGGCAGAGTGGCAGCGGATTTACTGAAAGAGCCGGGCCACATAATTCCAACGGAAAGTCCGCATATTCCGCAAAATACAAGGTTCATAAATGGGAAGGGCAACAAAGAAATTCCGAGATATGAGATTATACAAAGCAAGCAACTGCCTGCCATAAATTTATCAAGGTTGATTTTATCACCGAATTTTCCGTAAAAAGCCCTTGATGTGCCCATAAAAGCGGCAAACATCATGGGCCCTGCAAGGTCGCCGAGGGTTTTACTTATTTCAAGGCCTTTTTCCGCAAAAGTTGATGCCCATTGGCTTACAGCCTGTTCACTTGCTCCTGCGCAAAGCATCATTATTAAAAGAACCCAAAAAGTTTTATTTTTCATAAGTTCTTTAATTTTCATTTCCTCTTCCCCTTCTTTTATCAAAGAGGCAATGGGAACTTTTGCAAAGAGTATTGAATTAAGTAAAGGCAAGGCAGTCCAAATAAGAGCCATAATTTTCCAATTATTTATACCGAACACTCGAAAAAATATTGTGGATATAAGCACAACAGCCACTTGGCCCCAGCAATAAAAAGAGTGGAGCATACTCATCGTTTTTTCTTTGTTGTCCGAAGGGCAGGATTCTACCACAGGGCTTACAAGCACTTCAAGAAGTCCGCCACCAATAGCATAAATCATAACGGAAATGAGTATGCCGGCAAAAGCAGAGGTCAATACCTCCGGCAGGAATGTAAGCATAATAAGGCCTATCGCCGAAAACAAATGAGCAATTATCATTGATGCTCTGTATCCGATTTTGTCAATAAATGTTACGGAAACCAAATCCACAATAAGCTGAATGCCGAAGTTAAATGTAATCAGCAAAGTTATTTGCGAAAGAGGAATATTATACTCTTTTTGAAATGTTAAAAAGAGCAACGGTACAAAGTTATTTACTATTGCCTGAACTATATAGCCTATAAAACAAGCTGTTATTGTTTTGTTGTATTTGTTTTTTTCTGCCATTAGAACCTCAAATTATAATACCATAAGTAAAGTACCTGCACCGATGAGAATACAGCCGATTAATGATTTGACATTAAACTCCTCATGCAAGAAAACAAAGGCAAGCACAAGTGTAATAACTACGCTTAATTTATCAATGGGTACAACTTTTGACGCTTCACCCATTTGCAAGGCTCTATAATAACAAAGCCAAGATGCGCCGGTCACAAGGCCTGAAAGAACAAGAAAAATCCAGCTCTTTTTGCTTATATCCGAAAGACCGCTTTGAGCATTTGTGATGAACACCATAACCCAAGACATGATCACCACAACAACCGTTCTTATAGCTGTTGCCAAGTTGGAATTAACACCATCTATACCTATTTTTGCAAGAATAGATGTGAGAGCCGCAAATACTGCGGAAAGGATCGCAAATGTAAACCACATAAAATTCCCTTCTGGCTGTTAAAATTTTAATTTGCAATTTTTGTAAATTATAAGCCCCGTAATATCGGCTAAAATCCAGCCGATGGGGATTGAAAGCCATATTGCCGTAACGCCAAGAGAAGTATTCGGGGCCAAGGTATAAGAAAGTAATACTCTTGTGCCAAGAGAAATAATTGTCAAAATAAGTGAAATTCTCGGTTTGGAAACTCCTCTGAAATAGCCGTACCAAAGGAACAAAAAACCGATGCAAATATACATTGCTCCTTCAGTTCTTAAATATCGAACGCCCTCAGATATAATTTTCGTGCCTTCTCCGTCAATAAACAAGCCCATCAAATTTTGTGGGAAAACACATATTATCACGGATGCGATTAAACAAAATATCGCCGAGGCAATAAAAGAAATTTTTGTGCCGGATTTAATTCTGTTTTCTTTTTCGGCACCGTAATTTTGAGAAACAAACAAAGAGTATGCGTTACCGAATTCTTGAGCAGGCATATAAGCTATGGCGTCAATTTTTACCGCAGCGGCAAAGGAAGCCATTACAGTAGTGCCAAAACTGTTTACAAGACCTTGAATCATTAGAATTCCGAAATTCATAACAGATTGCTGAACGCTTGTTGCTATATCTCCGCAAATGATGGATTTAAGCCTATCTACAGTTGAACTTTCTCTTTTTTTACGCAATATGGGGAGCTTTATTATTGAAAATATACTTATTCCGATTCTGGAAACAGCTTGCGCTATTACCGTGGCAAAAGCAGCGCCCTTAATTCCCATATCAAGACCTGTTACAAACCATATATCCAGTATTATATTCACAGCTGTTGAAATTGCAAGAAAAATAAGCGGAACAGTGGAATTTCCCAAAGATCTAAGCAAAAAAGCAAAGAAATTATAAAGGAATATAAAAATAATTCCACCGAAAACTATTGTTACATAATCTCGCGTCATTTCCATAAGCTCCGAGGGAGTTTTCAAAAGAGTAAGTATAATATTTATCGCAGGGTAAATCGCAATATTTATGACTATCGTCACAAGAGTTATAAAACGGAAGGATAATGAAATATCCTCCCGAAGTATTTTTTCATTTTCAGCTCCGAAATCAGCAGAGAAAAAGGCACCGTTGCCCATACATAGGCCGATTATAACAGAGGTTAAAAAGGTCATAATGGTATAAACGGAGCCGACTGCCCCCAAAGCATCAGAGCCTATATATCTGCCCACAATCAGTGCATCTGTAAGGTTATATGCCTGCTGAAGAAGATTGCCTAAAATCATTGGAAACGAAAACCAAATAAGCCTTTTGAATATAGGGCCGTCTGTTAAGCTCACCTCATTCATAAATTTGCTTTTTTGCATAGCAATCTCCTTCGGCGTAAAAAATCTTAATCTGTTGCTTTTTTACTCTTTTCAAAGAAATGTGTAAAGTTAAGCATAAATAAAAGAATATATGCCGCAGTTGTAGGAATATTCTCTATAACCGCACTCTTGTAGCCTAAAACGGTAAGCACGCCGAGAGCAACAAGCACAAGTCCGAAAGCAATAAGTGCACCAAGGTATCTGCCTTTCTCTTTTATTGTTTTGCTTAAAAGGAAAATAACAAGAGGAGCAGCACAGCAGCCTGCAAATATAACGGCACCTGCCCAGTGGCCTAAACAACGCCACACGGTGAAATCTTTTTCAACGCCGTAAGAGGGGCAGTTAATTGTCATATAAATTGCGGCCGAGCCAAGAGAACCGAGGATAACACAGAGTTTGCTGTTATAATTATACTTACGGAAAGTATACATTGTATTCATAAAGATTGAAGCTGATGCAAATACACCCCAGCCTCTGAAATGCCATGGATATTGAAGGCCTGTCATACTTGCGGTAATAAATGTAAGTTTATCTTTGAAAGTTGCCTGAGATATAACACCGTCTTTTACAATTGTAACATCAAATAATCCGTACCAATTTACAAAAATGCAACCGAATACGAGCAAAATCATACAAATAGTTGAAATGCCTTTTGTGAGTGTTTCGGCATAGAGAATTTTTTTAATGTAAACGATGAATAAAAGAAGTGTAATGCAGGAAACGATAACCCAAATGGGGTAAAGCCAATGGCGGCCCATCATGCCTGTAATATCAGGCTGAATATAACCGTTATAGCAATCACCGGTAACAGAGCGAGCGGCTTCTGTTTCATAATTTACAAGCACCACATCTTTCATTATGAGAGCCATCCATAAGCCGTAAACGGCCGTGATGATAATCCACATAATTGCGTAACCTTTCGGCATCTGTCTTTTTTCAATTTCGTTCATTTTTACTCAATCTCCTCTTTTTTATTTATATCAGCGGAATAAAGAAAAGCCAAAAATCTTTACCGCCGAAAATTTTAGTATAAAAATCACTTATTGCCTTAAAAATTTTTTCGAAAAAAGGTACAATTTTATATTTTTTTACACTGCTGTCGGCACTGCTCCAAAGCAAACCCGCTTTTTCCGTTGCTTTATAAAAATTTTCCTCAACTATATCCGTTTCGGATTGTAACCATTCACGCTTTGCAAGAAGTGTTTTCGCATCATCATAGGCATTATCACAGGCTTCTTTTTCAGAGGTGCTTAATTTGCTTTTATCCGTATTATCATAAACTTCAATAAGTCTTTCAATAGTGGATAAATCTCTGTATTCGTTAAACTGCTTATATCCGCCGTTATTTTCTCTTGCGTTGGTTATTGATTTATCCGTAACAAGCTGAACGCAAAGGCCGATAACATCGTTCACAGCTTTTTGAAGCTTCATATGACTTTGATTTTTTATAAAGAATGTCTTGTTTGGCAAAGCGCAAGTGCCGGCGTCAACAAGTCTGTCAGGGTCAATATAACTTTCATCTATAGCAGGTTTATAATCCTTTCCAAAGGATGAGCCATAAGGAGCAAAAGTTGCACCGGCTGAGCTTGAGGTGGAGTGAATAATCACATCGGCACTTTGATTATAGTGCTGAACAGCTGCAGGGAGCTGTAAATTATAGCCGGTTATAATAAATATATCAACACCTTCTGCGTCAAGCTCTTTAAGCCGATTTTTTGCGTTCTTTTGAATATTCCAATATCTGTCCGTCATTTCTTTGAGCTTTTTGTGATCAGAATCCGAAATATATTTCTTTGCCATTTCCGGATATTCATCCGAGGGCACAAGAGCCCACATAGATTGGCAGTTTCTTATACATTTGCCAAGGACTTCATCAAGAGCTTTTTCAAGGGCTTCCTGCAAAAAATCGCTGAATACTTCCTGAGGTATTGCTCTTGCAATTGCGTTGCCTAGATAGGCAAGAGCCATATATTCCTCTGCCGCAATAGAAACTATATTGGGAATAAGTTCATTATAGAGAGCATATCCATTATTGAATGTGGTTTTTCCGTCCATAAGATCACTTAGAAGATATGAACCGTCAAGAGCCGCAGCAGTTAGAACAATTCTGTCTATTTCGCTCTTGTCAATATAATCTGCAAGGTATACGTTTGCTATTGTGCCTCCGAGACTTACAAAAATAAGGCTTACTTTGTCATGCCCTGTTTGATACTTAACCATATCTATATATTCATTTAAGTTTGCCGCATCTTCAAGAATATTTCCAAAGGAACTATATGCATAATAGTAGGCGTGGTCATAGCCTGCTTTTTCGCAATAAGCGGAAAAATTAACCTGTTTTTCTATAAAATCATATTGAGTTTTATATTTTGTGGTTGGAAGAACATTTCCGTTTGAATCTTTTGAGTATCCCTTTGCGTAATTGTAGGATTTATCGGGAGTATTTTTACATTCCTCCAAGGAATACCAATATTTATCCGTAGCATCTTTATTAACTCTTGTGCCATCGGGGTTAAAATAATGGTCTGAAAAGCTTTCTCCGAAAATATCTATCACAATATCAAGAAGCTCGTCTCTGTCACCTTTAGCTATAGCTCTTAAGATCTCCGGGACTTTGTTTTTTATCTCTTTTTTAACAGCTTGAGTATCAAACATAAAAGATAAGTCCATCCCCTCAACAATAGGGAAGCCGTCACTTGTCATTATGTCATTTCCGTTACTGTCCTGCACATAGGTTTGGCTTTGCATAATGCCGGGAATTACAATAACAGGCGAATATCCGCACTCGCCTTTACAATCGGTTTTAACCTTATGCTCCCATTCCGTACTGTCAGCAGCAAAAGCTACAACATAAGCGGAAAAACTCATTATCAGCGCTAAAATCACGCAAAAAAACTTTTTTAATTTCATTTACGCACTCCCTCTTGTAATCTACTCCAATACGCATTATATCATTATATAATTTTACGGTCAATAAATTAAAATGCCTTATTTATATTATTTTTGCAAATCTATTGCAACATATGTAATAATTTGATAAAATTCTACTGTAACAAATTCTTAAAGGAGGAATTACATG
>CAVHYZ010000033.1:16279-18735 GCA_963640495.1 Acutalibacteraceae bacterium
GCAGAGCCTATCAAGCAGCCTTTCGTCAGGCAGTTAAAGCTCTTGACTGGTCTGAACCTCAAGTTATAAAAGGTGAAGGAGCGGTAAAAAAGCTTCCGGAAATCATTAAACAAAACGGACATCACAGCATTCTTATTGTTACGGACAAAGGCCTTACCTCTTTACATCTTCTTGACGGCCTTTATGAGGGCCTTAAAGAGCAGGGCATAAATTATGTGGTGTATGACGGCGTTCAGCCAAATCCCACCATTGATAACATTGAAGAAGCCGTAAGGATTTATCAAAACCACAGATGCTCCGGTGTAGTTGCTTTCGGCGGCGGTTCTCCCATGGACTGTGCAAAGGTTTGTGCGGCAAGAATCGCAAGGCCGGGCACTCCCGTTAAATATATGAGAGGCGTGCTTAAAGTTATTAAAAAATTGCCTCTTATTTACGCAGTTCCCACCACCGCAGGCACAGGCAGCGAAACTACCGTTGCAGCTGTTGTTACAGACCCGTCAACTCACGAAAAATATGCTATAAACGATCCGGTTTTAAGGCCTAAATATGCAGTGCTTGACCCGGCTCTTACCATAGGTTTACCACCTCATATTACATCTACCACAGGTATGGATGCCCTTACTCATGCCGTTGAAGCTTTTATCGGCCAAAGTAATACAGAGGGCACTGAAGAGGCAGCCAAAAAGGCTGTTAAGCTCATTTTTGATAATCTTTACAAAGCTTATGAAAACGGAAAAGATATTGAAGCAAGAGAAAATATGCTTGAGGCTTCTTACCTTGCCGGCGTAGCTTTCACAAGAGCTTATGTAGGCTATGTTCACGCAATTGCACATAACATCGGTGGTCTTTACGGAACGCCTCACGGCCTTGCAAACGCAGTAATTTTGCCCTATGTGCTTGAATATTACGGCGAGAGCGCTTATCCTCGCCTTGCCATATTGGCAGACTGTGCAGGCCTTGATACAACAGGACTTTCGGAAAATGAAAAAGGTAAACTTTTCATTGAAGAAATTAAAAAGCTTAATGAAAAAATGAATATTCCTAAGCATCTTGACATTAAAGAAGAGGACTTAACGACGCTTGCTCAAAGAGCTCTCCATGAGGGCAATCCTCTTTATCCCGTTCCGAAGATTATGGATTTTAACGAGTGCTTGGAATTACTTGTAAAAATCGGTGACATCAAGTCATTAGAAGGAGAAGACTGATTTATGAAAAAGAATATTAGGGAAACTTTATCTTTTATAATGGTACTTGTAATGCTTGTAATTATGGCTGTTCCTGCCTTTGCCACATCATCACCCTTCCAAAAAAGTGCTTACACTACAATTATTACCGCTTCAGATTTTCAGGCAAAGGGCGAAAGTGCCTATAACAGATTTGAAAAAATCATTACACTTATGAAAAAAGACGGACTTACAGACCCTGCTGCCGCTCTTATCGGTGGTGATTATTCAAAAACTTACCCGGATAATGCAACTCCCGGTGTTAAAATTGTAAAAGAAAAGTTTGCAAAGGTTTATCCGAAAAAATCTGCCGATTCCGTAATTTGCATACAAGGCAACCACGATTTCACTTCTGCCGGCTTTACAAAATCCGGTTTTTATGATATGGATACATTTTGCCTTTATGTAATAAATGAAAATGATTTTTGCTGGAATCAGCAGGTACGCACCTCCTCCACAATCAAAGCAACTGCAAGCAAAGTTGAAAAAGCACTTAATGAGATGATAGAAAGCAAAGATTATAGGCCTGTTATTATTCTCACTCACGTACCACTTCACCACTCAAGCAGATCCTCCGGCGGCGATAACAGATATTCATCTTACCTTTTCAACGTTATCAATAAGGCAGCCGAAAAGCTTGACATCGTTTTTCTTTTCGGTCACAACCACTCAGGGGCTTATGACGATTATATTGGTGGCTCCGTAAACTTCCTTAAGCCCGGTGATACCATTCGTATACCAAAAGCAGGCAAAATCAGTGCCGATGACTACACAGAAGAATCCCTTAATTTTACTTACACAAACTGCGGATATGTAGGCTATTCAAATAACGGCACCGAAAACGGCAGCACAAATATTCTCACAGCAGGAGCAATTCAAATTTCAAAGAATAAAATTCGTTTTGTAAAATACAGTGAAAAAGGCCTTTACAAGGCCTATGATATTCAAAGAAAAAATAAATGCACAGACAGAAGTAACTCAACGGATATGCCGGAAATTCAAAGCGAATATATTTGGGATATTCTCGTAAATCTTCTTGAATTTATTAAAGAAAACACAGGTGTAACTGTTTTACCCATGTTTGATAACTTTAAAGCTGCATAAATAATACTAAAAAGACTGCATATATGCTGAACTGCCCCAAGTTGTGCAGACAGTACAAAAAAAGACTACCTAAAGTAGAAAATTAAATTTTAAGCAACAAACTGATTTCGTTTTTCAAGCGGAGTCAGT
>CAVHYZ010000034.1:0-8472 GCA_963640495.1 Acutalibacteraceae bacterium
CCTCCGCTACGCTCCGTCGCTTACTCTCTCTGTCCCGAAAAAACATTCTAATTAGCTTTTTTCTCTCAATTTTCTTAGTCTCACATCATTGACAAATGCACAGCTGAAATCACAAAATATTATAATCAATATTGAAAATAAATATTCCTTGTGATAAAATATTAAAATCGCATAATGTGGCGAAAATTATGCAAAGTAATTTCATTGGTGCTTTTACTTGAATGAAATCAGGAGGAAAATTTCATGTACAGGATTGTCAGAAAAAGAGTACTCAATCCCACTGTTTCTCAAATGGAGATTGAAGCTCCTTTGGTAGCAAAAAAAGCAAAGCCAGGCCAGTTTATCATCCTTCGTGTTGATGCAGAGGGCGAGCGTATACCCCTCACTGTTGCCGGCACAAACCCCGAAGAGGGCACCGTAAAAATCATATTCCAAGTTGTAGGCGGTACCACCGAAAAATTAAACCACAAAAACGAAGGTGAGTTCATTCAGGACTTTGTAGGCCCTCTTGGTGTTCCCACTCACACTGAAGGAATCAAAAAAGTTTGTATCGTTGGCGGCGGCGTAGGCTGCGCTATTGCTCTCCCCATTGCTCAGGAATTCCATCGTCTCGGAGCAAACGTTACAAGTATAATCGGTTTCAGAAATAAAGACCTTGTTATTCTTGAGGACGAGTTTAAAGAAGCTTCCGATAACCTCATTGTTATGTCCGATGACGGCTCTTATGCTCGCCAAGGTAATGTAACGGTTCCCCTTAAAGAACTCCTTGAAGGGGGAGAGAATTTCGACGAGGTTATCACCATAGGCCCAATCATCATGATGAAATTTGTTACCCTTGCAGTTAAGCCATTCGGCATCCCCGTAACCGTTTCCATGAACCCCATTATGATTGACGGCACCGGAATGTGCGGCGGCTGCCGCCTCACCATCAATCAAGACGGTAAAAAGGTTACAAAATTTGCCTGCGTTGACGGCCCGGACTTCAACGGCTATGAGGTGGATTTTGATGAGGCTATGAGCAGAGGCACAATGTATGCGGAATATGAGCGCCACGCTTATGAGGAAGCATGCAATCTCTTCAAGAAAGCAAAGGAGGCTTAAGTGATGGCTATTATACCAAAGAAAAACGAAATGCCCAGCCAGGCTCCGGAAGTAAGAGCTCACAATTTCAGTGAGGTTGCTCTTGGTTACACAAAAGAAATTGCTCTTGATGAGGCAAACCGTTGCCTTAATTGCAAAAACAGACCTTGCGTTTCCGGCTGCCCTGTTAACATCAACATTCCTGATTTCATTACTAAAATAAAAGAAGAAAATTTTGAGGGAGCTTATCAGATTATTTCACAGAGTTCTTCTCTTCCCGCAGTATGCGGCCGTGTTTGTCCTCAGGAAAGTCAGTGCGAAAGCAAATGTACCCTCGGCATTAAGTTTGAACCTGTCGGAATCGGCAGACTTGAAAGATTTGTTGCCGACTGGCACAACGCAAATTCAACCGAAGCTCCGAAAGTTCCGGAATCAAACGGTCACAAGGTTGCTGTTGTAGGCTCCGGCCCCTCCGGCCTTACCTGTGCAGGTGATCTTGCAAAGAAGGGCTATAAAGTATCTGTTTACGAAGCTCTTCATACCGCCGGCGGTGTTCTTGTTTACGGCATTCCCGAATTCAGACTTCCCAAATCCATAGTTGCAAAAGAGGCTGATACTCTTAAACAGCTTGGTGTTGATATTGAAACAAACGTTGTTATAGGCAAAACTCTTACAATTGATGAGCTTTTTGATATGGGCTATGAGGCTGTATTTGTAGGCTCAGGTGCAGGACTTCCTAACTTTATGGGAATCCCCGGTGAAAGCTATAAAGGCGTTTACTCCGCAAATGAATTCCTCACAAGAAGCAATCTTATGAAAGCTTATCTTGATGACCCGCAGACTCCTATTATGAAGGGCGGCAATGTAGCTGTTGTAGGTGGTGGTAACGTTGCTATGGATGCTGCAAGAACTGCTCTGCGCCTTGGTGCTGAAAAAGTTTATATTGTATATCGTCGTTCCCTTGAAGAGCTTCCCGCTCGTAAAGAAGAAGTTGAACACGCTATGCAAGAGGGTATTGATTTCAGGCTTCTTTGCAACCCCACCGAAATCCTCGGCTACGAAAATCCCGATGACCGCCGTGACCCCAAAAACGGATTTGTTACCGGTATTAAGTGCATTAAAATGGAGCTTGGCGAGCCGGATGCCAGCGGACGTCGCAGACCTGTCGCAATCCCCGGCAGTGAATTTGTGCTTGATGTTGATGCTGTTATCATTTCTATCGGCACTTCACCAAACCCACTTATTAAGGATACAACAAAGGGCCTTGAGGTTAATAAGCGTGGCTGTATAATCGTTAATGAAGACGGCCTTACCTCTCGTGACGGTGTTTATGCCGGCGGTGATGCGGTAACAGGTGCCGCAACGGTTATTTCCGCTATGGGTGCAGGTAAACTTGCCGCAAAGTCCATCGATGAATTTCTTTCAAAGAAATAAAAATTAAATAGTATAAGAAAACCGTCGGTTGGGCGGTTTTTTTTCTTGAATATTCCTCTCATAAATGGTATTATAAAATAAATTTTGAAAAAGAAAGGGAGTCAGTATGAAGATATTATCAAAATTTCTTGCTCTTTTGATTGTAGCACTCTCAACCATCATTCCACCGCTGCAGCAGAGCTATGTTACAGACTTTGAAAAGGGCTGGTGCATAGACAATAACGGTTATGACGCAAACAGCGAAGAAGTTGACCGCCTTATTTCCGTTGTGCCGAGTGCAAATCAGCTTGCGTTTAATGACCTTGAGTACTATAACTTTATTCACTTCGGCATGAATACTTTTACCGATAGTGAGTGGGGCACGGGCGATGAAGACCCATCTCTTTTCAATCCAACAGAGCTTGATACAGACCAGTGGTGCAAAGTGCTTAAAGCTACAGGCTCAAAAGGTATAATTTTCACAGCAAAGCATCATGACGGTTTCTGTCTTTTTGATTCCGCTTATACAGACCATGATGTTATGAGCAGCCCATTTGGCAAAGATGTTGTAGCATTGCTTGCCAAAAGTTGTAAAAAATATGACCTCAAGTTTGGCATTTATCTTTCACCGTGGGATAGACATGAAGCTACTTACGGCACAGATGCCTACAATGATTATTTTGTAAATCAGCTTACAGAGCTTTGCACAAATTATGGCGAAATTTTCTGCTTCTGGTTTGACGGAGCCTGCGGTGAAGGCCCTAATGGTAAAGTTCAAACTTATGATTGGGACAGATACTATGAAGTAATTCATACTCTTCAGCCAAATGCAATTATCTCTAACTGCGGCCCCGATGTTCACTGGATCGGTAACGAAGAGGGCAAAGTTCGTGACAGTGAGTGGAGTGTTATTCCCGCAAGCACAGTAAGTGTTGATGCTGTTATGGAAGGTTCGCAGAAGGAAGACGGCGTTTTGCCTGAGGTTGATTCTTACACAGAGGATATGGGCAGCCGTGAGGTCGTCGCAAAATACCGTGACCTTAAATGGAGCCCTGCAGAAGCCGATATATCCGTAACTACCGGTTGGTTCTATCATGATAATTCTTATTATCTCAAAAATAATCCCTTCGGTGTTCGCTCTGCAAGAAAGCTTGCTAAGATTTATTTCAACACAGTAGGCGGCAACGCTTCAATGCTTCTCAATGTTCCGCCTGATACTCGTGGACTTATTTCCGACAGAGAAATTGAAACTCTTGAAGAATTTGCCAAGCTCATTAAAGAGCCTTTTGAAAATGAGATCAGTTACACACCTTCACTTATTAACACATCCGGTGAAAACAGGGCAACGGATACCGCTGCCGTAAAACTTGCAGATGATGAATACGGAATCAGCTTAAAGCTGGATTCAAAGCAGAAGGTTTCAACTATCGTTCTTCGTGAGAATGTTGAATTCAGCCAGAGAGTGGAAGATTTTGACATTTATGCAAAGAAGGGTGACGGTTATATAAGAATCAGCGATTGCACCGTTATCGGCTCAAAGAAAATCGTAAGACTTACCGTACCTGTAAAAACAGATGAAATAGTTGTTATTTTCAGACAGTCCAGAAGCAACCCGATTATTTCGGAAATCAGCCTTTATTCATAAAAATATGGGCAAGCTTAATTTAAAATAAGCTTACCCCTTATACCACAAAGAAATCTCGGTAATACGTTTAGTATTGCCGAGATTTTGAAATTTTAAAAGAAAATTTATATACAAAAATTTTCGCTGTTCACAGAAAGAGAGCGATCTGCTCGCCTGTATAAACTTTTTTTACCTGTAGGCTCTCTGAGCTGTCATTTTCACCGAGACCTAAAAATTTCCCATCAGGGCTGTAAACCCTGTAAATTCCCGGCTGTTCGCAGCCATGAACTCTTTCGAGAGCGAGCTGACCACCATTTGAAAATCTTTTTGCCTGTGCTTCGGAAACGGCAATTTTTTTGTATTCTTCAAGAGTTTTGTCTATGGGTATGAGCTTTTCATCAATCTTATTTTCATCTGCAAGGGCTTTGATTTCTTCAAGAGTTAAGGCGTCTTTTTCCGTAAAGCCGTTGGCCTTAATTCTTCTCAAAGATGTCAGCACCGCTCCGCAGCCGAGTTCTTTCCCTATATCCGCTATAAGAGTTCTTATGTATGTGCCGGAAGAACACTCAACACGGATTTTATACTCGTGGTTGTCTTCGTTTTCTTCAAGAATGGCAAGAGTATATATAGTAACTTTTCTTTCCGGCCTTTCCACCTCAATTCCCTGCCTTGCAAGGTCATAAAGTCTGCGGCCGTTTACGGAAACCGCCGAATACATTGGCGGCACTTGGGTAATCTCCCCTTTGAATTTATTGCAGGCATTGCAAAAATCTTCGTTTGTTGATGTTACTTCTCTTTTTTCAATAACTTTCCCCGTAATATCAAGAGTATCTGTCACTGTGCCCAGCAAAAGAGTTGCCTCGTATGCTTTGTCATGGCTTGGCAAAAGTTCGCAGAATCTGGTGGCACTGCCTCCGACAAGTACTGTCATAACCCCTGTTGCCATTGGGTCAAGAGTTCCGCTATGGCCGATTTTTTTCTCGTTTAAAATTTTTCTCAGCCTTGATATAACACCGAATGAAGTTATTCCTTCCGGTTTGTCAACAATAATTATTCCGGTCACAGTATCACCTCTTTTTGCAAAACTTAAATTTTGACAGTTTTATTATTAAGCAAATTATATATTTGATGCCGAAAAATGTCAACGAACAAATAATTATCGTTGATTTTTGATTATTCCTATAATATAATAAAAATGATTTAGCATAAAAAATACTTCTCGGAAGGTGAAATATATGAAAAAAGGAATTAAAGCAGCAGTTCTTGGCACCATTGGGGCACTTTCTGCCGCAAATGCTTACAGAGCATACAAATTTGTACCCGAAAAAGCCGATTACGGCAAGCTTGAGGAAGAAAAAGTTGACGCTCAAAGAGCCATGGAACATTTGAGTACGGCTATTTCAATTCCCACTATCAGTTACCCCGAAAAAGAAAAAGTGGATTTCACTCAGTTTGACAAATTCCACGATTTTCTTGATGAAGCTTTTCCTCTTATTCATGAGAAACTTGAAAAAGAAGTTGTGCTTGAGGCAAGCCTTATTTATCATTGGAAGGGCACAAGGAGCGACCTTGACCCAATAGCACTGCTTGCACATCAAGATGTTGTTCCCATTTCCGAGGGAACAGAAGAGGATTGGACTCATAAACCTTTCAGCGGTTTTAATGACGGAGAATTTATTTGGGGCCGTGGCGCACTCGATATGAAAAATCATCTTATGGGTGTAATGGAAGCTGTCGAAACACTCCTTGAAGAAGGTTTCGAGCCCGAAAGAGATGTTTATCTGCTTTTCGGCCAAGATGAAGAAGTTGTAGCCAACCAAAACGGCGGTGCTAAAAATATAATGAAAGCTCTCAAAGACAGAGGCGTTCACCTTGATGCAATTATTGACGAGGGCGGCGCAATTCTTCCCGTAAATGTTAAGGGAGTTATTGAGGGCAAACAGCTTGTAGGTATCGGCATTGCAGAAAAAGGCTATTGCGATTTTGAAATAAGTGTAAGCGCAAAGGGTGGTCATTCATCTCAGCCGCCAAAGCATACAGCTATCGGCCAGCTTGCAAATGTTATAAGAGACCTTGAAAATCACCAGTTTAAGGCAGAATTCAGGCCCTTTGTAATTGACCTTTTCTCCTCTATCGGCAGAAATTGCACTTATCCTGTAAGGCTTGCGGCGGTTAATTTTAAATATCTTACGCCCATTATTAAGCCTATTATGTGCGCAATTCCCCCCGCAGCTACATTTTTAAGAACTACTACCGGTATTACCATGGCAGAGGGTAGCCCTGCCGCAAATGTATTGCCCCAAAAAGCAAGCATCACAGTAAACTTCAGACAGATGCCCGGGGTTACTGTTGAAGACGTTGAAAAGCATATTCGTAAAGTTGTAAAAAATAAAAATGTTGAGGTTAAAGCTCTTAAAACTAAAGAGGCTTCCTCTTTCTCACCCACAGATACAAGAGTATTTAAGATTATAAATGAGCTTTGCATGCAGGAAGACAGCAACAATATCGTTGCACCCTATCTTGTTATGGGTGGAACGGACGCCTGCAACTATGAGCCTATTTGCGAAAATATTTATCGCTATTCTCCATATAAAGCCGGTGTGGATCTTCTTCTTTGCACTCACGGCACAAACGAAAGAATACCCTGTGCCGCAATAGGCCCCGGTGTTGCATTCTTCAAGAGATATATAAGAAGAGCATCTGCCGAATAATATGAAAAATATACTTATTGCCCCCGACTCTTTTAAAGGGACTCTTTCCTCAGAGCAGGTTTGCAGCATAATCGGAAAAGCCTTTGAGGATGAAATCGGTGAAGTAAATATAAAAAAACTCCCTCTTGCAGACGGAGGAGAGGGCTTATGCGCTTGTATGAAACAAATATGCGGCGGCAAAACCCTTTCAGCAGAAGTCAGCGGGGTATTCGGCAAAAAAATGCAGGCGGAATATTTGATTTTGCCTGATGATACGGCGGTAATAGAAATGGCGGCCTGTGCCGGGCTGCCTCTTGCCGGTTCTGATAAAAATCCCGAACTTGCCACCACAAAAGGCGTTGGTGAGCTTATTTCTCATGCTGCTTTGAATGGAGCAAAATCCATTTTATTGGGGCTTGGAGGCAGCGCAACCAATGATTGCGGTATCGGCATGGCTTCTGCACTCGGTTATGTATTTCTTAATGACGACGGAAACGTCCTTGAACCAATCGGCAAAAATTTAAGCAAAATAAATAAAATTATTTGCCCTGAAAATAAAACAACATTACCCGTTTTTTGTGCATGCGATGTGGAAAATCCTCTTTACGGCGAAAATGGTGCGGCTTATGTGTTCGCTCGTCAAAAAGGCGCTGATGAAGAAATGATTGCCCGCCTTGACAAAGGCTTAAAAAACATATCCGAGATTATAAAAAGAGATTTAAACAAGGATGTTTCTTTCCTTGAAGGTGCAGGAGCTGCGGGAGGCATGGGGGCGGGTGCCGTTGTATTTCTTAATGCAAAGCTACAAAAGGGGATAGAACTGATTTTAGATAAATCCGGGTTTGACAATTTGCTTAACGATACAGATTTGGTTATAACCGGTGAAGGCAGGCTGGATAGTCAATCGGTTCAAGGCAAAGTTATATCCGGTGTTGCCGAAAGATCGGTAAAAAAAGATGTAAAAGTAATTACAATTTGTGGCTGTAAAGGAGACGGAGCCGAAGAAGCCCTTGAAATCGGCGTAAGTGAAATGTATTTTTCCTGCAATGAGACGAAGCCTTTTGAAGAAATACTTAAAACCTGTGAAATGGATTTATACAATGCTGCAAGAAGTGCGGCAATTAAATATAAGCAGACAAATTAAAGTGATTATACAATCTGCGAAACAAAAAAATCGGCGTAACAGTTACGCCGAATTTTTTAAAATTATTGACTTTTATGAAGATTTAGGTATTCTTTTGAAAACACCATATAAACTCATTCACAAGCAGTCGCTTATTAGCCAATAAGGCCGCCTACAAGGTCGATAATACCCTGAAGGTTCTCAGAAACCCATGAGAAAGCAGATGCAATCCAGCTTGCAAGGCTAATACTAACGCCTGCAAGGTCAGCGCCAAGCTGAAGGCCTGAGCCAATGTAACCAAATGCTTCAAGAATTGTTGAAAGATCCATTGTTGTTCTCCTTTCTTATTTCAGTAAGCCGCGGCTTACTCGTTGGTCACATTATACATTATATATAATATAAGTGTCAATATTTAAAAAGAAAAAAATGCTATAAATTTTCCGAAAATTGTGGATATTTATACGAAAAAATTGCAAAATATTCATAATATGAATTAAATCTAAGGATTTTACGTAATTTTTACATCATATTTATTGATAAAA
>CAVHYZ010000034.1:8554-18700 GCA_963640495.1 Acutalibacteraceae bacterium
CTGAAAATTGAAAATCTCACCAAGAAATTTGGTGGTAAAGTGGCTGTAGATAATTTAAGCATTCACATTCAAAAGGGCGAAATATACGGATTTATCGGCCATAACGGAGCGGGAAAAACAACCACTCTGAAAAGCACTGTGGGTATTTTGCAAATTGACAGCGGAAACATTTTTATTGACGGCATAAACATTAAAGATAACCCTATTGAATGCAAGAAAAAACTTGCATATATCCCCGATAATCCGGATCTCTATGATTTTATGACCGGTATAAAATACCTTAATTTTATAGGCGATATTTTCAGCGTGCCATCAAATGAAAGAGGCAGACAAATAGCAAAATATGCCGATGCTTTTGAGCTTACCGCCAATTTAGGCCAATCTATTCAGTCCTATTCTCATGGCATGAAGCAAAAGCTTGCTCTTATTGCCGCTCTTATGCATTCACCTAAACTTATAATTATGGATGAGCCTTTCGTGGGGCTTGACCCTAAATCCTCCCACACTTTAAAACAAATTATGAGAGAACACTGTGATAACAGGGGAGCAATATTTTTCTCAACTCATGTTTTGGAGGTTGCGGAAAAACTCTGTGATAAAGTTGCTATCATAAAAGAAGGAAAGCTTATTATTTCAGGCACAATGAATGAGGTTAAAGGAAACGAATCCCTTGAGTCTGTATTTCTTGAATTAGGTGAATAATTATGCTCAAAGCTCTTATAAGAAAACAGATCACGGAGCTGTTCAAAATGTATTTTATAGACAGCAAAACAGGCGCCGCCCGTGTAAAGGGCAAAACAATCGGTTTTTTCACATTTTTTGTTGTGGTGCTTTTAGGGTTGGCAGAATTTTTCTATTTATTAGCCCAAAAAATGTCGGCTCCTCTCTATGAACTTGGGCTTGGATGGTTTTTCTATGCTTTAGTTGGTTCAATGGCTGTTGCTCTTGGCATTTTCGGCTCCGTTTTCAACACATACGCAAGCATGTATAAAGCAAAAGATAACGATTTGCTTCTCAGTATGCCTATAAAGCCGTCTGTTATTCTTTTGTCAAGAATGATTACCACTTATATTATGTGCATTCTTTATGAGGCCGTGGTGTTTGTACCGGGAATATTTTCATGGTGGAGAAACGGAATTTCAGACATTACGGAAATAATTTATCCGATTTTACTCATTTTTATTTTAGGTTTTGTTGTGCTTACATTGACTTGCCTTTTCGGATGGATTGTTGCATCGGTAACGTCAAAACTGAAAAACAACAAAATCATCACTGTTATTTTATTTCTTGCCTTCATGGCGGCGTATTATTGGGCGTGGGGAAATTTAAACCGTATTACAACAAAATTTGTAACGGAAGCAAAATCCATAAGCGCCGATTTTCGTCAAAAAGCATACATAGCTTACGTCTTCGGAAAGGGAGCAGAGGGAAATAGTTTTTATATGCTTGTGTTTACGGCGACAGCCCTTGTACTGCTGCTTTTAACTTGTCTTATTATGGCACGTTCTTTTATAAGGATAGTTACAACAAATAATGGCGAAAAGAAAAAATCCTATAAGCAAAGCGAAATAAAAATAAGAAGCATAAAATCTGCATTGCTTCACAAGGAATTTGCCCGATTTTTCGGCTCCGTGAATTATATGCTCAATGGTGGCTTCGGAGTGATTTTAATGATTGTGGCCGTAGTGGCGATACTTTTGAAAAAGAATTCGCTTTTAAAGGAAATTGAAGCTTATCCTATTTTTGAAAATATGATTCCCGTTGCTGTGATTGTGATGGTTTGTGTCATGTGCAGTATGAGTGCAATTTCATCCTCATCTATTTCTCTTGAAGGAAAAAATCTTTGGATTGTTAAATCTCTGCCCGTAAGAGCTTATGATATACTTATCGCAAAAGCGAGGTTGCAAATTTATATAAATATTTTGCTGGCGGAAATTTTAACACTTGCACTGGGAATTGTTAGCGGAGAAAACATCGCAACAGTGATTCTTATGTGCCTCGTTGTGGGAATTTACAATATGTTTGTTGCAAGGATGGGAGTAATTTTTAATTTGAAATATCCCAATTTGATTTGGACGAATGAAGCAATTCCGATAAAGCGGGGAATATCGGCAACTATAACAATGTTTACGGGTATAATTTTATCGGTATCAATCGGAACCGGTTATTATTTGGCAGCAAAAAAAATAAGTGTAATTTTATTTCTCGTTATTACTGCTGTCTTTTTTGCGATGCTTACCCTCATCTCCGATAAATCTCTGAAAAATCGGGGAGAAAAAGCACTGTACGACCTTTCAGATTGATTAAGAAGGCTTTGCATATTTTAGAAAAAATCGGCTCTAAGGGAACTCCCAAAGAAGCCGATTTTAATTTTATTTGTTTGGTATAATGTCAATTGTTCTTGTATAAATATCTTTACCGAGAGCAGGCTTTATATAACTTATTTTTAAGCTTTCGTAACCTGACGGCAGAGATCCGGTATAAGAAATTTTAATATTTTCGCCGGGTTTTATGATTCTGTTTGCGGGCATTTCAAAAGTAATTCCGTCCATTTCGATTTTTCTTATATAAATTGAAGATGTTTCGGAAAGATTTGTAATAATAAGATTTCCTCTTGTTTTTTCGATATATCCGGGATTTTCATCTTCAAAATCCGCAGCAACGCTACGATATGGGGCACGTGAATAATTAAACTGAGGATAGTTTTTATCAGAATAAATATCCATTCTCTTTTCCGCAAAGAGTAAAGTTTTTACAAGCTCAAAGCCGTATGGGTCTTTTGCGTAGCAGCCGTGATATTCATCCTTGATGAACCAAGTGTTTTCCGGTAAATAACAGCTTGAAGCATCTATTTGCATTGAGGGAGCAATATGATTATGGCTTTTTTTGCTGCAGGCTGTTCCTACAGCTTGATAACTATCGCTGAATTTTTCGTTTGCAAGTGCACAGGTTGCTCCGCTGGTTTTATCTGCATCAAGGAGCATATCTGCTAATTTTTCGCCGCCGAAAGCAGTGTAATCAACATAATTGCAAATGATTGAAATGTTTATTCCTCTATTCATACAGTAAAGGAAATTTTTGCGGTAATTTTTCATAACATCATTATGAATTATATCGCTTTTGCGGATAAGCTCCGCGTTTTCTTTTTCATCAAGAAATTGAGGCTTCAGTTCTTCATAATCTTCGGGAGAAAGCAAATCCCACATACTGCCCCAAGTAAGAGGTAATTCTCTTATTTCTTTTAAAAACGCCGAAGCAAGAGTCTCAATTTTGCTGAGTTTTGTGTTTTTGAAAACAGGGGCGAGGTTTGTTTCTTTACCTATGAGGCTTTCCGCAAGTGAAACAAGGCTCGAAATCGGAAAATCAACTTCACCGAGGAAAAATCTTTTCGCAAAAGATGTGCCGCCGAGAGCGGGAACGTCAAGCACCGCATTATTTACGGGTGTGGTTTCTTTATAAAGGCTTAAATATGAGCCGAGAATAAATCCGCCGAAACTTATACCGAACATATTAACTTCTTTTGCGCCGGTATATTCAAGCACGGCTTTAACATAATCATTCAGTTCTGCTGCGGAATCATAAACGCTCATTCTGAAATCGTATTGGAATAAAAATACGTTTTCGTCGCCTACTTCATCGACACAGGCTGCACAAAGCTCTTTTTCATTAACTTCACCCTGCTCGCCTTTAAGTAAATAGGCATAATTTGTAATTTTTGGGTCGTTGGGATAGTGAGTTACATTGTATTTTGATGATCCGTCAGAATCAGTATACATTTTTTTAAGTATGATTTCTCCGCCTTTTGCAATGGTTTCACCGGCGGGAACACCGTTGCCGAGCATAAAAAGGAACAAGCACTTCATAAAATTCGGCAAATCATTAAGAGTTTGATTGAGAGCATCGCTTACCTCAAAAGGCCAAACCGTTTCTTGACTGTCCGTACCGTAATTTTCGTAAAGGTCACAGGAAGAATAGCCGGAAATAACAATAACGGGGCACACCTCATCCTCGGCCGCAAGAGCGGGCATAACAAGTGTAAACACCATAACTGCCGCAAGAATTATACTTATAAATTTTTTCATAAACATCCCTCCGGTAATTTGTACATTTTCATTTTATGATAAACAAAAATTAAAGTCAACAGATGAATTATATAAATTGTACAAACAAAAAAGCAGAGCCTGATTCCCGGCCCTGCCGTAAATGTATTTACTTGAAAAATTTCTGCAAATTATAAAACAACAAGCTTTTTTTCTGCCTTTGTAAGGTTTTCAAAGCCTGTTTCGGTAATAAACATCATGTCTTCTATTCTTACACCGAATTCCCCCGGAATGTAAATGCCGGGCTCGTCCGTAACAATATCTCCGGCTTCAAGAATTGCAGAGCTTCTTGTGGATAAAGCGGGGGCTTCGTGAATATCTATTCCGACACCGTGACCTGTACTATGAGTGAAATATTGACCGTAGCCTGCATTTTTAATTACATTCCTTGCCGCAGCATCTGCATCAAGGCAAGGCACGCCTGCCTTTACCACATCAAAACAGGCCTGCTGAGCTTTAAGCACCGTTTCATATACATCTGCCTGCTTTCCGCTGACTTCTCCCAAAGCAACGGTTCTGGTCATATCGCTGTGATAGCCTTTGTAAAGGGCACCGTAATCCATGGTGATAAAATCACCTTTTTCAATCTTTTTGTCTGTAGGCACGCCGTGGGGCATTGAAGTATTTTTACCGCTGATGGCAATAGTTTCAAAAGAAAGGCCTTCTGCACCGTGCTTCAGCATATAAAATTCAAGCTCCAAGCGAATGTCAATTTCCGTTACGCCTTCTTTTATGAAGGTGAGGATATGATTAAATGCACCCTCTGCAATTCTTTGAGCGGCAATCACTCTCTCTTTTTCTGTTTCGGATTTTTTTCGCCTTAAAGAAATCAATTCTTTATCCAGCTTTTCGGCTTTAACCTCACAGCCTGCTATATCCGAAACAGCATTAAAATCCGCAACGGTAAGTTTTTCGGCTTCCGTGTAAACTATGGATATATCAAGCTGTTTCAGAATCTCAGGCAGTTGCTCCGATGCTCTTTGAAGCAAAACAATTTCATCGCAGTTTTTCGCCTTTGCCTCTGCGGCTTCTATGTATCTGCCGTCTGCAAGCAAAATGCTCTTTGATCTTGTAATAATTAAAAATCCGTCCGTAAAATCAAAATCCGTTAAATAAAATCTGCTTCGATCGGAGGTAACAAGAAAAGCTTCACCCTTTGAAAGCTTGGATTTAAGAGATGAAATTGACATTTTCAGCCTTCTTCCTGAAATCTTTTAAGCTCTTTAACCACTTTTGCAATGGGCAAACCGACCACATTGTAAAAATCACCGTTTATGCTCTCTACAAACACACAACCTTTGCCCTGAATGCCGTAAGCACCGGCTTTATCCATGGGCTCACCGGTTTTTATGTAGCGAAGTGCCTCGCTGTATGTAATTTCATAAAATTTAACTTTAGTAACAGCATGGAAAGTCCTGCATTTTTTGCCCTTAACAAGTGAAACGCCGGTAATAACCTCATGCTCTTTGTCGGAAAGAGCCAAAAGCATACGCAGAGCATCTTCTTCATCTTTAGGCTTGCCGAGAACTTTATCATCAAGCACCACTATTGTATCCGCACCGATGATAATCGCATCCTCGTTTATTTGAGAAACAGCTTGTGCCTTTGCTTTAGCAAGATACTCAACAGCCTGCTCGGGTGTGTAGCCCTCGGGGATTGTTTCATCAATATTTTTAATGCAAAGAGAAAATTTTACATCTGCTTTTTCAAGCAGCTCTCTGCGCCTTGGAGATGATGACGCAAGCACAATTTTACTCATTTTATCTCGCCTTTCCTCATTAGTTCGTTAACTTTCAAAATTATTGCCATACTTTTTCCGTCACAAATTTCGCCGCTCATAACCATTTCGACGGCTTTATCAAGGGGTATCTTTACATCTTCAAGGAATTCGTCATCATCAAGATGCATGTGAGTTTCGTGCAAATGATTTGCTGCATAAAGATAGATTACTTCACCCGTATAACCGGCAGATGGGTAAAACTCACCCAAATTATAGTAATTATCGGCAACCATTCCCGTTTCTTCCTCAAGCTCTCTTTTGCCTGCCTCAAAAGAATCTTCGCCTTTTTCAAGTTTTCCCGCAGGCAGTTCGAGAATTACTTTGCCGTAAGCATAACGGAATTGGCGAACGAAAACAAGCTGATTATCTTCCGTAATGGGAGCAATGCACACGCCCCCGTTGTGCTCAATAATCTCTCTGAAAGATGTGTTGCCGTTTGGTAAAGACACTTTATCACAGCGAACATTCATTATTTTTCCGTTGTAAACATAATTTTTTTCAAGAGTTTTTTCAGTTAAATCCATAATTTATCTCCAAAAAACAGTTGATTTTGCTAAGCAAAATCACCGATATTACTTGCTGCTCGTTATCCCTATAGGCATTCGTTACCCCTTGCTGATTTATTTATATCACATTCCCGTATTTTAGTCAATCCATACAAAATGTTTGTTGCTTTTTAGTTTATAATGTTGTATTTTAAATTGGCACGCAAAATGTTATAATATAGTGCGTATAGGCACTGTTCGTGCCAAAAAAGGAGAAAGATAAATGGATAATCATTACTATTGTGCTAAGGCGAACGGCAAGCTGAATTATCTTCACACAGCCTTTACCGGTTTCGGTTTTATGGCTGTTCAGATTGCGTGGATAATCTATAACGCCCGTGTTCCCCTTATCCTCAAAGAAAACCCCACCATTGCAAACCTCGCATGGTCCAGCACTGCAGTTGGTATTATCATGGTTATTGATAATATTTTCGGCGTTGTTTTCCAGCCGTTATTCGGCAGAATTTCAGACCGTACTCATACCCGCTTCGGCAAAAGAACACCTTTCCTTATGTACGGTATTCCTCTTTGCGCTTTGCTTTTCATTATGATTCCCAGAATCAGCACCCTCGGTGTATTGATGCTTGATATTATTGTTTTTAACTTCATTATGTCCACGTGGCGTTCACCTGTTGTTGCCCTTATGCCGGACTTTACACCTTCCGAAATCAGAGGCGAGGGTAATGCGGTCATAAACATTATGGGCGGTATCGGTGTTGTTCTCGGCACTGTTTCAGGTTCCATTATTCAGCTTATTTTCCCGAAAGCAGATGACGTTGCCATCAGAAAAGATGTTTTCATCTTCGGCGCAATTATAATGGTAATTTGTATGTTTATTGTTCTTTTTGTTGTAAGAGAGCCGGATAACAGAATTTCCAAAGAAGAATCCGCTCGCCTTAAAGCAGAATACCTTGCGGCAAAGAGAAATAAAGACGGCGCTGCGGTTGACGGCCATAAGCTCAGCCTTACAAAAGGCGAAAAAAAGAGCCTTTTATTCATGCTCGTTGCTCTTTTCTTCAATTCAAACGCAACAGATTCAATTCAGACTTATGCTACAACCTTTGCAAAATATGAGCTTGGCATTGATGAATCTACGGCGTCACTTATTATTACTCTTTTTGCAGCGGCAACCGTTGTAGGTGCAATTCCTGCCGGCAAGCTAGGTCAGAAATACGGCCGTAAAAAGACTATTATGTCCGGCTGGGCAGGTGTACTTGTTCTTTTCCTTGCCTATGCAATTACTCAGTGGAATCCGCTTCTTTACATTGCAATCATTTGCGGTGGTATTCTTATTGCCTTTGTTACAATCAACACTCTGCCGCTTGTGCTTGAAATCGGCGGTCCCGAAAGAGTCGGCACATTCACAGGCTACTACTATACCGCAACTTTCTCGGCATCTATCGTCGGCCCCGTGCTTGTGGGCGCAATGTTTGACCTTACAAAGAAATTCACTGCCGATGGTGAAATTAACTACTGGTCACTCTTCTATTATGCACCCCTTTGCTTCGCCCTTGCCCTTTTCTGTATGAGCCAGGTTAAGCACGGTGAAACTCAAACAATCTCGGCGGAAACAATTGATCAAATCAGAGACGAAAACGAAGACTGATTTATAAACCAAAAGCTCCCTTCGGGGAGCTTTTTTCAATGTGGAATTAAGGGCTTTATCCCTTTCATTCCGCATTTCGCTTGACCCTCAAACGGTCAACCCCTCCGCCGGCTTTTAATGCTTGTAAGGCGAAAGCACTCTTTTATGCCTCTCTGTTAGCACTCTATACTTAAGAGTGCCAATAATTAACAAATAGTTCACAAATAAATCATAAAATATCTTATTTTTTCGGTTAGCATATAGATGTCGAAAGGGAAAGAACCTAAGAGACAGAAAGAGATGATTCCAATGGGATGTATCCCAAAATGTACTAAATCGGCAGATGCAGGCCTTGCCGGGAAATAATAAAAGGTTTGCAAAATTAAAACTATTTAAAATTTTTGGAGGTATTAATTATGTTTGAACTTGTAAGAAGAAATAATAACCACTTTAACGCTTATAACCCCTTCCGTGAAATGGAAGAATTTGAAAAGAACTTTTTCGGCTATCCGTTTGGCAGCTTTTTCGGCAAAGATACATTAGCAGAGTTTAAAACCGATGTTACCGATAAAGGCGACAGTTATCTTCTTGAGGCTGATTTACCGGGCTTTGCAAAGGGCGATATCAATGTTGATATTAAAGATGATGTGCTTACAATCAGCGCCGAAAGACACAGCAACAAAGAAGAGAAGAACGATAATGACAAGGTTGTCTTTAGTGAGCGTTCCTACGGCAGTTACACCAGACAGTTTGATGTTTCAGGCATCAATTCCGAAAATATCAAAGCAAAATATGAAGACGGCGTTTTGAAACTGACACTTCCTAAAAAGGAAGAGCAAATTCCGGAAGCAAAGCATCTGGAAATAGAATAAGAAAAAATAAAAGGGGAAGCTTCGGCTTCCCTTTTTTCGGTTAAAATCAGATATACGGATAAGTGAAAGAGCCTGCCAATCGGCAAGCTCTTTTTGTTGAATTATAAATTATTCGTCGTCGCCTTCGTCAGCATCTTCATCTTCAAAATCGATGTCAAACTCAAGCTTTTCACCACAATTGGGGCAATCAACGCTACCCTCATCGATAATGTCACCGTCTACGGTAATAGTTTCGCCGCAGCTGGGGCATTCTACATTATAAAGCTCATCGTCATCACAACCGCAGCAGCAACAATCATCATCACAATCGTCATAATCATCGCAGCAGCAATCGTCATTATAAACGAAATCTTCAAGCTCACCGAGGTCCTCATCAACAGCATCAAGCTGCTCTGAAAATACATCAAGGTCCTCATCAATAGCATCTACTGTGTCTGCCATTTCCTCAAGGGTATCAATAATAGCCTTAAGAAGTTTGTCATCTTTGCTGTTTTCAAGTTCCATGCCGTCTGCAAGGCCCTTAAGATAAGCAACTTTTTCTGTCATTGACATAATAAAACCTCCGATCAATTAAAAAATTATGTTTAGCCTCTTGAGAGGTATTCGCCTGTACGGGTGTCAATTACGATCATTTCGCCCTCTTCAATGAAGAGAGGAACTTTAACCTCAGCGCCTGTTTCAACGGTTGCGGGCTTGGTTGCGTTAGTGGCAGTGTTGCCTGCAAAGCCGGGGTCGGTCTGAGTAACCTGAAGAGTTACGCTGTTGGGGGGCTCAACACCGAATGTGTTGCCTTTGTAGGAAAGAATACGGCAAGATTCGTTCTCTTTAACATACTTGAAGCTGTCGGGGAGAGTGTCTTTACCGATGGGAACCATATCATAAGTGTCGGGATCCATAAAGTAATAAAGGTCGCCGTCATTGTATGAATATTCCATATCTTTGCGTTCAATGTAAGCGGTCGGGAATTTATCGGTAGGGTTAAAAGTGCGTTCAACAACGGCACCGCCGATAACATCTCTGATTTTGGTTCTTACGAAAGCAGCGCCTTTGCCGGGTTTAACATGTTGGAATTCAATAATCTGATAAACTTTACCTTCCATTTCAAAGGTAACGCCGTTTCTGAAATCGCCTGCTGATACCATAAAAATTTCTCCTTATAACGATAGATTATAATTTAACATTGTTATTTTATACTATTCTATACTATTTTTCAAGTGTTTTTTACAAATTATAAAACTTATTCATTTGCTGTAGAGAGATAATG
>CAVHYZ010000035.1:0-18567 GCA_963640495.1 Acutalibacteraceae bacterium
ATCGCTATGTGTTACAAAAAAAGTGTTTTTAATACTTTATTATTCGCAATATGCGTGATAAAATAGTATGGTTAAAAAACAGAAGTCTTAGTTTTTATACATGAGTTTCACTTAGATGGGAGAGATTTTATGGTTAAGCCTTTTTATGAGGTCAGAGATTTTGAAACAATCAGAGACATAATTGATCAAGGAGCTGAGCTCTACAAAGATAGGCCGGCTTTTGAAGTTAAGAGAGGTAACGAACATTACAACATCTCGTATATCGAGTACAGAGAAGATATAAACGCACTTTCCACCGCATTACTTAAATACGGAGCCGAAAACGCCGCCGTTGCCGCTGTGGGCGATAACTGCTATGAATACTGTTTAACCTACATCTCTACAATATGTTCATCGGGAGTTATTGTTCCAATAGATAAAGAATTACATCAAGAAGACATTTATTCAATAATCAAAACAGCCGATGCAAAATTTGTTTTTTGTGATACTAATCATATAGAAAAAATCAAGGTTGATAAATTAGCGAAAAAAGGTATCAAAATCATCTGCTTCAATCTCAAAGAGCCCGCTGAAAATATCATATCATTAAAAGATTTTATGGCAGAAGGCCAAGCTTTAATTGATGAAGGTAAACCTTTGTACAAAGATGTAAAATATGATGTAAATAAGCTCTGCACGCTTCTTTTCACATCCGGCACAACAGGAGTATCAAAAGGCGTTATGCTTTGCCAAAGAAACTTCGTTTTTGAGGTTAAAGCGGCTATGGGTGTGCTTAAAATTTATCCGGAGGACTGTGGAATTTCTCTTCTTCCAATTCATCATACATTTGAAAGCTCAATTATTCTTTTCTTTGCTCCATACTGTGGTGCAAAAGTTACATTCTGCGAGGGCTTTAAGTATGTTCTTCGCAACATGAAAGAATTTAGCCCCACAATTTTTGTTGCCGTTCCCCTTGTGCTTGAAATAGTGCACGGGAGAATAATGAAAGAGATTGCCAAGAAAAAGCACGGCAAAACAATGTTCAAAATCGGCAAAGCCATTTGTAAATTAGGCAGTAAATTCGGATTAGATTTCAAAAAAGTATTTTTTAAAGAGATACAAGAAACTTTTGGCGGAAATATGAGAATGATAATCTGTGGCGGTGCGCCAATCGACCCCCAAATTATTAAAGATTTTGACGCTTTCGGTATTCAAATAGTTTACGGCTACGGCCTTACGGAATGTGCTCCTCTTGCCGTTATAAACCATGACAGACTCCGTACCACAGATTCAATCGGTGAACCTCTCCCCGGTGTTGAAACAAAAATCATCAATAAAGATGAAAATGATATTGGCGAACTTTGCGTTAAGGGCGGAATGGTCATGCTGGGATATTACAAAAATCCCGAAGCAACCGCAGAAGTGATTGATAAAGACGGATTTTTTCACACCGGAGACCTTTGCTACATTGACAGAAAAGGACATTATCATATCACCGGCCGCTGTAAGAATGTTATTGTCACTTCAAACGGTAAAAACATTTACCCGGAGGAGCTTGAATATCACCTTGATTCCAGCTCATTTATTGCCGCTTCTATGGTAGAAGGAATTGACAATAATCACGGTGATCTTACCGTACATGCACAAATTTTCCCTGCTGCCGAAGAAATTGAAGAGGTTCTCGGCAAAAAACCCACACAGCAAGAAATTTATGATGCCGTTAAAAGCAATGTGGATTCGGTAAACGCTGTTTTGCCCGACTTCAAGAGAATAAGAAGTTTTACTGTAAGAGATAAGGACTTTGAAAGAACAACAGCTCAAAAAATAAAACGCGAAAAAAACAAATCGACTCTTAAGAGAAATGATAAGCCGGAGAAAAAATTCACAAAGAAATAAGCTTTAAAAAGCAGCAGGTTTTGTGCCTGCTACTCTTATTTTTAGATTTTGGAAGCTCTTTTATTGTGGATAAATATTACCAATGCAGCAACCAGTATAAATAAACCTATACCCACAACAAGCAAGGGAATCATTGAAAGATAGCCCTTTATAGCAGTATACCCTTCAGATGAGAATAAACCGTAATCAAACTCGGGATTATAGAATGGATAAGCAAAGAAATGTGGGTTACTTACTGCACCTCTGATAATTGAAAAAATTGAATAAACAAAGGGATAAATTCCAAAAATCGGCAATTTTTTATAGTTGATTTTTTCATTTCTAAAAGGGAAAAACCAAAGTAAGATCATAAGCGGTGGAATAATCATATGATGAAAAACCTGAATAAATGAAGACATTGCATGAACAGGAGTGTCCCATGTGAAAGGCGGAGTAAAGCCCATGGGGATGCCGCAGCAATAAACGGCACCGGTTACAATTATGTATGTTGTGACAATGGCACCTATCATAGGGTTGAAAGCAATATTTTTTGCTTTTTTGTTTCCTAAGATTGCAAAACTTGCAAAATAAAGATAAGCACAAACAAAAATGTTGCTTTGAACAGTAAAATATGAAAAGAAATTAAATCTGCCATAATTGTAAGGGGCAAATTTGGAGTCGTATTCATAGTAATAGCAACCGATTCTGTGAAAAATAACAAGAGTGCCGAATACGGCAACTATTAAAAGAAAAATCCCTAAAATTTTATTATTTGCAATTTTACTTTCCTTCATTTCTTTAACCCCATCTTTTTAAGCAGCAATTCATATGCTACAAAGTATTCTCTTACATATCTTTTGGTGGCACTTCCGGGCGTTTTTGCTGTAACCCTGCCTATATTTTTGAGGCCGCACATAGATGCAATCACGCACGCACGGTGAATGTGATAGCTACTTGAGAGAAACGCAATTTTCGGATTTTCATTCTTGCCTGAATCGATCTTTTCAATGATATTTATCGCATTCAAAAAGTTTTCAAAAGTAGTTGTTGAATTATCTTCTAAAACAATTCTGTTTTCTTCAACGCCCTCGGATATAAGATAATCGGCAATAACTTTTGCTTCACTCTTTTTTTGCTCTTTTCTAAAACAACCTCCACATGGTATCGCAATAGTATAGGGATGATTTTTCAGATAATCAGCCGCTCTTTTCATTCTTTCAAATAATTGAGAAGATGGTGTTTCTGCACCGATAATATCTCCACCGAGGATAAGAAGATAATCACAATTATCACAGTATAGTTTATTTGCATCATAAATCACAAAAGGCATATATACTGCTGCTGACAGCAAAGCTGAGCCGACAATACCTGCCCCTGCACCGAGGGCATATTTCGTTGCTTTTTTCATACTATCCCTCCTCAAAACAAATATATCATTTATAAATATTCGGTGTCAAGTATGCTTGAAAATATATTTTTTATATGGTATAGTTAAAATGAGGTGATGTATTATGAAACCATCATTGATACCGATTCCACAAAAAGTAAAATATTTGTCCGGGGCGAGTAAAATTGACAATAACACCCCTATAAATTACATAAAAAATTCAGAAATCAAACACGAAGGATATAATCTTTTGATAGATGATAACAAAATAGAAATCACCTATTCTGACGACGCGGGTGAATTTTATGCTTTACAAACGCTGAAGCAAATCATTGCAACTTGCAACGGCACTTGCGATAACCTTGAAATTGAAGATTATCCGAGATTCAGCCACCGTGGATTTATGCTTGACTGTGCAAGACACTTCTTCCCGCTTGATGATATTAAAAAAGTTATTGATTCTGCTGCTTTTGTTAAGCTCAACGTTTTCCATTGGCACATTACAGATGACCAAGGCTGGAGATTGCCTGTTAAGAAACATCCGTTATTAATCGAAATCGGCGGCAAGAGGAAAAACTCAATTTTCGGCGGTCATGACGAAAAAAGCGAATATGTGGCAGCTTTCACAGAAGAAGACATCAAAGAAATTGTTGACTACTGTAAAGAAAGATTTATAAATGTAATTCCCGAAATAGATATGCCCGGTCACACCACAAGCATACTTGCCGTTTATCCAAATCTCGGCTGCACGGGAGAAAAAGTTGAGGTTGGTATGAAGGAAGGTGTGTACGATACAGTTCTTTGCCTCGGTAATCCAGATTCAATCAGTCTTGTGCATGATATACTTGACACCGTTTGCGAACTTTTCCCCGGAAAATACGTTCATATCGGCGGAGATGAGGCTCCCCGTAAAAAATGGTCAAAATGTCCTAAATGTCAAGAGAAGCTTAAATCTCTCGGAACAGACGACATTAACAAGTTGCAAGATTATTTTGTAAAGGATGTTGCGGATTATCTTAAAACAAAAGGTAAAATTGCAATCACTTGGAATGAAAGCCTTAAAGGAAATGTTTTAGACAAAGATGATGTTATTGTACAGAGATGGGATGATAAACAGAATTTAAGCTCTGCCTTTGCGGAAAAAGGCGGAAAAGTTATCGAATCCGATTTTTTCCATTATTACTGCGATTATCCTTATGGTATGACTCCGGTAAAGAAAACCTATAATTATAACCCCTCGTATAATTGCAAAAATCCTTTAGGCGTTGAAGCTGAGCTTTGGACCGAGTATGTTCGCTCGCTTGATGACATTTGTGAAAAATTCTATCCCAGAATATCTGCTATGGCAGAAAGCGCTTGGACAAGTGACAGCAACAAAAATTACGACAGCTTTATTTCACGCCACGAAGCATTGAGAAAATCGTTTGAAGAAATGGGAATAAAGATAGTTCCTGTAAGTGATTGGAGCCTCAGCCCCATTAAGAGAGTTAAAAATATTTTCGATTTCTTCAAAGGTTCCGTAAATTTCAAAACCCTTAAAGACGCTTATAATAACAAAATTAAATAACTGAGGTGATCAGTTTGGGCCTTGGTGCAAAACTCAAAGACGCCGTTGGCATTGAAGGAAAAACAACCGAATATATAAGGCCGATGGTAAATTACACCTGCGCCAATATCACTATAGGTGGTGCCGGTTACCCAATAAATCAATTTCATCAACAATTTCTTTCTTATGTTGAAGGAATGTCCACCGGCATGGCCGGCAGAATCACACTTATTTCCGGTTTGTGGGACGCTATAAGCGATCCAATCATGGGAATAATCACCGACAGAACAAAATCGAGATTTGGCCGTCACAGACCGTACCTTTTGATAAGTGCCATCCCCTTTGCAATTTCTTATCTGTTCAAATGGACTTCCTTTGGAATTTCATCAACCGGCAACGCTACAAGCACATGGCTTTGGTACTTATTTTCAGCAATACTCTACTGCACATTTATGACGATTATGAGCATACCTCATACAGCAATGCTTCCTACTGTTGCACCGGGATATTTTGAAAGAACTCAATATAAAATTGTTGAATATGCCATGAACTCCATAGGTCAATTTTCTTCTTATGTTTTCACGGCATTGGTATTAAGTGGTTTCAACATAAAAACAGCATTGACAGCACTACCTACCCCTTCAGCCGATGACAAATCAAAATATACTCTTGTAGGTATAGTTCTTGCCATTTGGTTTTTGTGGGCTCCTATTGTGTGCTTCTTTAAAACCAAAGAGCCTTCATCGTTAGAGCAAAAAAATGAGCCCGTTGATTACAAATATCTGATTCGGGAATATAAAAGCGTATTTTCTTCAAGAGCATTCAAGCAGTATTTTATAATATCTTTATTTTTCTCGATGAGCAGATATTTTTGCTCTTATGCAGACCAATATTTTATGGTAAGCGTTACCGACACTTACAACATATTTATTTCCATGAATCTTATATCAGGTGTTGCAGAATTTTTAGGTTCCCCTTTTAACTATTTCATAACAAGATATAAAGGTAAAACCGCCTGTGGTAAGATTCTCGGCCCGTTTATGATATTCGGTATAGCGGCAAACGGATTTTTAACATACGAAACGCCAACAGCTATTAAATATGCTGTAATTATATTATCGGCAATTTGTTATAACTTCGGATTTAGCGGACCCGGATTTGTTGCCGAAAATATACAGCCGGATATAACAGATGTAGATGAACTTATTTCGGGCAAGAGGCGTGAAGGCGTAATTTCAACTTTTAACACATTTTTCAAAAAGACTATAAGCAGTCTCATGGGTTATGCTGTAGGAATTTCCCTTGAAAAATTTGGTTATGATCCAAATGTAAAGCATCCAACAATGCAATCAAAACTTACTACCTTCGGTTTAAGGCTGAACTATGCGGTAATTCCTTCAATTCTTGCATTTTTCTGTGTTCTTTCAATATTCAAATACAAAATGAATAAAGCAGACCACGAAGAAATAAAGAGAGTAATAAAAGAAAAACATGAAACCGGCTCTTGTGAAATCACCGATTCGGAAAAGAAAAGAATTGAAAAAATTGCCGGTCATAAGTGGGAAGATATGTGGATAGGTATGTCCCCTGTAAATCGTAACATTGATGAAATAATATAGTAATAGTAAGAGGTATTTAAATTGTCCGTACAAAAAGATAAAATCAGAAATTTTTGCATAATTGCACATATTGATCACGGTAAGTCAACCCTTGCAGACAGACTTCTTGAAAAAACAAATTCGGTTGCCAAAAGAGATATGACTGATCAGCTTCTTGATGATATGGATCTTGAAAGAGAAAGAGGTATCACCATTAAAGCTCATGCCGTTAAGCTTAACTATAAAGCTGATGACGGTGAAGAATATATACTCAATTTAATTGATACACCGGGTCATGTAGACTTTAACTACGAGGTTTCAAGGTCACTTGCTGCCTGTGAAGGCGCAATTTTAATAGTTGATGCAACACAAGGTGTAGAAGCGCAGACTCTTGCAAACACATACCTTGCTCTTGATCACGACCTTGAAATTGTACCTGTTATAAACAAGATAGATTTGCCATCTGCAGACCCTGACAGAGTTGCAAAAGAAGTTGAGGACGTTATAGGTCTTGACTGTTCCGAGGCACCAAGAGTTTCCGCTAAAACAGGTGAAAATATTGAAGCTGTGCTTGAGCAAATTGTTAAGTTCATTCCTGCTCCGGAAGCAGATGACAGTCTTCCCTGCCGTGCCCTTATTTTTGACTCTGTTTATGACAGCTACAAAGGTGTAATTGTTTATGTAAGAATCAAAGAAGGCAAAATAAAACCCGGCGACACCATGAGACTTATGGCAACAGGTGCTGAATTTACGGTAGTTGAAACCGGATATATGCGTGCGCAATTGCCGGAGCCTTGTGATGGACTTACCGCCGGTGAAGTCGGATATATTACTGCAAGCATTAAAACCGTTGGCGACGCAAGAGTCGGCGACACAGTGACCACAGTTCAAAATCCGGCAAAAGAACCTTTGCCGGGATATCGCAAAGTTAATCCGATGGTATTCTGCGGAATTTACCCCGCTGACGGAGCCGATTATGAGAATCTCCGTGATGCACTTGAAAAATTACAACTTAACGATGCTGCTTTAAGCTTTGAGCCTGAAACATCCGGGGCATTGGGGTTTGGTTTCAGATGCGGTTTTCTTGGGCTCCTTCATCTTGAAATCATACAAGAAAGACTTGAGAGAGAATACGATCTTGATCTTGTAACCACAGTTCCGAGCGTTGTGTATAAAATCAATCTTTCGGACGGAACGCAAGTAAGCATAGATAACCCCACGCATTACCCCGACCCTGCAAACATTGTTTCATGCGAAGAGCCGTTTACAGATGCTCATATTTATTCACCATCTGAATATGTGGGCACAATTATGGATTTATGCCAAGAACGACGTGGCGTTTTCAAAAACATGGACTACATCACACCGGATAGAGTTGACATTCATTATGAGCTTCCTCTTAATGAAATAATTTACAATTTCTTTGATTCTCTTAAATCAAGAACAAGAGGTTATGCTTCTTTCGACTACGAAATAAGTGAATACAGACAATCAAAACTTGTTAAACTGGATGTTATGCTTAACGGTGATATCGTTGACGCTCTTTCATTTATTATTCACGCAGATAATGCCTACAATAAAGCAAGAAAGATAGCCGAAAAATTAAAAGAAAACATTCCAAGGCAGATGTTTGAAATACCTATTCAAATCGGTATCGGCGGAAAAATTATTGCCCGTGAAACCGTTAAAGCCATGCGCAAAGATGTGCTTGCAAAGTGCTACGGCGGTGATATAACAAGAAAGAAAAAACTTCTTGAAAAACAAAAGGAAGGCAAAAAGAGAATGCGTCATTTCGGCACTGTTGAAGTACCTCAAGAGGCCTTTATGGCAGTTCTTAAGCTCGATGATGATAACTGACAAAAAAAGCATTGGCCTATATATTCATATTCCTTTTTGCAAAAGCAAATGTCCTTACTGTGATTTTTATTCTTTTGTTCCAAAACAAGGTATAAAAGAAAGATATATAAATTCACTTAAAAAGCATTTAAAAGAAAACGACTTAATTTTTGATACGGTTTATTTTGGTGGCGGTACGCCGAGCTTACTCGGCTCTACCGCTTTAGCTGATATTTTGAGTAACATAAACCACACTGATGACTGTGAAATTACAGTGGAGTGCAACCCATCGGATGTTGGTATCGAAAACAGCAATATTTCTTTTAAAGAATTACATGATGCGGGTGTAAACAGGATTTCCATGGGTCTTCAAAGTGCAATAGACCGAGAAAGAAAAAAACTCGGCAGAATTTCGGGCAAAAATGAGATTTTAAAGGCTATTGAAAAATCATATAAAGCAGGGATAGAAAATATTTCTCTTGACCTTATGATAGGTATTCCCGACCAAACCGAAGAAAGCCTATTAAAATCAATTGATTTTTGCGTTTCATCGGGTGCAAAGCATATCAGCTCTTATATTTTAAAAGTTGAGGATGGCACATTTCTTCAAAAGCACATTGATAGATATAATTTGCCAAATGAAGACGAAACGGCAAATATGTATCTTTTAGCAACAGAAACTCTTGAAAATAACAGCTTTAATCAATACGAAATATCAAACTATTCTATTAAAGGCTTCGAGAGCAAACACAATTTAAAATATTGGAATTTAGAAGAATATCTCGGGCTCGGCCCTGCTGCACATTCATACATAGGTGGTAAGCGATTTTATTATTCACCGGATGTTGAAGCTTTTATTGATGGTAGCATGCCCTTCGATGACGGCATCGGTGGTGATGAAGAAGAATATATAATGCTAAAGTTAAGGCTTAAAGATGGTATAAATTTTCAAGAATTTGAGGAAAGATATAATTGCAAATTAACAAATGATTTTTTTGATTATGGGAAAGTGCTGATGAAAAATGGATTTGCAATTATTGATGATAAGCACATAAATCTAACTCCGAAAGGCTTTCTTATTTCTAATTCTATAATATGTGAGCTGACAGAAAGATTATAAAAGTTGCTCTTTCTGTTCATTATTACAAAAAATATCATTCACATACCCTTAACATTTTTATGTTTTGCTATTGATTTTTATTTCATTATTTATTATAATGAATTTGTGATTTTTTCATATTAATTGGGAGTGATTTAAACATGGAAATTCTTGAGAAGATGATTCAGGAAAAAGGCCAAATAATAGGTACTGATATCGTTAAGGTTGACATGTTTCTAAATCACCAAATCGACGTTAAGTTGCTCAATGAAATCGGAAAAGAATTCAAAAGACTTTTCTCAAATGAAAAAATTAACAAAATTATAACAATAGAAGCCTCCGGTATAGGTATCGCTTGCATAACAGCACAGTATTTCAATGTGCCAGTGGTGTTTGCCAAAAAAGGTATTCACCGTAATGTCGGCAATGACATTTACGCCGGTGAGGTTTTTTCTTTCACAAAAGGTGAAACCACTCAGATTGGTATTTCCCGTAAATATTTAGGGCCTGATGACCATATACTTATTATAGATGACTTTCTTGCTAACGGTGGTGCCGTTAACGGACTTATTTCCATTGCAGAACAAGCAGGTGCAACAGTAGAAGGTGTTGGCATCTGCATTGAAAAAGGTTTTCAACCCGGCGGCAAAGAGCTGAGAGCGAAAGGCTACCATGTTGAATCTCTTGCTGTTATTAATTCCATAGATGATGGCATCATCACCTTTGGCTAATAAAAATATTTGGAGGTAATCATTATGAAAAAGGTACTCGCAATCGTTCTTTCACTGATACTTGTACTTGGCCTTGCTGCCTGTGGTTCAACATCGAGTGATGAGAACACAACAGCAAACACAAAGGCCGGCACAGCAGAAGGCGTTGACTATTCATCAATTAAGATTGGTCTTATCTGCCTTCACGATGAAAACTCAACTTACGACAACAACTTCATCAGTGCTCTTAAAGAGGTTCAATCCGAACTCGGTCTTTCTGACGATCAGGTACTCATTAAGACAAACATTCCCGAGGATGACAGCTGTTACAATGCTGCTGCTGAGCTTGCTGAAGAAGGCTGTAATGTAATTTTTGCAGACTCTTTCGGTCATGAATCCTATGTTCTTCAGGCTGCGAAAGAATTCCCCAAAGTTCAGTTCTGCCATGCTACAGGTACAAATGCTCACACAGAGAATGTATCTAACTTCCACAACGCATTTGCTTCAATTTATGAAGGTCGTTACCTTGCCGGTGTTGTTGCAGGCTGCAAACTTCAAGCTATGATTGATGCTGGCGACGTTAGTGCTGAATCAGTTAAAATCGGTTATGTTGGTGCATTCCCCTATGCAGAGGTAAAATCAGGTTACACATCATTCTTCCTTGGCGTTCGTTCCGTTGTTGAGAACGTAACTATGGAAGTTGTATTTACAAACTCATGGTTTGATATCGCACTTGAAAGAGAAGCAGCTCTTAAACTCATTGATAACGGCTGCGTTCTTATCAGCCAGCATGCTGACTCAGAAGGTGCTCCTAAAGCTTGTGAAGAGAAGGGTGTTCCCAACGTTGCTTACAACATCAACACCGCTTCTATCGCTCCCAATACTGCTCTTGTTTCATCAAGAATCAACTGGGCTCCTTACTACAAATATGCTATAGAAGCAGTAGCAACAGGCAGTGCAATTGACACAGACTGGACAGGCTCAATTGAATCCGGTTCAGTAGAACTTCTTGAAATTAACGAAGCTGTTGCCGCTGAAGGCACAGACGAAAAAGTTGCAGAGGTTAAAGCTCAGCTTGAAGCAGGCACACTTCATGTATTTGACACAGCTAAATTCACAGTAGGTGGTGAAGCACTTACATCATATATGGCCGATGTTAATACCGATGCTAACTATGAGAAGGATACTGAGGCTATTGCAAATGGTTACTTCCACGAAAGTGAATACAGATCAGCTCCTTACTTTGATGTTGATATTGACGGTATTACCATTAACTAATCAATAAGTACTAATCGGGCGAAGCGTTTTCGCTTCGCCCTAAAAATTTTTTATTTACTTTTTGAAAAGAGTTTATAATTTGTAAATTGTTTTCAGAAAATAAAACGGAGGTATGACATGGGTACACCTGCAATTGAGCTCAAAAATATAACAAAGACCTTCGGAAGTATTGTTGCAAACAAGAATATAAACCTTACTGTTGACAAGGGCGAAATTCTTTCCCTTCTCGGTGAAAACGGAAGTGGTAAAACAACACTGATGAATATGATTTCAGGTATTTATTTCCCTGATGCAGGTCAAATCTTTATTGATGGTAAAGAAGTGGTTATCAAATCCCCAAAAGACGCATTTGACCACAAAATCGGTATGATTCACCAACATTTTAAGCTCGTTGATATTTTTACAGCTGCCGAAAATATTGTCCTCGGCCTTAAAGAAAAAGGCAAGTTTAATATTAAAGAGGTAGAAAAAAGAGTTGCCGAAATCAGCTCAAAATACGGCTTTGAAATTGACCCCTCTAAGAAAATATATGAAATGTCTGTTTCAGAAAAGCAAACCGTTGAAATAATCAAGGTGCTTTACAGAGGCGCAAATATTCTTATTCTTGATGAGCCTACGGCTGTTCTTACTCCTCAAGAAACACAAAAGCTCTTTGAGGTTTTGCGTAAAATGAAAGAAGACGGCAAATCCATTGTTATAATTACTCACAAACTTCATGAGGTTCTTGCTATTTCAGACAAAGTTTCTGTTCTAAGAAAAGGCGAATATATCGGCACTCTTGTAACAGCTGAGACAAATGAAACTGAACTTACGGAAATGATGGTAGGTAAAAAAATCAGCCTCAATATCGACAGAACCGATTGCTCAAATGCAGTTGACAGACTTGAAATTAAAAATATTAACTGCACTAATCAAGAAGGCATAAAAATTCTTGATGACATATCATTTAATGTTAAGGGTGGAGAAATATTCGGCATTGCAGGCATTGCTGGTAGTGGTCAAAAAGAACTGCTGGAAGCAATTGCCGGCCTTCAAAAGCTTGACAGTGGCGAAATCGTATATCATAATCCCAAAACTAACAGTGATGATAATTTAAGAGATAAAACTCCTCTTCAAATCAGGGAACTTGGTGTTAGGCTTTCATTTGTTCCCGAAGACAGACTCGGAATGGGCCTTGTAGGAAATATGGACATCATTGATAATATGATGCTCAGAAGCTATAGAAAAGGTAAATCAGTATTTCTCGAGAGAAAGCCTCCTAAAGTCCTTGCAGATAAAATCATTAATGATCTTGAAGTTGTAACTCCAAGTGCAACAACTCCTGTTAGAAGGCTTTCCGGCGGTAATGTGCAAAAAGTTCTTGTGGGCCGTGAAATTGCAGCTTCGCCCACCGTTCTTATGGTTGCTTACCCCGTAAGAGGGCTTGATATTAACTCATCCTATCAAATATATAACTTGCTTAATGAGCAAAAAAAGAAAGGTGTTGCGGTTATCTTTGTTGGTGAAGACTTGGATGTACTTATTGAGCTTTGTGACAGAATTCTTGTTATAAGCTCAGGCAAAGTTTCCGGCATAGTTGACGGCAGGAACGCAAACAAGAGCGAAATAGGTTTGCTGATGACAAAATCTGAAGGAGGTTCGATTAATGAGTAAACAAAATAAAGAAGCAAAAGAGCCTCTTTTTCATATAGCCAAACGTCCTGCGATAGCTTGGTGGAAGGCATGGCTTATCAGGGGAGCGGCTATAATTCTATCACTTATAGTTTGCGCATTCATAATAGTTTTTTTAACTAAGCAAAACCCCCTTGAAGTTTACGCAGCAATGATTAAAGGCAGCTTTGGCTCCACAAGAAAGTTTTGGATTTTACTTCAAAATCTTGCTATTTTACTTTGCATTTCTCTTGCAGTAACACCTGCTTTCAAAATGAAATTTTGGAATTTAGGTGCTGAAGGTCAGGTCGTAATCGGCGGACTTTGCAGCATGGTAATTATGTTTATGGTAGGTGACAGAATTCCTAATGTACTTTTAATAATTGCTATGCTCATTGCCTCTATTTTGGGTGGCATTATTTGGGGAATTATTCCCGCAATTTTCAAGGCAAAATGGAACACTAACGAAAGCCTTTTCACCCTTATGATGAACTACATTGCAATTCAGCTTGTATCATTTGCAATTATGGTTTGGGTTCCGAGCGGTTCAAGTGTTATGGGCCTTGTAAACTCCACAACAAAAGCCGGTTGGCTTCCGGAACTATTCGGTCAAAAGTATTTATTAAACATTTTAATTGTAGCTGTTCTTACAGTTGTAATGTTTATTTACCTTAAATACAGTAAACACGGCTATGAAATTTCCGTTGTAGGTCAAAGTGAAAACACGGCAAGATATATCGGAATTGATGTTAAAAAAGTAATTATCCGCACAATGATTCTTTCCGGTGCCATATGCGGCCTTGCAGGTTTTCTTCTTGTTTCCGGCACTAACCACACAATTTCAAAAAACCTTGCAGGCGGCAATGGATTTACTGCAATTATGATTTCCTGGCTTGCAAAATTCAATCCGTTTATGATGGTATTCACCTCTTTCCTTATTGCTTTTCTCCAGAGAGGCGCAGGTGAAATTGCCATGAATTTTAATCTTAATGAAAGCATTTCGGATATTCTTACCGGTATTATAATCTTCTTTATTATCGGCTGCGAATTCTTTATCAACTATCAAATTAAAGCTACAAAAAAGGAGGGTGAGTAATAATGTTAGAAACTGCTGCTTCATTTGTTAATGCCGCTATTATACAAAGTATTCCCCTTCTGTTTGGTGCAACAGGTGAAATTATTACAGAAAAATCAGGAAACCTTAACCTTGGTATTCCCGGCATAATGTATGTTGGAGGTATTTCCGGCATTATAGGCGGATATATTTATGAGCATAGCGTTGAAACCACAACTCCTATTTTGTGTATTCTTATTTCTCTTGTTTCTTCGCTTATAGGCTCTGCTTTAATGGCTTTGATTTATGCTTTTCTTACTCAAACACTTAAAGCAAATCAAAACGTTACAGGACTTGCCCTTACAACATTTGGTGTTGGCGTTGGTAATTTCTTCGGTGGTTCACTGCTTAAGCTTTTTAACGAAAGCGGTTCAATTTCACTTCTTGATACCGGCCTAGCTTATAAAACAAGCCTTCCCTTTGCAAGCAAGCTCGGACTTTTCGGTAACACTTTCCTTTCATTCGGATTCCTTGCCTATGTAGCAATAATCATTGCAATTATTTCATCATTTATTCTTAATAAAACGAGAGTCGGCTTAAATTTGAGAGCTATTGGTGAAAACCCTGCAACTGCAGATGCTGCCGGCATAAATGTTACAAGATACAAATATTTATCTACTATTATCGGTGGAATGATTGCAGGCCTTGGCGGACTTTATTTCGTTATGGATTACACTGCCGGTGCATGGACAAATAACGGCTTCGGTGACAGAGGCTGGCTTGCGGTTGCAATAGTTATATTTGCCCTTTGGAAGCCCAAATCAGCCATTTTCAGTTCATTTATATTTGGTGGTCTTTATATTATCTGTGTGTATATTCCCGGCCTTTCATCAAGTGCTAAAGAGATTATAAAGATGCTACCTTACCTCGTTACAATACTTGTTCTTATTGCAATTAGTGCAAGGAAAAAGAAAGAGCATCAACCTCCACAGAGCCTTGGACTTACATATTTTAGAGAAGAAAGATAAAAGACATATAGGCATAGTAAAACGGCGTAGCCCGATGGGCTACGCCGTTAGTTTTATAAGTTAAATTATTCTGCTGTTTCTTCCTTTTTCTTATGGAAAAGAATTTTATCAACGGGGAAATAAAGGAAGAATTGAATAGCTCCGCAAATTGCACCTGAAAGGCCAAGAGAAGCGCCCTCAAGATTGTGATTTACAAAGAATGTAATAAGAGTTGGTGAAAGCCATGCCGAGAAGCAAATAAGAGCAATAGTGAATATAATGTAAATAGGAAGGGTAATTGCAACATTAGCATCGCTATTAAAAGTTTTATCTCTGTTAATAAAAAAAGAAACTATTTGAGCAATTACATTACTTACATTTGCCGCAATAAACACACCAAGGCCTGCAGCAATAATTCCTGTTTCAGGATCAGGAGCTTCACTATGGAAAATCCAAAAACTATATGCTCTGTGGAGAAATCCATCACTCATGGGAGCTTTAATAAGATAAGGCAAAAATGTTTGAATTACAAAAGCTCCTAAAGAAACTACAATAAATTTTATAAATTGCCAAAGAGTTTCAAGGCCCTTGCCTTTTGATGCAGCAGCCTTATCAATATCATTTAACTTTGCCATTACATATTCTCCTTACGCATCAAAAGTATCGTCTTTATTCTTTTTTGATTTTTTTCTCTTGGATTTGCTTTCTTCAGCAGCATCCTCAAGCTTCTTTTTCTTTTCAGCTTCCGCAGCTTCCTTAGCAGCTTGTCTTTCAGCTTCTGCCTTTTCATTAGCGGTGTTATTCTGAGAAACAGCCCAACGAGCTATTTTCATTTTGTTTCTGTCAGCGCCTGTTTCAATAATAAGAGCATCTTCTTTAACGGTAACGACTCTGCCCATAATGCCGCCGATGGTGGTAATTTCATCACCAACTTGAATGTTGTCACGCATACTTTGTTCTTCTTGCTGCTTTTTCTTTTGAGGACGAATCATAACAAAATACATAACAGCGAAAAGTGCAACCATAAGTATAATCATACTGAATGAGCTGCCTGAACTTGCGGTGGAACCAGATGCAGTGGAACTTGATGTTGCCAATAGGCTTAAAGCATTTATCATTGAGATAACCTCCAAACAATAGTGTTTTAATTATAATAGAAAGTCCAAAAATATGCAATACCTAAAAACAAAATTATAGAAAATTTACATTATATTTAAGCATACACTTACAGTTTCGCCTGATTTTACCGGCACTTTACTGAATTTATTATGCCAATAAAAGCCTAATTTTTCTTTTATGTTATCTTCGTTTTCAACAAGAACTTTTATAGTCGCATCAAATTCTGTTGTGTTTTGAATATATAATTTATCATTTTCAATCCATGCATTAACATGGTCTGATACGCAAACAATATCACGAGAAGGAATTACATATATTCCGGGCATATCTGTCCAAGTGAGCATCATAGAAACATGAGGCCATGAGCAAGCACCGAATATATTACCGCCAACTCTATCTTTGCCCTCCCAGTCAGATGTATTAACTCTCTCGCAAATTTCCGAATCCTTAAGGGCCTTTCCTGAACTTGTTATAACCGGATGGTTTGCATAGGATACGGTTTGAGGCATGAAATGCGCAATATGGCACATAAGCTCAAGATATTTCTCATCACCTGTAGCACGATAAATTTTAAGTAAGGAGATTGGACTTGCCGTACAAAGCCCGGGGGCGGAGTGCTTATTTTGAACGTTTGCCCAAACACTGCCGTTTGCTTTAACATGAAGTTTACCCATAGCACTGTTTTTAGGAAAGATATAATCATAAGAAACAACCCAGCTTGAAAGCTGATTTGCGGCATCACAGGCACAGTTAAGCCATTTGTCCGTTCCATCCATTTCATAGAGCGCAACAAAGCTTTCAACTAATGCGGTTGCACTTTCGGAATCGGAAGCTTGTAAAATTTCGCCGGGGCCACCGGTTGTTACGCCTTCCATTGTGGCTGTGCGATAGAAGAAATCTCCGATTTCATGAGCATATTTTGCATATTTTTCATCACCGGATACATTATAAGCTGCGCAAAGGCAAGCAGGAGCCATAGCACCGCTTGTGGAATTTCCTACTACTATTTCACCGGTTTCTGCATTTATAAATTGACCAAGTTGGCCGTATTTTTCCCAAAGTTCAACAACTGCATTTGCGCCATTAACAGCACTATCGTAAACAATTTGAGGAATTTCAATATTCATTTTTTTGAGGGCAATGATTTGGCGGAACATAAAGAACACCAAATCCACATGCTTACGGATAAGCACCATATTATATTTTTCCTCATAATGCGAAAAACAATCGTGACGAACTTTTCCCTCACTGTCTGCGCAACCGTAATACCAGCCGATTTTGCTTTGGTGATTTGCGGCAAAAATTAAAGTTTTAACAGAACGTTCACGGGTTAATTTGCTGCCTTCAAATATACCGGCAAGGGAGTTCATTCCTCCGCCAACCCAACCAGCTTGCCACACCCCAAAATGAGATGTACGGCGTCCGTCTTGAGCATCAAGAGTATACATTTCAAGATTATCTAAATAATGAGTTGCATTAAGCTCTTTTTCTGCCATTTTCCAAAAAGCAGAGAAAGGTAAATTTGCATGAGCGGCACCGCTGACAAACTGATGTCTTCTTGTAAAAAATTCGCGATATAGAGCAGGTATATCCTCACAATCAAACATAAAAATATGATGAGGAATAACTGTTTCCTCTCCCTTTTTTACCTTTAAATGCTCGTCAACTGATGGATCTTCTCGAAGGGTGGGAATACCACTGTACCAATGATATATAAGGCGACGTTTTACGGGAGCACGAAGACGAATTAACAGTTTATCGCCTATTTGCTCAAGGGTTACGCCGTGATTTAAGCCGTGGTCACCTTGATTGAAAAATACCATAAAAGCTTTTTTTAGTTTTTTATTAAAAACGCAAACGCAGGGCACTGCCATATCTCCGGTTGTCACATCCATAAAGGAATCGCCCTCTTTAGCTAAACGAGGCACCTCAGTCATACGAATAGGCACATCTACACCCATTTCGTTTTCTGTATACATTGGCGGGTAATGCCGCTCAACAGCTTCAAATCTATTACCATTATAGGCACAGGCAGGAATCATTATATAAGTATCTTTAATGGGAGCATTTAATTCAAAATCAACCCAATAGGCAGCATCGTTTAATTTAGAAAGAGCGATAAATCTTGTTTCACTCTCGTTCCAAATAACTTTAGTATCTTTATCTTTGCCTTCAAAGCCGCGCTTTATTTCATAATGCATATTATCCTCTCCATTCATAATAGTTTTAGAATATTGTAACCTATATCAGAAAAAAATGGAAGAAAAATATTTTATTTTAAAAATTTTTGCATAAAATATCCCCTCACCCCGAAAGGTGAGAGGATTTAAATTAGTAATCAGGCACAAACAACGGTGTACCAAACATCGCTGTTTGTCATTTTGAGCTTTCCTCCTCTATCATAATTAATGACATTAATCTGTAAACAC
>CAVHYZ010000036.1:0-6092 GCA_963640495.1 Acutalibacteraceae bacterium
CTGATTATACTATAAACTTGCCTTAATGTCAAGAAAAATTTTATGTTTTTCACGGACTTTTAGGCATTTTTTATTTCAAAACAACTATTGTAACTCCGTCTTCGCCTTCGCCATAAATGCCAAGCCTCGAAGATTCAACATAAGGGGAGGATTTCAAATATCTTGTTACTGCAGATCTTAAAGCCCCTGTTCCTTTGCCGTGAACAACAGTGAATTCCTTCAATCCTGTTCTGAGGCTTTTATCAATAAATCTGTCAAGCTCAATTAAACAGTCGTCAACGGTCATTCCTCTGAGGTCAATGCGAGTATTAGCTTCCATTGTAAGTCTGCTATCACCTTGAAGCTTCGGTGAAGATTTTAATTTCTTCTCTTGCTTTGGGGCAGATGTAAGCTTTAAATTGGTTTCTTTAACTCTCGTTCTTATTGAACCGGCAAGAACCTCAACGTTTCCGCTTTTATCTGCAGGGGAAATAACTTTTGCAGTTTTACCTAAATCTCTTATAATTACATTATCACCTGCAACAAGAGGCCTCGGAAGCACATAATCTTCGTTGTCATCAACTTCGGTAATGGGATCTGCTGCAGAGTCGATTGCACTGATACCTTTTTTAACCGTTGCCTTTGCACGTCTTGCAAGCTCAGCTGCATCCTTTGTTTTTTTCTGCTCTTTCTTCAATTTATCAAGCTCTTGCAAAAGAGTGTAAGCCTCTCGTTTTGCTTGCTCTACAACCTTTAGTGCTTGGCCTTTCGCTTTTTCCATTTCCTGTTCACGAATCAGGGCAATTTCCTTTTTTTGCTTTTCGGCTTCTTCCTTTTCTTTAGCAGCCTTTTCGGATAAAATACGAGCTGTATCGTATTCGTTTTCCATTTTCTTTCGGGTTTCTTCCAATTTGTCAACTACATTTTCAAATTCTTTATTTTCGGAAGAAACCAAATCTTTTGCCCTTGCTATTACATCAAGGTTAAGCCCGAGTTTTTCACTAATCGACAGGGCGTTCGATTTGCCTGGTACACCTATAAGAAGCCTGTAAGTCGGCCTGAGAGTTGCAACATCAAATTCACAACATCCGTTTTCAACTCCGGGAGTTCCTAATGCGTAGGCTTTTAATTCGGCATAGTGAGTGGTTGCGGCTATCTTTGCACCTTGCTTATTTAATTGCTCCAAAACTGCCATGGCAAGAGCGGCGCCTTCCACCGGGTCTGTGCCGGAACCTAATTCGTCAATAAGCACAAGGCTTTTATCATTGGCAACTTTCATAATATGAACAATATTTGTCATGTGAGCCGAAAAAGTTGAGAGGGATTGTTCAATGCTTTGTTCATCACCTATATCCGCAAGAATTTCATCAAAAACGGAAATCTCACTTCTGTCGTTGGCGGGAATCATCAAACCGCACATCGCCATCATGGATAAAAGGCCAAGAGTTTTTATTGATACGGTTTTACCACCGGTGTTGGGGCCTGTAATTACAAGCGTATTAAAATCTTTCCCGAGAGAAATATCTACCGGAACAACTTTCTTTGAATCTATAAGGGGATGCCTTGCACCTTTGAGGGAAATTATTCCTTTATCGTTAAGAATTGCAGGGCTTCCTTTAATGTTATAAGCATATTGTGCCTTTGCAAAAATAACATTGATTTCAACCGCACAGGCATAGCTGTTCTTAATACTTTCAGCATAATCACCGGCAGTAGATGATAATTCATATAAAATTCTTTCAATTTCTTCTTTTTCTTTGGATTGGAGAACTCTGATTTCGTTATTTGCTTCAACAACACTCATAGGCTCAACGAATACCGTTGCGCCACTTGCAGAGGTGTCATGCACAAGACCGGGCACATTCGCCCTGCTTTCAGCTTTAACAGGCACAACAAATCTGCCGTTTCTTTGAGTCACTATATTTTCTTGCAAATACTTGGAGAAATTTTGAGAACGTGTAAGCTTGTCAAGTTGGTCACGAACCTTACTTTCCTGAATGCGAATTTTCCTTCTGATTTCCGCAAGAGCAGGGGAAGCATTATCTGCGAATTCGTTCTCAGCAATTATAGCGGTAAAAATAGCACTTTCAAGAAATTTATTTGGCTGCAAAGCGTTAAAAAATGTGTCAAGTACACTTGATACGCCGGAGTTTGTGCTTCTCCACTGGGTGAGTGAACGGATAACTCTTAAAACTTCTCCGATGTCAAGAAGTTCCCTTATATTAAGCACACTGCCCGCTGCAGCTCTTGCAAGGGAATTATTTACATTTTTTATTCCACCGAAAGACGGACCGCCGAATCTTGCAAGGAGCATGTGTGCATCTACCGTTTGATTAAGTAATGCTTTTGCAAGATTTATATCTGTTTCGGGCTTTAGATTCAATATCTGCTCTTTTGCATCGGCACAACTTGCATATTCTGCCAGCTTTTCAAGAACTTTATCAAATTCAAGAGCCTTTGAGTATTTTTCAAATGATGTCATTTTGATTTCCTCAATCAGTTTGGCCTTCAGTTGAACCTTCTGATTCGTTATTGATTGTTTCTTCGGTGCTTTCAACAGTAAGATTTTGAGTTACTGCTTCACCGTTTTCGTCTGTAACAGATTCTCCGTTTTCATCGGTAACTGTTTCAAATTGAGGTTGGGTTTCCGAAGTAGCTTCCGTAAGGGCTGTTTCTGCTTCGGTTTGAGCCTCTGTTTCTTCTTCAATATATTCTTCTTCACCGGAAGACTTGGTCACATATTCTTGACCGTCTGTTTCTTGAATGGAAGAAACATACATACCGTTGCCGTCTCTTTGCTCTCTTAAAGTAATCATCATGTATTTATCAGGTTCCGGTACCTTGTAATTTCCATCATCAATGTCAGCCCATGCTTTCGTGCCTATATAACCGACTGTAAGCACGTAGCTGCTGCCTTGCTTATCTATGTTGTAAACCTTTGGCGAATATACGGAATCAACGCCTGTGATTGGTAAAATATAGCTTTGAAGAGCCGAATCGTATGTGATATCGTAACTGCTCATATCAACGGTATTATGAAGAGCTGTTACATCGATCTCATTACCAAAGAGAGTAGCAAAACTTGCCTCAATATCGGCCTGAGGTACTTGTATTCCGAAAGTTTCGCCCTGAGAATAGGAATATTTGCTCATTCCTTCTTCATCAAGCAACAAGTTCCAAACAGCAGCATAAAGTAGCTGTGATTGGTCGGCTTTTGTTAAATCGTCAAATGGATCCGGATCAAACATTACTATTGGCTTAAGAAATGCCTCGTAGTTTGCTTTTTTTATTGATTTTTCTTTTTGGCTTTCCGTAAAATTTACAGTAAGATGAATTACTGTTATAAGTCCGACTATCGCCAATATTATCGTTATTATTCCGGCAGGTACTGCCAGTTTGTTTTTAATTCTTTTTCGTGCCAAAATGTTTCCTCCCGTTAATCGATTCTGTTATCAAATATGAGTGTAACCTCTCCAAGTTTGATTTTGTCACCGGTTTTTATCATTTGTTTTTTCTCAATAGGATTACCGTTTATAAATACTTTAGAGTCGGAATTGTTGATTCCTTTTATGTACCAGCCGTCTTTACCACAGATTATAACTGCGTGCTGCCTTGAAACCGTGGGATAATTTAATATGATGTCACAGTTTTTGTGCCTGCCGAGTGATGTTTCACGGCTTGTAAGGGGAAATGAATCTCTGGTTGCCGTGTTGATTATTTGAACTTCGCCCAAATATTGAGGTCGCCTTCTCAGCAGTGCGGCAAGGCAAAGACCAAGCACAATAACAGCAAGTATGGGCAAAGCGTATCTTGAAAATTCAATTAAGTTATCAAAGTTCAATTTGTTTGCCTCCGTCAGTGTATAAACTATCATAATAAAATTTACTATTATTGGGTAAAAAAGTCAACATTTTAAGGAAAATATGCACAATTTATGTTTTCATAATTCATGCGATTTAAAAAAATCAAATTCTTCGGGTGGGTTTGCAGTAAAAGTTACTGTTTTATTTGTTACGGGATGTACAAACTCGCATTTACCACAGTGCAAAAGCTGGTGATTAAACTCCGTATGAAAATCTCCGTAAAACCCGTCCCCTGCAAGTGGGTGACCAATGTATGCCATGTGTACTCTGATTTGATGAGTACGTCCGGTTTCAAGGCTTAATTTAACCAAGGTGGCATCAGTGTAATTTTCGAGAACTGTCCAGTGAGTTACAGCACTTTCTTTGCCGAGTTCATAGGAACAGGCTCTCAAAGTTTTCATGGGATCCGGTCTGTAAATAGGCACGTCCACCGTTCCGCTGCCTTCAAGATTTCCTTTCACAACGGCATAGTATTCTTTATTTATTTTTCCCGATAATTTGCAAGCAGCAAGAGAATTTAGCGCACACACTACAAGTCCGGAAGTGCCTTTATCAAGCCTACCTACTGCCCTGAAAGTGCAGGCTTTATTCTCTTTTTCGAGGTGTGCCGCAACGGCATTTGCAAGAGTATCTCCTTGATGGTTATGAGATGGGTGCATAGCTAAATAAGGAGATTTATTTATAACAATAACGTCGTCATCCTCGTAGACAATATCAAGTTTCGAATATATAGCTTCAATTTGAGAATTGCCATTAGGCACCGTTACAGTAAGTATATCACCGGTTTTAACTATATCAATGGTTCTTGCAAATTTGCCGTTAAGCAAAATCCCGTTTTCTACTGTTTTAAGTTTTGTTATTAGCCTTGAAGAATAGCCTTTTTTATATTTCAAAAACGTGGATATTTTAATTTCGTTATCACATTCTGATATTTTATAATTTAGTACTCTCGGCAATTGCTTTTTCTCCTTTTTCATACACTATAACATATTTTTATGATGAAATATTACCATATATAGGCAAAATAAACAATATTTTTGTTGACACTGTAAAAAAATACACTATAATGTGAGATAAGAATTGAAAATCAAAATTAAGGTGGGGTAATGTGCTGAAATTTAATTCTGAGGGAAAATTCGGCATTCTTATTTTTGGCGATTTACATGAAAAAGAAGATTATAAAGACAGTTTAAAATTTAAAGATATGCAAAAACTGATGACTGCTTCGCTCAATGAATTTAATCCCGATTTGTGTGTGCTCATGGGGGACGTTCTCAGCACAGACATTTGCAAAAGAAATCCATCCGAATTTGAACAAGGCATCAGAGATATATGTGCACCGATTTTAGAGAGAAATATCCAAGTAGCCTACATAATGGGAAACCACGAGCACGATTCTGATTGTGACACTGAAATTATAAATGCTTGCAACAATATTAACGGGCTTATAATGCGATGCGACGGCGTAAAAGATAAAACTGATTTTAAAGAAATTTTATATAGTAATGATGGCAGAACCCCAAAAGCAGTTCTTTGGTTTTTGAATTCAAACAATTTATATTCTGATGCCAAAATATCTGTTTATGATTGTGTGCATAAAAATCAAATTGAATGGTTTGAAAAGGAAAATGAAAAAGTAACGAATCAAAATAGTGGTACTCCATTGCCATCGTATATATTCCAACATATTCCCGTACCTGAAGAATACAGATTGCTGAGAAAAGCAAACATTTGGGAATATCCTATATCCGTAAAAGGACACAGCAGTTTATCTCAAAACAGATATGTTAAAGCAAAAGGAACAAAAGGTTATTTAGGGGAAGGACCTTGTTCTCCTGATGTTAACGAGGGACAATTTGACAGTTGGAAAAAAGCGGGTAATGTTAAGGCAGCTTTTTTTGGCCATGACCATCTAAATGACATTTCCGGATTTGTTGATGGCATATTTCTTGCTCAGCATAAAACAGCTGGATTCAGAGCATATACAGATGGTTGCAGAAGCTGCGTCAGATATGTAGAAATAAAGGAAAATTCGCCGGATAAATTTACCGAGGAACTGAAACACTTTAAGGAATTCAACTTAAAAAGCGAAAGCCTCGGGCCTGTTATGAGACACATAACAGACAGGCAAAGCATTGCTTTGCGTAAGATTGCTTATACCGTTGGAAGTATGAGCTTAGCGTTTATAGTAGCAAGAGTAATTAAGAAATACAAATAACTAATTGGGAGAGAAAAATATGGAAAACAAAG
>CAVHYZ010000036.1:6102-14428 GCA_963640495.1 Acutalibacteraceae bacterium
AAAGCAAAACTCGGAAAGCTTACTATGTTTAATATAGTTCTTTTCGGATTCATCGGTCAGGTTGCTTGGGCGGTGGAAAACAACTATTTTAATACTTTTCTTTTTAACGAAATCGGTGGTGATTCAAAAGATATTTCAAATATGGTTGCTGCTTCCTCGGTTGTTGCCGTGCTCACAACTCTCATAATGGGAACACTGAGTGATAAAATCAACAAAAGAAAAATTTTTATCTGCGGTGGATATATTGTTTGGGGCTTTACTGTTATGGTATTTGCTCTTATATCCCGTGAAAATGTGGGCAAGTTGTTTGAAGTTGACGCAGTGGCCGCTCTTTCTGCAACTGTTTCTATTGTTATCATTATGGACTGTATAATGACATTTATGGGCTCAACCAGTAATGATGCTGCTTTCAATGCATGGATAACCGATATTACGGTTCCCCAAAACAGAGCAAGGACTGAGGGTGTGCTTGCAACTTTGCCTGTACTCGCTATGGTAATTGTTACTGTTGCATTCGGTGTGCTTGCAAGTTCTTTTGGCTATCCCGCATGTTTTACGGGTCTTGGTATACTTGTTACAATATGCGGTATTATCGGAATTTTTACGGTTAAAGATTCGCTTAACGGTCAAAAGAAGGAAACTCACTTTTTCAGTGAACTTATTTACGGATTCAGACCAACAGTTATAAAGTCAAATAAAGGCCTTTACCTTTCACTTGCTTGTTTTTGTATATACGCAACCGCTATTCAGGTGTTTTTCCCGTATTTGTTTATTTATGTTCAGCACCAAATCGGCCTTGATTTTGCAAACCTCAATATTTCACCTGCCCTTGCAGTTGTAGCAGTGCTTGTAATAGCAGCCGTAATTGCCTGCGCAATTATTATGGGCTCTCTTATGGATAAGTACGGACGCTCTTATTTTGCTGTTCCGTCAATACTCCTTCTTGTTATCGGGCTTGTGTCGTGTTACTTTGCGGAAGGACTTGTTAAATTTGCAATTTGTGCCGTTATATTCCTTGCAGGATACGGACTTATTTCAATACTTTTATCCGCTGCCATTCGTGATTTTACTCCCGAAGGAAAAGCCGGCTCATTCCAAGGCATCAGAATGATTTTCTGCGTTATGGTTCCCATGATTATTGGCCCTGCCGTCGGCTCCGCTGTTACGGAAAAATTTGCGATAAAAACATATACAAACGATTACGGCGAAATAGTAAATCTTCCGCCACCCCACATATTTATGGCCGGGGCAGTAGTTGCCGTGCTTGTATTTATTCCCTTGATTTTCCTTATTAAAGAGTGGAAAAAAGTTGAAAAACAAAGCTGAATCCAAATTTGAAAGGAAACATAAATTATGTATATTATAGTAGTAGGGGCCGGCAAAATGGGATGCACTTTAATATCTCAGCTTGCTAAGGAAGGCCACGATATAGTTGCAATAGATACTAAAAGCTCTGTTGTTACAAATATAGTAGATACTTATGATGTTATGGGAATTTGCGGCAGCGGTTCATCAATAGATGTTCTTGCCGAAGCTGGTGCCAAAAGAGCAAAGCTTATTATTGCCTGCACAGATTCCGACGAATTAAATATTCTTTGTTGTACTTTTGCCAAAAATTTAGGCACAGAGCATACAATTGCAAGGGTTCGTAACCCGGACTACGCCGATCAAGGTACATTCTTAATGAAAAAAATCGGTATAAATATGATAATCAATCCCGAATATGAAACGGCAAATGAAATTGCCAGAATTATTCGCTTCCCTTCTGTTGCAAATGTTGATTCTTTTGCAAGAGGTAAGGTCGAAATTGCAAGGATTGTTCTTAGAGAGAATAATCCTCTTTGCGATATGCCGATTCATGAAATAAGAAAAAAATACAAACAAAAAATAATTGTTTGCGCTGTTCAAAGAGGTAGTGAGGTCACGATTCCTTCCGGTGATTTTGTGTTAAAAAAGGACGACTCCATAAACCTTACGGGCACAAGAACTCAGCTCACTTCTTTCATGCGAGCCATTGGTGTTTATAAGCAAAGAATTAACAATGTTATGATTGTGGGTGGTGGCAGAGTAGGCTTTTATTTAGCTCAGCTTCTTTCTGAAACCAGCCGTAACATTAAGCTTGTGGATGCAGATGAATTAAAATGCGAAAAGCTGAAAAATGCCCTTGAGGATGTTACTGTTATATGTGGAGACGGTACAGATCAAGATTTACTTGACGAACTTTGTATTGAAAATCAAGATGCTCTCGTCGCACTCACGGGAATTGATGAAGAAAACATAATTGTTTCTCTTTACGCTTATTCAAAGAGTGTTAAAAAGGTTATCACAAAAGTAAATAAACATTCTTACTCAATTCTTACGGATATGGGCCTTGAAACAATTGTTTCACCTCAGCTTGTTGCCGGTTCTCTTGTAACAAGATATGTAAGAGCACTTCAAAACTCTGCCGGCAATTCACAGATGCACACTCTTTACAAATTGGTTGGCGGTAAAGTTGAGGCTTTGGAATTCTCGGTGCCTTATGACGCAAGCTACGAAAATATTCCTTTTAAGGATTTGCATATATTCTCAAATCTTCTTGTTGTTTCTGTTATTCGCAACGGTAAAATCATATTTCCCGGTGGCGATGATGTTATGATGGGCGGAGATACGGTAATTGTTGTAACAGCAGGCAGAATAATTGAAGACCTGCACGATATTTTCATTTAAGGTGAGCGAAATTGAATTATAAAAAGATATTTAATCAGTTAGGCTCCATACTGCTTATAGAGGCGGTTATGATGTTCCTACCTATAGTAATCGGTTTGATTTATAGGGATGATTGGAAGATGATTCTTTCTTTCGTTGCAACTATTGCTCTTCTTGCTATAGTTGGATTTCCACTAAAAAAGTTAAAACCGGAACGCGATAAGATTTATGCAAGAGAAGGCTATTTTCTTGTAGCTCTCGTATGGCTTCTTATGTCAATATTCGGTGCATTGCCTTTTGTTATAAGTAAAACAATCCCTAATTTTATTGACGCCTTTTTTGAAACCGTTTCAGGATTTACTACTACAGGTTCAACTATTTTAACAGACGTAGAATGCTTACCGAAATGTATGCTTTTTTGGAGAGCTTTCACACACTTTATAGGCGGTATGGGAATACTTGTATTTGTTATTGCCATCCTTCCCAAAACCGAGGGCTCTGCAATGCATATAATGAGGGCGGAATCCCCAGGCCCACAGGTCGGCAAGCTTGTATCAAAACTGCGTGCATCTGCAAGAATACTTTACGGTATTTATTGTGTTATGACTTTTGTGCTTATTGTAATGTTACGATTGGGCGGTATGCCTTGGTTTGACAGTATCACAAATGCTTTTTCCACAGCAGGAACCGGTGGACTTTGTGTTATGAACAACAGCATTTCAAGCTATAATAGTCCTTATGCAGAGGTAGTTATCGCTACATTTATGATTCTTTTCGGTGTAAACTTCAACCTCTATTATCTGATACTTATAAAACAGGGCAAACATGTTCTTAAAAGCGAGGAGCTTCGCTGGTATTTGGGTATTATCGCAACTGCTGTTTTTGTGATAACCTTAGAGCTTACATTTACAAGCCACCCCTTCGGAGAATCCTTAAGATATGCATATTTCCAAGTTGCTTCAATTATTTCTACTACAGGATTTTCATCCACAAACTTTGATCTGTGGCCCACAATGTCAAAAATGGTATTGATGTTGCTTATGTTTATTGGCTCATGTGCAGGCTCCACAGGTGGCGGTCTTAAAGTTTCAAGACTTGTTATTCTGTTTAAGAGCAGTGTTCGCAATATCAGAAAAACATTTAATCCCAGAAGTGTAGAAACAATTAAATTTGAAGGAAAACCTGTTGATGAAGAAATGGTAAAAAGCATCACTAGCTATTTTGCTCTCTATTTTATAGTTATTTGTCTTTCTATTTTCGGCGTTTCGATTAACGGACACGGTATGATTGAATCCATTTCGGGCGTTATCACTTGTATAAATAATGTTGGTGTTGCTTTCGACGAATTAGGACCCACAGGTAATTTCAGCTCTCTTTCATATCTTTCAAAATTGATACTTGCCTTTGATATGCTGGCAGGAAGGCTTGAACTTATACCTATATTTACACTCTTCTCAAAGTATATTATTCCCCGTAAATATGCGTAAGAATAAAATTTATATATATTACATTCAGAAAGGATTGTTACAGCTATGGATTACAAAATGACCCTTACCCCTGAGCAGGTAGAGCTGCTCAACGGTTCCAAAGGCGAAACGGTTGCAAAGGTTATGAAAACCCTTGTTATGTATGGCGATGCTTTTGATGCCGAAAAGATGGTTCCGGTTACAAGTGAAAAAGGACACCTCGTAACAAGTTTCGGCCTTAAGGTTATGAAACCTGTGTATGACCTTATGGATCAGCTTATTGCTGCCGGTGCACTTTCAAGCCAAAAGTTTAGCGTTGACCCCAAACCTCTTGACCCGAATGTTCCTGCAAATTTCCTTGAAAATATTGTTTTCAAAAAATTTATGTACACAATGCAGGATAGCTATGATGCACAGCTTAATAAGCTTGGACTCATTGATAAAAATTCCTACACTTGTACTTGCTATATGGATGAAGTTGGCAACAAGCCTAAAAAGGGCGATATTCTTTCATGGGCAGAATCCTCAGCTGTAGTTTATGCAAACTCCGTGCTTGGTGCTCGCTGCAACAGAAACTCCGGTATTATTGAACTTATGGGCTCGATCGCAGGGTTTGTTCCTTACTTTGGCTTGCTTACAGACGAAGGCAGAAAAGCAACATGGATTATTGAGGTTAAAACCACAAAGAAGCCGGAAGCACAGATACTCGGCTCTGCAATTGGTATGAAAGTTATGGAAGATGTACCTTTTGTTAAAGGCCTTGATAAGTGGATTGGCACAGAGCTTAATGACGAAGCTTGCGCATATCTTAAAGATTTCGGCGCTGCTACCGCATCAAATGGTGCAGTTGGTCTTTATCACATTGAAAATCTTACTCCCGAAGCAGTTGAACTTGGCGAAAAACTTATTGCGGAAAATGCAAAAGTTTATGTTATTGACGATGCTGAACTTGAAAGAGTTAAGAATAATTATCCTATTATGTGGAAAAAGAAAGAAGCTCCTGCAAAGCTTTGCTTTGTCGGCTGCCCTCATCTTTCACTTGCTCAAGTTAAAGAGTGGACTGATAATGTTTCCGAGGCTCTTAAAAAGAGCGGCTTAAGCAAAGTTTCCGTTCCCACCGTTTTCACAGCTGCACCCGGCGTTATTGAAGAGTTTAACAAAACTCCTTACGCTGCAAAGCTCAAAGAAACAGGCATAATTCTCAGCTACATTTGTCCGCTTATGTATATGAATAATCCTCTTTGCAAAAAGAAGAATGTTATTACAAATTCAAACAAGCTTAGAACATATACAACAGCTCGTTACTGTACAAGCGATGAAATTCTCAAAATAATCACAACTAAGGGAGGTATGGTAAAATGAAACAGTTTAAAGGCCGTCCTGTAGTTGCAGGAAAATGCTCAGCTGAAGCCCTTGTATCACATGGTGGTTTTAACACTCTTGCCTCTTTTCAAAATGCTCTTCAATTTGGAGATAAAGAGGTTAAGTGTGGTGACCAAAACAACACAGATCTTTATGGCAAATCAATGCTTAATAAAGCTCTTTGTCTTCCTCAAACCATAGGTTCAACCACAGGCGGAATGGTGCTTTACTGTGCGAAAGCTCTTGATAAAACACCTGCTTGCCTTCTTTTTGCGGAGCCTATTGATTCCCTTGCTGCTGCCGGTGCAGTTCTTTCTGCTGTATGGACTGATACTCCGATGGTAACGGTTGATAAACTCGGTAAAGAGTTTCTTGATTATGTTAAAGACGGAATGAAAATCACCGTTGACGAAGATGGTACGGTTACAGTTGAATAATTGGATATAGTAAAAATCGGCTTCTCAAAAAGAGAGGCCGATTTTAAGTTAAGTATGAGCTGTAACAGATTTTTTTATTTGCCTAATATCAAAATGGTGATAAGAGAAATCACAATTTGCAACATTGAAAATCTGTAAATAACTTGGGTGTTTGACCATCCTTTGTTTTTTCTGAAATGATCATGAAGGGGAGTACGAACACCTTCAAGAAAGTTTTTGATTCTTAAAAATCTTCTTACGGAAATTTTTGCAATACCTATGAGGCCATCGAAGCAAATTACACAGCAAAGGGGAATTACAAGCAGTGCATTTCCCGTTTTCATTATAAGCATTGCCATAAATAGCCCTAGAGCTCTTGAACCCGCATCACCCATAAGCATTGTACTGGGCTCAGAATTTTTCCAAAGATATGGTAGTAATATAAGAATCAGAATTACTACAAGGTTTACCATATTGGAATCCGTGTCTTTAAGCAAAATAACTGCTGCAAGAGAAATAAATGAAACTGATGAGAGTGTAGTTGAAAAACCATCGATACCATCTGTGCAGTTAACTGCATTTATCATCATCCAAACAAGGATTGTACCAAGTACGCCGTAAACTATGGGATGAATTGACAAAGAATGGCCAAAGAAACTGATGGTTAACAGATTGCTGTTAAAATATACAAAGGTTGCTGCAGTACCTACGGAAATTATAATATCAATAATGCCTTTCTTATATTCTCCCCAAGGTTTTTCACTGCGGTCATCTAGATAGCCGGAGAGCATGCCGAGAAAAATCAGCACATAGTATATTGCATATTCAATAGTTACCGGAATAAAGATCAAAGCGCAAATTATGAAAGATATTACAAAAACTAAACCAACGCCCCTAATTTTTCCTGCAGATTTTTTTCCGTCAACAGCAAATTCTCTACCTTGGTCTTTTGGAAGCTTATTTTTGAATATTTTTATAAGTAAACCACAAAGGCAGGGAGAAATGACCACTCCCAGGATACTTAAAAGCTTTGTGCCGATCAAATTTGAAATCATAAAAACCCTCCATATAAAAACTTTTTTTAGCATATCACAGAAATTTAACATTTTCAAGAAAAATTTGTGTTATAATATCTTCCAATATAGAATTGGAGGTGTTTGTGACTATGTCACAGAATACAAAGGTTACGATTATTGAGGCTTTTGAACGCTTGCTTAGGGAAAAAAAATTTGAAGATATAATTGTAAAAGATATTACAGATGAGTGTGGCCTCAACAGAAAAACATTTTATTACTATTTCAGCGATATTGATAATTTAATGGATGCAACATTTGACCATGAAGTTGAATGTTACTATAAAAGCTTGTCGAAAGACATCTCCATTGAAGATGCTATTTCGGGATTTTTTAATATGGTTAGCGACAACAGAGAAATTATTGACCACATATATAATTCTTCACGTTCGGAGCATCTTGAAAATTATATTCACAGAACTCTTTTTATGATTTGTGAGCAAGATGTTAAAACTTTGGCAAGAGGTAAAAAGATTACTATCGGACAAAGGGAAATGATTGCAAATGCTATTACCTTTATTATCACCGGGTTTATTATTAAGTGGATTAATGAAGGTATGCAGGAGAATGTAAACGAGCTTGTGAGGCAAATATACGGAATACTTTCCGGCCTTAACGGCACCATGATTGATAACGCCATCAGATTCAATGCAGGAAAATAACACTATGAAAAAAACAAAATGGATATATGCAGCGCTTTGTGTTTTGCTTGCCGTAACGGGTGGATTTATGACCTTTTTGCCTAATCTATCTTTGACGGTTCTTAGCACTGTAACGGGTATAATTTTTCTTGCTTTTGCTATTGTGGGGATTTTATCCTATGTTTTTAATGCTCTGCGCTCATTTTCTGATGGTTTGAGACTTGTTTTCAGTATAATCGCACTTGTGATAGGCGTGCTGTTTGTTGCACATCCTTCTTGGCTTTTGAATTTTGTTCTTAAAGCAATAGGCGCTTTCATTTTTGTTTCCGGCCTTAATTCTTTGAGCGCTGCTGTTGATATGAAAAGGTCAAACTATCATAGATGGTGGATTAGTCTGTGTGTTGCATTAATAAACCTTATTTTAGGAGCAGTGTTTGTGGTCCGTTCTTTTGAAATAGGTACTTTTGCGGTTAGAGCTTGCGGTATTGCACTTTTAGTTGCCGGAATATCCAAAATTGCTTTGATAGTAATATCTTTTATTCAAGGCAAAAAAGAAGAGACGAAGTATATAGAGTATGAAGAAGTTGAGGATAATCACTGAAGAGCATTTTAAATGTTGATTTTTTTACCTTTTTATAGTAAAGTATTTATGTGATTATTACAACTGCATAAAAAATCAC
>CAVHYZ010000036.1:14438-18052 GCA_963640495.1 Acutalibacteraceae bacterium
AGTTATATCAGTGAGGCACAGCTCAGTATTTTTATTAATTATGTAAATCTTAATCAAGAATTTTATAACGATGTGTTTGTGCTTGGCCATCTTGAAGCGGATACTGAAAATGCCTTTGAAAGGGACGGTAAAACTTGGGCGCCGATTACGGACACAAAATATAAATCATATGATGAACTTGTTGAAGCTCTTTATGGTACCTATACGGATGAAGCTGTCCAAAATATACTTTCTGATTATCCTATTTACGCAGATATAGATGGCAAGTTTTGTTATGATATGTCAAATGAAGAAAACACAAAAGCCGGTAGAAAATGGGTTCTTAACACCGATGGCGAAATAGAGCTTGAAGAAAAATCAGAGGATAGTTATACTGTTGAATTCAGGTTTACTTGTGACAAGCATAAAGAAATTGATGAGTTTACTTTCGTTCATACAAATGAAAAAGTAAACGACGGCTATCGTTTAACAGAACTTCACAAAGTTACGTAACCAGTTGGAAATTATATCAGGCTTTTTATAGCCTTATCGGTTATCAGGTATTAATGCACATAAGAGGAGAAAGACGGTATGAATAAACTAAATACAATATGGACAGATGAAGTCGACAAATCCTGCCCGCTTAGCGAATATCCACGCCCTCAATTCGAAAGAAAAACATGGCTTTGCCTTAACGGACAATATGATTATGCCATAACAGATGCAAATGCGCCAATGCCGAAAGAATATGACGGAAAGATTACTGTTCCGTTTTCAGTTGAAACTGAGCTTTCTGGGATCCAAAAGCCTCTTCTTCCTTCTCAAAGGCTTTGGTATCACAGAATGTTTACTTTGAACGATAATTTCAGTGGCAAAAGAGTGCTTCTCCATTTCACATCTGTTGATTGGGAAAGTACAACCTTTATAAACGGCAAGAAAGTAGGTACCCATAGGGGTGGATATAATCCATTTACCTATGATATTACAGATTATTTGATTGACGGAGAAAATGAACTTGTTGTTAAGGTTTATGATCCGACAGATGACGGTTATCAGCAGAGGGGAAAGCAATTCCTTAAGCCTGTGGGGTTTTGGTATACCGCCACATCAGGCATTTGGCAAACTGTATGGCTTGAACCGGTAAGTGAAAATCGCATTGATTTCATTCGACTTTTACCGGATATAGACAAAGGTATCCTAAAAATTAAATCTAATGTTATAGGCTCCGGAAAGCTAAATGCTACTGTTTATGACGGAGACGATGTTATATTTAATGGTGAAATCAAAACCGACGATGAAATTTCTATTCCGAACGCAAAGCTTTGGAGCCCCGAAAGTCCTTTCCTCTATAATCTTAAATTGACACTTGGAGAAAGTGACGAAGTCTTTTCGTATTTCGGTATGAGAAAGTTCTCCATTATAAAAGATAAAAACGGATATTCACGCCTTGCACTTAACAATAAACCGTATTTTCAAAGAGGACTTCTTGATCAAGGATATTGGCCTGAAAGCGGCCTTACGGCTCCTACTGATGAGGCAATGATTTTTGACATTTCCGAAATGAAAAGACTTGGATTTAATATGCTCAGAAAGCATATTAAAGAAGAACCTCTGAGATGGTATTATCATTGTGATAGGCTTGGCATGCTTGTTTGGCAAGATATGATGAGCGGTGGAAAGCCTCTTAATTTAATTTATGCAGGCGGCCTTCCCAATATAAACATTCATGTAAAAGATAATCAATACAAAGTCTTTAATCGTGATAAGCCTGAGTGGCGTAAAGAGTTTGAAGAAGAACTTCACGGCATGATTGATAATCTTTATAATTCTGTTTCAATTTGCTGCTGGGTACCTTTTAATGAAGGTTGGGGACAGTTTGATGCAAAAAGAATAGGTGAATGGATTAAATCTTATGACCCTTCAAGATTTGTTGACCACGCCAGTGGATGGCATGACCAACACGGCCCTGATTTTAAAAGTATTCACAAATACGTTTTCTCTGTTCATGTTCCCACTGCTCGCAGAACGGCAGACAGACCTATTGTTTTAAGCGAATTCGGCGGATATCAAAATTCTGTTAAAAACCACAGATGGAGTGAGGATAAAGCTTTTGGACTTTATCTTAAATTCAAAGATAAAGATTCGCTTTCAAAGCATTATGCTGCCCTTCATGAAAAACAGGTTATTCCACTAATTGCACGAGGCCTTTGCGCAACTGTTTATACTCAAGTAAGTGATGTAGAAAATGAACTTAACGGTATATATACCTATGACCGTAAGGTGCTTAAAATTTACGAAGAAACCTTAAAGGGTATAAATTCAAAGCTGACCTTTTGAGGTGATTATATGATAAAAAAGGTAATTTGTATTTTTCTTTCTTTTGCCATGATATTTTGCATTTCATCTTGTGGCAACTACGAAGAGAATAATTCAGAGAAAGAAACTTTTGCACAGGTAACCGAGCCTACAAAAAAAGTTGTTATAATGGTTGCTCCGGAAGGTCAATATCCCGAAGACTACAGAGTAGCTAAAGCACTTGAGAAAAAATATCCGAATACTGTCGTCGTTAAAGAGTATGCAGATAGTCGTGTGCTGGTTGTGGGTAGCCCTGAAATAGTTACTCTTTCACAAGAAATTGCAGAGGATAAAAATGTAGGTGCAATTATATATGCAAGGGCAACGCAGTTTACTTATAATGCAATTCAAAGTGTAAATGCCGTTAACCCGGATATTTTTACCGTTGCTATTGAACCGGAATCCAATATGTCTGAAATATGTTCTGCGGCAAACCTTGTGCTTGTGGCAAATTGGAAAAAATATTCTGCAGACATAATTGCTCAGGCAAAGAAACAGGGAGCAGAAAACTTTGTTTTTCTTTCTTTCTCCCGTCATATAGGCAGCAATCCTCTCTATGCTCAACTTACATCGTGCTTTGAGACGGAGTGTGAAAGCGAGGGAATAAATTACATTTATAGGGATATTGAAGATACAAATTCGGAAACAGCATCATCTATAAGTGAAAACGTAAAAGCCACCCTCAACTATTTATATAATCATGGTGAAGTCATGGGCGAAAATGTGGCAATATTCTCTACAAACAGCCTTGCTCAAAAGCCAATAGTAAATTATATAAAAGAAAGAGGCCTTATCTATATTTGTCCATCATTTCCTACGGCCTACAATGGTATAGGCGAGACCTATGATACAGAATATTCTAACTTGGATAGTTATGTGAAAATTTTAAAATCTGTAGTTGAATCGGATGAAGAAAACATCGGTAGATTTTCAATTTATAATTATTCTCTCATAAATGTTCTTGAAACAGGAGCTCTTTATACTGTTTTTGATTTGCTAAACGGTAAAAAAGAGATGGATGAAGTTTTTGAAGTGGTAATAGAAAGGCTCGAAGAAGCATCTGAAAATGATGACTTTACTGCAGATTTGGCTTTCGGGGGAGCTGCTGTTGAATGTTATGCTCCCGGTTTTGAGATAATAAAATAAATTAGTATATTAAAACAAAAAGACTGCAATTCTGAACTGCCCCAAGTTGTGCAGACAGTACAAAAAAAGGCTACCTAAAGTAGAAAATTAAATTTTAAGCAACAAACTGATTTCGTTTTTCAAGCGGAGTCAGT
>CAVHYZ010000037.1:0-12614 GCA_963640495.1 Acutalibacteraceae bacterium
AAATATGGTATGGTCAAGCTCCCATCCTTTTTCCTGTTATTGGTCAGCTTAATGGCGACAGATACTTTTACAACGGCACAGAATACAATTTGCAAAAGCACGGATTTGCAAGAAAAATGCTATTCTCATTAAAAGAAAAATCTGATTCAAAAATAATTTTTTCACTTGTAAGCGATGATGAAACGCTCAAGAAATATCCTTGGGAATTTGAACTTACGGCAACCTTTGAGCTTATAGGCAAATCAATTAAAAACATTTTATGCGTTATCAACAAATCAAATAAAAGAATGTATTTTTCAATTGGCGCACATCCTGCATTCAACTGTAAACTCGGTGATATCATTGAATTCGAAAGTCCCGAAACAATTTGCACAGAGAGAATTGATAAAACAAATATGCTTATAGACAAAAAATTCCCTCTGCTCAATAACGAAAAAGATATTGTTATCACAAAAGAAATTTTTGAGCCGGATGCCCTTATACTTTCAGGTATGAAGTCCAAAAAGCTTCATCTAAAAGGAGAAAATGAGATAGAATTCACTTTTGGCGATTGCCCTGTTCTCGGAATTTGGGCAAAACCCGGCGCTCCTTATGTTTGCATTGAGCCTTGGCATGGCATAAATGACAGCCATGATATTAAAAAAGATATTTCCGAAAAAAGAGAAATCTGCTCTCTTGAGGCAGGTGAAGAATTCATCTTCCCTTGGAAAGCAGAAATCATAAAGTGATATTAAAAAATCAATAAACTAAATTTTGGGGCTTACCGTTTGCGTAGGCCCTTAAATTATCTTTGCAAATCTCCATAAGCCTTGCACGAGTTTCAAAGCCTGCCCAAGCGATATGAGGGGTAATAGTAATATTATCAAGGCCGAAAAGAGGGTTATCGGCTTTCGGAGGCTCTGAGCACATAACATCAATCCCCGCAGCAGCTATTGTACCGTTTTTCAGTGCAGAGGCAAGTGCTTCTTCATTAACAACAGGCCCTCTTGAGGTGTTTATAAGCATCGCTGTGGGCTTCATGTTGCTTAAAAATTCACTGTTTACCATTCCCGTTGTTTCACTTGTTAATGGGCAATGAATTGTAATAAAATCTGAATTTTTAATAAGCTCATTACGGTCAACAAATTTAACATTACCGTAAGGTGACGGATGATTTGTAGAAGCTAAAATGTTCATTCCGAAGGCTTCTGAAATATTTGCAACAGCTTTACCTATTTTTCCAAATCCGATAATACCAATAGTCTTACCTTTTAATTCCCATAAAGGTGCAACCTGATAGCAAAAATCCGCATTTGAAGCCCATTCTCCTTTATGCACAGATTTCGAGTGTGCTGCAACGGCATTTGTGTGCTCAAGAATATGAGCAAATACGCACTGTGCAACAGCCTCTGTGCTGTAAGTCGGTATATTGCAAACAGGAATACTTTTATTGCGGCAATACTCCCAATCCACTACATTATATCCGGTGCTCAAAAGGCCTATGTATTTGATCTTAGGAAGCTTTTCGAGAACTTCTCTTTTAAGTGGTGTTTTGTTGGTAATAACAATATCATGTCCTGTCGCTCTTTCTAAAATTTTATCGGAGGGCGTACGGTCATAAACAGTATATTCACCATATTCGGAAAGCCAATCCCATGAAAGATCTCCCGGATTTTCTGCATAGCCATCTAATATAACGATTTTCATAATCATCAACTCCTACCTACAATATAACATATTTTTTTCTGCATTTCACCTATTTAACAAATAAAATTCTATAAAATGATTGATTATTTCTGCATTATATTATAAAATAAAGTGTATTATGCGAATTTGTGCGTAAAAGGTGGATTATGTTTGAATAAACACAAGAACAAGAAAAAGTTGCTGCTATTTGCAGGGCTCATATTGATAGCACTTTCCATAGCAGCAGGTGTCTTGCTCTTTTCATTGCTGAAGTATCCTGAGCTATGGACTTGGTATGAGGACACAAAAATTTTACTTGCTAAACTCGAAGATTGGATTGCAAATCTTGATAAAACTTGGCAGTTCATCGGAGCAATTATCATCCTTTATGTAATAAAGAGCGTTATACCCATATATACAACATCAACTGTATGTTTCCTTACAGGTATCGTTCTCCCCATTTACATAGCTGTTCCGGTAAATATGTTTGGCCTTATAGTTCAGTTTTCAATCAAATATTTTTGGGGTAAAAGATTTGGTGCCGGTTATGCGTGGAAAATGCTTACCAAATATGACTCTCTCAGGCACGCAATTCAATACAATGGTAAAGGAAATCCCGGGCTGTTGTTTGCTTTAAGACTTGTACCGGCAACCCCTGTAAATTTGGTTTCGTCAATTTACGGTTCTTTTGATTTCGGTTACCGAAAATTTTTGCTTTACTCGGTTGTAGGTTTTTTGCCAAAGTTAATTTCATTCACCGTTGCCGGTAAAAATATGTTTGACCCTCTGTCAGCAGGCTTCCTTGTTCCCATTATTTTAATTTCATTCATCACAGGAGTTACCTGCCTAAGTGCAAACGGGGTTTGGACTGCCGTTGAAGCCGTAATGAACTGGATAAACAAAAAACAGGAAGAAAAAATTCTAAATTAAATAAACAACATTGAGAAAGGAACAAAATCATGATTAATAATGTTACTCTCAGAGAAAATATAAAGGCTGGCAAATACGATTCAGCCTTAAAAGAGCTTTACAAGGCAACAGATATTGACAGTCAAAAAGAAAGATATGTTCGTGTATCAAATGAATTTGATGAAATCTTCGGTGCAGGGAGAGAAGTTGAGGTGTTCAGAGCCCCCGGCAGAACAGAAGTTTGCGGTAACCACACAGACCATAATCATGGCAAAGTACTTGCAGCAAGCGTTGACCTTGACGCTATTGCCGTAGCTTCAAAAAACGATAACGGCACAGTAAAAATCAAATCCGAAGGTCACGAAATGGATATAGCCGATCTTTCAAATCTTGATGTCATAGAGGAGGAATTTGGCCACTCAAATGCCCTTGTAAGAGGCGTTTGTGCCGGATTCGTTAAGTGGGGTTACAAGGTTGGTGGATTTGATGCTGCAACCGCATCAGATGTGCTTTCAGGCTCTGGTCTTTCATCCTCTGCCGCTTTTGAGGTGCTTGTAGGTAACATTATCAATTATCTCTTCAATGATGGAAAGGCAACAGCCGTTGAAATTGCTCAAATAGCTCAGTATGCAGAAAATGTTTATTTCGGTAAGCCCTGCGGCCTTATGGACCAAATGGCTTGCTCCGTTGGAGGATTTGTTCAAATTGATTTCAAAGATCCAGCTATGCCGGTTATAAATAAAGTTAATTTTGATTTTGCTTCTTGCAAACACTCACTTTGCATCATAGATTCAGGTGCAGACCACGCAGACCTTACAGATGAATATGCAGCTGTTAGAATAGAAATGGAAAAAGCTGCGGAAGTATTTGGTAAAAAGGTTCTTCGTGATGTAGACAGAAATGAGTTTGAGGCAAACATTGCAAAAATTCGTTCAGAGGTAAATGACAGATCCGTTCTCCGTGCAAAACATTTCTTCAAAGAAAACGAGAGAGTTGAAAAACAGGCCGCAGCTCTTGCAAAGGGTGATTTTGAAGAATTTAAGGCTCTTGTTATTGAAAGCGGTTTTTCATCCTATATGTACAATCAAAATGTATTCTCCTGCAAAGCTCCCACCAGTCAAGCTGTTTCCGTTGCCCTTGCAATGTGCGACGATCTCCTTAGAGGTAAGGGTGCTTGGAGAGTTCACGGCGGTGGATTTGCCGGCACAATTCAAGCCTTCGTTCCAAATGATATGCTTCAAGAATTCAAAGAAAAAATTTGTGCCGTATTCGGCGAAAAATCCTGCTATATTCTTAATATTCGCCCTGTTGGCGGCACAAAGGTTATAGGAGAATAAAATGGAGTATTTTGAATTAAGAGATATGCTTGAAGACCTTTGCAAAGCAAAAGGAACATCCGGCAAAGAGAATTACGTTGCGGATGTGGCTGCAAAGATGCTTTCCAAATATATGAAAGTCAGCCGTGACACCCTCGGTAGTGTTATAGGGAAAAAGGGTGAAGGTAAAGGAATTTTATTAGATGCTCATATAGACCAAATCGGCCTTATTGTAACAAGCATTGAAGATGATGGATTTCTGAAAATTGCAAGAGTGGGTGGAGCGGATATAAGAGTTCTTACCGCCGCTAAAGTTACAATTCACGGCAAAAAAGATATTTTAGGTGTCATCACCTCTGTGCCTCCCCATCTTGCATCCTCCAAAGATGAGTGCAAAGCGACGGCTTTTGATGATATTACCATAGATATAGGTATGACCAAGGCTGAGGCAGAAAAGATAGTATCTTTAGGTGATAGAGTTACATTTGACGGGCCTTTTGACTGCCTCATCGGTAACAGAGTTGCATCACCATCTATTGATAACAGAGCGGGTATAGTTGTTATACTCAGATGTCTTCAGCTTCTCGAAGGAAAAAGTACCTGTCCAATAGAAGTTATGTTTTCCGTGCAAGAGGAAACAGGTGGTAGCGGTGCCGTAGCAGGAGCTTTTAACTCCCTATCAGATGAAGCTATTGCAACAGATGTAAGCTTTGCAAGCGCACCCGGGGTAAGTAAAGAAAAATTTGCTTCTCTCGGTGACGGAGCAATGATTGGATATTCCCCTGCTCTTGATTACACTATGAGCAAGCGCCTTACGGAAATTGCCAATGAGAAAGGCATAAAAAACGTGCCCGAGGTAATGGGAGAAAGCACAGGCACAAACGGTGATGATATTCAAATTTCTCGTGGTGGAATTAAAACCGGTCTTATTTCCATACCTATCAGAAATATGCACACGGCTGTTGAGGTAGTTGACCTTGCAGATATTGAGGCATGTGCCCAGCTTATGTCAGAATACATACTTGAAAGGAGCAAAGACAATGCTTGACTTATTAAAAGACCTTTGTAACCTTTCGGGAATTTCAGGCCGTGAGGAAAAAGTCAGAGAATATATAATATCTAAAATTGACGGCTATTGTGAATATAAAGTTGATAATCTCGGCAATTTAATTGTTTTCAAAAAGGGGAAAAAGGCTGCAAAAAATAAAGTTATGATTGACGCTCACATGGATGAGGTCGGAATGATTATAACCGGTATTGACAGTGATGGATTTTTGAAATTCAACTATGTAGGTGGTGTTGATACAAAAGTTATTATCGGCAGAAATGTTCGCATAGGTGAGCAAAATATTTCGGGCGTTCTCGGAATTAAACCAATACATCTTACCAAAAAAGATGAAGAGGCAGACATCCCCAAAAACGACGATTTATATATTGATATAGGTGCCAAAAGCAAAGAGGAAGCACTCCAATATGTTTCCATAGGCGAAGAGGTACACTTCGAAAGTGAATTTACTGAGTTCGGCGATGGATTTATTAAATCAAAAGCCATTGACGACAGAGCCGGCTGTGCAATTATGATTGATTTAATTCGTTCCGAGTTAAATTATGATTGCTATTTCAGCTTCAGCGTTCAAGAAGAAATAGGCACAAGGGGTGCTGCAGCATCCGCATTTACCATTGCCCCGGATTATGCAATAGTTGTTGAAACTACCACCGCTGCGGACATTAACGGAGCTAAAGGCTCAGAAAAAGTTTGTGTTTGCGGTGAAGGCGGTGCCGTATCTTTTATGGATAGGGCAACAATTTATAATCACGATCTTTATATAAAAGCTCTTGAAATAGCAAAAAAGAAAAACATTAAAGCACAGCCAAAAACAAGAGTTGCCGGTGGAAATGACGCCGGTGCAATCCATAAGAGCAGAGGCGGAGTAAAGGTACTTACAATATCCGTCCCCACAAGATATTTACACTCCCCTTGCTGCGTTTGCAAATACGACGATATCGTCAGCAGCAGAAATCTTATTGAGGCAATAGCTGAGGAAATGGCAACATGCTGAAGCTTGTTGAGGAAGTAAGTGAGCTTGATTTTTTACCGGCTGACCCTTTCTGTGCTAAAATTACCGCCATTGCCAAAACATACGGCACAGGTTATGATTTTGTAAGATTTTATGTTCAAGAGCAAAATTCTGCAATTAGTATAATTGACGGAAATATGACCGTTTGGTGCGATGATAATGCTGATTATGAAGAGCTTACAGCATTTATAAATATTATGGGCTTTGCCACATTGCAATGCAGCGAAGAAATTATAAAAAAAATAGGCTATGAGCCTGATGATTCATCGTACATAGTAAAATACACTGAAAAAAATGTTGTAAAGCCTATTAACTTTACAGATAATTGGGATTTTAAAAAAATTTATAATCTTCTTTGTGAATGTGAATTTGATATGGGTGATTATAAATATTTCCTTTCCGATGTATGTTCTCGAATAAATAAAGGCACTTGTTTCTTTGGCGGTATAGCCGATAAAGAACTTTTGAGCTGTGCTTTCAGACTTTTTGAAGGCAACAAAAGCGTCCTTCTTGGGGCAGTTGCAACAGACCCAAAGCACCGTAGGAAAAGCCTTGCATCCTCTCTTGTACCATTTATGGCGCAGGGGAAAAAAGATGCTTTTCTATTCTGCAGGAGTGACGGGCTTTTAAATTTCTATAAAAAATGCGGTTTTTCTTGCTATGGCAAGTGGGCCGTAAAAATACGGGGTGAAATATGATTAAAACTTTTATTATTCCTTTACTTATCATTTTAACTATATTTTTTGCCATTGCTTGTGTTACACTCAGAAGAAAAAATAAATCCTTTGAGGGAATGATTTGCAAATTTATGGCGAGCTTCGGGTTCATTTCCATTGCCATAATCGGCAATTATATAGACAGAGTAAATGTAAGATATTTCAGCCTTATTATTTTCGGATTAATGTTTGGATTTTGCGGTGACGTATTTCTCGGCATTAAAGAAATTGCCCCCACATTCAAGAAAAAACTTATTCCAATAGGTGCATTATATTTTCTTTTGGGGCACATATTTTACATTACCGCATTTTCATCTTTACAAGGTATGAACTGGGCCACAATTGGATTTTTTATAGGAGGCACAATTATTTCCTTTATTTCCATTAAAATTCTTAAGATGCAAATTAAAAATTCTCTTGTGCCGGTATTCAGTATTTATTACGGTTTGCTTGTTTGGAAGGTGGGCTTTCTTATTTGGCTCATCACAAAGGATTCATGCCCCGCAAATATAATGGCACTTATAGGCTCCTGCTTATTCCTGATAAGTGATACATGCCTTGCATTCCTTTATTTTACCCCCGTAAAGAAAAAGAACGGATTAGTTACTGCAGAGCTTTCAACTTACTATCCTGCGCAAATATTATTGGCTTTAAGCGTAGCGTTCAGATAATTTAAAAACTCCCCTCGGGGAGTTTTTTTATGGAATAAGGTTGCTTTGCAAGTAAGGAACAAAGTACATCTTTGAAAATCAAAATTTCCGCCTCTCGTTTACACGAGAGGCGGATTTGCTTGTTTAGTTTACCATTGATCTGTTAGATTCATTGGCAATTCAATTGTTAAGTTCAGGATTAATTTTGTCCTACAATTACAATTGGACTTGTTTGTACAATGGTGCCGTCAACAGAACCACTTTCACCGGCCTGAGCTGAGTAAGTGTAATGAGCCCTGATCTTTGCAAGGTCATTAAGATCTATGCTATTATCACAGTTTACATCAGAAGCTGCTTTAATATAGTCTTCATTTATATTCTCTGTTGATTCTGCCATATACATTTCAAGTATAAGTTTATCGTTAGAGTCTATACGAGTGTCACCGTTAAGGTCACCTAAAACAACAGCATAATATCTTACAACTTCACCGGTATTAATGTTTCTTGCCAAATAGTAGGAGCCTGTACCGTTACCGTAACCGGAATCTTTAACTTCTTCTTTGTTTGCAACACCGTCAATTCTGAAACCGGAAACATAAAGTGACAGTTCTTGTATTTTCTTTGTAAAGCCTTCGCCTTCCTTTAAGCCGCTTATAATACCAAGCTGAGTTGAGTTTACATTTGCCTTCGGAAGCTGTGTTGTTGTAACAGTGCCTACATAATCGGATTTAACTTTAATGTCAGGTGATACACCTTCGGGGAATACAAGAGCATTAAGAACACTCAAAAGGTCAAGAGCTTCATTATCAACCTTATCCTGTTGGTCAGTATCATATGTTGTATAACCGGTATCATAAAGATTCTTTGCTGATTTATATGCTGCCACAAGGTTTGTAAGAGATTCCTGCGTATATCCTATTTCTGGATTTTTAACTGTGCCATTTTCGTCAACACCAAGGTCACTGTCAAGAATTCCTTTTGCTTGGTCCATATAACTTGCAAGGTTAGTCCAATCTGCAAGTCCGCCAAAAAGCTGAAGATTGCTATATGCTTCGAGGAGAGTTCTGTAAGCAACTGTAACAAGAGACTGCCTGATACCGTCTTTTTTAGCTATAAGCTGCTGTGCATACTCATAAGCTCTCTGGAAGTTCTTGAAGCTTTCTGTAGTGTACTTAGAAATCTTTCTTGAAGTATCTTTTGTATCATAAACTTTGTTTACACCAATACCCTGCGGATTATAGGCCTTTGCAGTAAGTGCAACAACAAACTTAATTGTAGTAAGGTCAGGCGTTGTATTTGAGTTGGTATTAAGGTTTGCTGCTCTCCACGAAATATCATCATAATGCTTCTCGAGGCCTTCTGTGTAATCCTTTGAATCGCCGGCAAAGTCAATGTAGCTTTCCCAAATTTGTTGCTCAACACTATTATTTTCCGTGTTATCTTCGCTTGAATGTTGCTTCTTAAGTGTATAAGGTGTAAGAGGAACGGATACAGTTTTATCAACTGAAGTAATTTTGCCACTTTCAGTATCTGTTTTATATGTGCAATAGTTACCAAATACGTTAGAGCCGTTCATTGTGCTTGTAAAGAGTGCGAACGCCTTTCTTGTGATGGTGGAATTTTCACCGTCATAATTGAAAGTAAGGCCAAGTTTATTACAAAGAGCAGTAATTTTTTCCTTTTCTTCATCGGTAAGATCAGTCCACTGTTTTGATCCGTTGTTGTAGCTACCATCGGAACCCTTTGTAATATCGAATGCCATAGTGTTAAGAGCAAGTCTTACAACATTCTCTGCATCAAACAGACTAAGAGTTACATCATTTTCAGAATTCGATGCATATTGAAGCGCAGCCAAAACGACCTGCTCATTTGCTGTATCAGCAAAATTATAATTTGTATCACCTGCATAGCTCTGCTTGGTTGAATATCCGCTGCTTGCAGTAAAGGGATAAGGACTTGAAGGCGTTGAGGGGTTAGTATCCTCTGCAACCGTGTAAGTGCCGTCATCGTTTCTATCATAAAGGTTAGATGTGAAGAGCTGCATTTTTACATAGTACATAAGCCAATCGCCATAAGCATTTGGCAGAGTCTCTTCAGCGTATTTATGGAACTCATCAACATAATCGGTTGCATCGGAAAGAGAACTTGAAAGTCTTAAGTAGATACCATTTGCACTTGTGGAATAATCTTCTGTGTAAAGGGCTTTATACTTACCTGTTTCGTACTTGACTTCACCCTTAGAGCCGGATCTGTTAGAGCCATCATTGCCCTTTATAATTTTAGCGGTGGAAAAATCAGTGTAAGTGTATGTTGTTGTATCTACAGTATCAGTGCCATCCACATAAGTGTAACTTACACTTTCCTTAGCAGATGTTGTTCTGTAGTCTATCTTTTCATACAGATAATATGTTGTATTTAAGCCGTCACGCTCGCTCTTTATGGTGAATGTGCTGTCTAAAAGCTCTTTTGCATAGTTTTCAGCTGCGTTTGCTGATTTAAGACTACCGTAGGAAGTGGGGAACGGAACAGCGTATCTAACAGCACCGTCATCTGTGGTCTGATGGTCAGCTGTCGAATAGTTTGTTAAGCCGATTTCCTCAGCAACTTTTTCTGCTTTGGCTTTTGAGCTAAAGAGTTTATCACCTGAGAATAATATATAGTTTTGGTCTTCGTCGAGTTCCTTAACGTAGGTTTCAAGGTTATCTACGGTAATAGTATTTGAGCCGATGTAATCGTGGTAAACCCCGTCCTTATCGGTATAAGCGGCATTCTTAACCGCTACAGTACCGAAAAATGGGAACAATGTTTCTGCAAGAGGTTTAATATAAACGTTAAGTTCATAGAGAAGCATTGAAAGGAATGTACCAAGATTATCACCGTTGCCAAGAAGATCTTCAAATGTGTTAATTGATGTAGGTGTGCTTAAATCAAATACACTTCTGTTATTTGTTTCAGATGCGGTAGGAAGAATAGCGTTACCGCCGAAAATCATACCGAGAAGACGGTCAATTAAACGAAGAAGGAAAGTCCTAAGGGACTGATTAAGTTCACCAGTAGAGTTAGACTGAAAGAGTGATAACAACTGCTGGAGATCAAAGTTTGTAACCGAATCACCAAGCCAATAATATATGAGGGCTTCAGAACCTGAATTAAAGGTAGCAAGCCAGTCGGGAAGCATATTGGTGGGGAACACAACAAAGAGTGTATTATCAATAAGAGTGAAAAGAGCACTTCTCATCTCTTCTGAAGTAATCTCACTTACTTTGCCGTCATGTGCCTGAATGTTAGCAGCGAATTTTGCCCATTGTTCGTTAATCTCGCTCTGCCATTCGCTGGAGAAATTACTATAAATACCGGTAGAAACGAATTTATCCTGAGCCTCGTCAAATGTGCCTACAAAAGCCGGCATATACTTACGAACGCCCCATACAAGGAATTCGAAAACAAAGGTTTCAAAGGTTGTATCTGTTTCAAAGTTACTTGTACCGTATTTTGATGAAAGACCTTCTGAAACAGGGAACACACCGTTAAGGAAGTAAGCACCGATTGATGCGCCTATATCTGCTGCTGCTCTTGGAACAGTAACTGTGGTGGTGGTACCGTCAGTTTTATTAAGTGTGATTTGTTCGGTATAAGCAAGAGGAGTAACGCTACCTACAGCGCCCTGAGCTGTATAGTCCTCACCGATTTGTTGATAATGATATGCATTAAGCCTGTCAAAATAATCGTTTTCGGGAAGGAAACGAGCTGCAAGAGATGCAAGGCCATAAGCGCCAACCTCAGCAACTGTTGTTGCCCATTCGGGGAAATAACAACCGTCTATTAAAGAATTAAGAACAATTTTAAGAATGTAACCGTAAACTTCGTTATTGGACATTTCATATTTTTCTCTAATGAAGGTCGGGTTACGATAGTCGGATCGCTCTGTTTCTGTTGTATTTACTATTGTGCCATCTATTACATAACAATAGATTGGAGTTCCATCAGCAGTATAACCGGAGTAAATATCTTCACCCTGAACGGTTTGATAAATTTTGCCGAGAATTTCATCAGCGGGAACTTTTGCCTCTATTGCGCCGTTTTTAAGTTTAATTGAATCGGGAACCTCAATACTAAGCAAAGGAAGTATACTCGGAACTTTACGGATAAGGTCACCGAGAAGGGACATAAAGTTATCTGTAAGGCCTATTTTGCCTTCTTCAATTGTAACAAACGTGCTGAGTCCGCCGCCAACAAAGAACCAATTGAGAAGTTCTTCAATTCTGGGAATTGGGTAGGTCTCACCATCTTCAGAGAATGTAATGGTGGGTGCGCCGTTCTGCTCACAAAGTTCTTTAATTGCTCCTACAACGATACTGAATATTTGGTTGTTCATTGCCTCTTTGTTGCCCTTGCCGCCATTTGCGGAAGCATCAATATCAAGCAAGTTTATAAGTAAATTTTTAAGTAGATCTGAAACTGTGCCGCTGAGAAGAGCCTGAATAGCGTTATTTACAAGGCCATAAACAGACTGATCGGAGATGCTTGCGCCTTTACCGTTTCCACTTGTTTTCATAGCAGGAAGAAAAGCGCTAAAGTCTGCGCCAAGAATGGATTTGCCGCCATTATCAGCAACTTCGCCGGTGCCTTCAATTAAAGCCCAGTCTACAAGCTTTTGAATGTAGGTATCATAATCAAAGCCTTCGGGGGCTGTGTCAGCATCCGTATTCCAAAGCAGGCCGTAAAGAGTGTCTTTAAGGAAGCCGGTGAAGTTTGTAAGAAGGCTCTTAACTGTGTCGTTAATGCCTTTAATGGTGTCATCAAGAGTGCCAAAGCTAAGAGTGCTTGTAGTTACCTTTTTAAATATTGCTCGGTTATCGGAGAGAAACTGAGTAAGCATTGCAAGCACTTCGATATCGGATGAGCCGACCACGCCTGATTTAACAGGCCAGTTTCTGCATTTTCTTGAATTAGCGTTTTGATCGCCGAGTGCATCAACGTTAAGACTTTGAATGTCACCAAAGCTAATAAGTTTAAGAACAGTATTAGCAAGGCCCCTTATGCTCATAGACCCGAATTCGAGGGTAGTGAGAACCTTTTTAAGGTTATCTTCATGTTCGCCATCAAGGCCGGTAACAAGATTATAAATAGTCCACAATAATCCGTCAACGCTTGTTATGTCGATCGTAATGCCGACTCTAACTGTGCTAAGCAAAACTTTTCCCTCATAAAGAATTTTATCTTGCATTTTAAGATCTGCTTCCAAGAGAAGGTCATCAAGCATGTCGAGGACTTGGGTTG
>CAVHYZ010000037.1:12624-17894 GCA_963640495.1 Acutalibacteraceae bacterium
CCTCGGCACTAATCGAGATTTTGTTAATGGAATTCAAATGCGCTTCCGGGTTTGACTTGTAAGCTTCAGGATCTACCGCTCTGGCAAAAGCTGTAGTAAAGAAACCCATTGCCATTATGAATGCCATAATCAAAGCAATAATTCGTTTTGACTTCGTCATAATAGACACCTCCATAAAGTTTTGTGTGCCTGCCACACACTAATTTACGATTTATTTATAAAGAAAAGTTGTTGCATTCCGCTCACATAATTTTTAATTATCTGTAAATATTTTGTGAACGTCTTATGAACGAACGATTTTACCATACATCTTGCACAAAGCCGCTCATTTTCTTTTGGTGATTTAGCACAAATATTCTGTTTTAGAATAAGAGTAGGCTCGTTGTAAAAATAAAAAATTGCATCTAATCAGCAATGAATGTCCCACAAGGACAATCGTGTGGCAGCACGATAAATGGCCCCTTTATTTAAAGGGGGTCACAGCTTTCTTTCAGTTCAAGTTATTCTAACCACCAACCGCTGTTAATTGCTGACTCGGCGTAGCGTTTCAACAACGAATTCATAAATTCTTTTTGATGAAGAAATGCTTAATTTTTCTTTTGGCGTATGTATATCCAGCATATCCGGGCCAATGGAAACACAATCAAGGGAATTTATTTTGCCGTTAAATATTCCGCATTCAAGGCCTGCGTGAATGGCTGTAATTTCGAGCTCTTTGCCAAATTTTTCTTTATAAATCCTTGCCATGGTATCACGCAGCGGAGAATCTTTTTTGTATTCCCAAGCCGGATATTCGCCGTAAATTTCAATCTCTGCTCCGTGGGATTTTGCAAGATTTTTAAGTTCCTCAATTAAATCTTCTTTTTCCTTATTTACACTGCTTCTTACGGAGTATCCGATTCTTACAGTGCTTCCGTTTGTTTCAAGTATTCCGGGGTTTAAAGATGTCTGCACAAGGCCTTTTATTTCTTCGCTCATACTTGTAACTCCGTAAGGGAGATAAGAAAGAATCGAAACAAGAACATCTGAGGACCTTTTATCAAATGATTCTTCCGCTTTTATGCATGTAAAGGTTATTTTAATATTCGGGTCGGAATTTTTATATTTCTTCCCTATCTCGGCCGTAAAATCATTTACTATTTTGCTTATATCAAAATTTACGCATACTGTTGCCGTTGATTCTCTTGTAATTGCGTTATCCATTTTACCGCCTGTAACATCTGTTATGTAAATTTCGCCGTTTTGTGATATTTCTTTCAAAAGCTTTCCCATAAGTACAGAGGCATTTGCGTAGCCTTTATGAATTTCAGAGCCGGAATGTCCACCGTGAAGGCCCGATATTTGTATCTCGTAAGCCTTTAAATTATTTTTTTCTTTAAATAAATTCAATATTATTTCTGCCCGTGCACCGCCGGCGCAACTTACCCAAAGTACACTTTCACTTTCGGAGTCAAGATTTATCATCCTTTTACCATTTAACACAGATGTATCAATTGTTCTTGCGCCATCCATGCCTGTTTCTTCATTGACGGTAAATACTACCTCAAGAGGCGGATGCGAAAGGTTTCTGCTATCAAGTATGGCAAGGCAAATAGCAACTGCTATGCCGTCATCTCCGCCAAGGGTTGTGCCATTAGCGGTGAGATAATCACCTTCAACTTTTAAGTTTATGCCCTCATTTTCAAAATCAAAGGTGCTTCCTTCCTCTTTTTCCCACACCATATCAAGATGTCCCTGTAAAATAACAGGCTCTTCATTTTCTCTGCCGAGTGTGCCGTTTTTAAATATAATTACATTACCTATATCTTCTCGAATAAATTTAAGCTTATGCTTTTTTGCAAAGTCAACGCAATAATCACTTATTTTATCAGTATGTCCGGAACCTCTCGGCACGGCGGAAATTTCTTCGAAATACTTAAATACGCCTTTTGGTTCAAGATTTGAAAGTTCAGTCATAATTTCATCTCCGTTTCAATTAAAAAGCGGAGTATCTAAACTCCGCTGAAATCAATATTCAAATTCTACATCACTGTTAGCAAGGAGAGGTGCATTTTTATCCTTTTCGGAAAGAATCGGATTTGTTACGCCCCAATCTATGCCTATTGCCGGGTCATCAAAACGAACGCTTCTGTCATCCTGTCCGGAATAAAATTCATCCACCTTATAAGCGAGCTCTACATCATCCGTGAGAGTAATAAAGCCGTGAAGGCAACCTTTGGGAATATAGAGCATTTTTTTATTTTCCGCACTAAGTTTTACGGCAATATGTTTCATATAAGTGGGCGAACCTTTGCGAATATCTACCGCAACATCAATTATTTCTCCCCTTGCACAGGAAACAAGCTTTGCCTGCGAAGTAGGATTCTTTTGACAATGAAGACCTCTTAATGTACCTTTCTTTTGGGAATAAGAGCGATTATCCTGCACAAAAATTGTATTAATGCCAATCTCCTCAAAAGTTTTTACGGAATAACTCTCGTAAAACCATCCTCTGTTATCGCCGAAAACTTTCGGTTCAATAATATAAACGCCCTTAAGCTCTGTTTCAATTTTGTTCATAAGGATTTCCGACCTCTGTACCCCAAACCGGTCTTTCTTTCGGCTTGTCTGATGAATATAATATTTTGCCCTCGGCAACGGCAAGCAAATGCTGGCCGTAAGAGGATTTACCGTATTTTTGAGCAGATGCAATTAAATCTTCCCTGCTTATCCATCTCATATTATAAGCAATTTCTTCGGGAGCGGAAATCTGTATACCCTGCAATCTTTCAATGGTCTTTATGAAATTACTTGCATCGTTAAGAGAATCCACCGTTCCGGTGTCAAGCCAAGCATAGCCTCTGCCGAGAAGTTTAATATCCAAATCACCGTTTTCAAGATAAATTTGGTTAATATCGGTAATTTCAAGCTCTCCCCTTTTAGAAGGTTTCAAGCTTTTGGCATACTCAACAACTCTCTTATCGTAAAAATACAGGCCCGTAACAGCATAATTTGATTTGGGCTTTTTGGGCTTTTCAACTATAGAAACAGGCACATTATTTTCGTCAAATTCAACCACGCCGAAGGCTTGGGGATTATCCACATAATAGCCGAATATGGTAGCTCTTCCCTCGTTTTTTGCAGCTGTGCGAAGCAAATGGCCGAGACCGCTGCCGTAAAAAATATTATCTCCTAAAACCATGGCAACGCTGTCATCACCGATAAATTCTTCTCCGATTATAAATGCCTGAGCAAGGCCGTCAGGGCTTTCCTGAACAGCATAGCTGAGATTTAAGCCGAACTGATGACCGTCTCCGAGAAGCTGAGTAAATTTAGGTGTATCAGCAGGTGTGGAAATAATAAGAATATCTCTAATACCCGCAAGCATGAGAGTTGAAAGCGGGTAATAAATCATAGGTTTATCATAAACAGGAAGAAGCTGTTTGCTTGTAACAAGTGTCAACGGATAAAGTCTGGTGCCGGAACCTCCTGCCAGAATTATACCTTTCAATTAAACACTTCCTTTTCAGTAAAATGCAGTTACTTAGTTTTATATCATTTCATTATTAAAAAGTCAATAAAACAGCAATTGATGTAACCGTATTGTAATAATTGTAACATTTTTCCTTCAGCTAACAATAATTTATATACAAAAAGCACAAATACAATTTTTTTAGAAAAAAAAGCGAAAAAATTGTACAAATTTCTCTTTACAAATCGGCAAACTATGGAGTATTATATTGTGCAATAAAATTAAGATGGGGTTTTATAGGGTATAAATTAATACCGAAACACAATTTTGTTAAAATTCGCCCTTTCGGGCGGTTGAAAAAGGCAATAATAAATTTTTGGAGGTATGTTCTTATGAATCTTGTCTATGGCGTTAAAGACAAGCCCAAGGCCGGCCAAGTTATAGTGTTTGCTTTCCAGCAGCTTCTTGCAATCCTTGCGGCAACAATCGCCGTTCCCTCAATCGTAGGTAACGGTATGAGCCAAAGTGCTGCTCTTTTCGGAGCCGGTGTAGGCACACTCGTTTATCTTCTTTTCACAAAGTTTAAAAGCCCTGTTTTCCTTGGCTCTTCCTTTGCATTCATTGGTTCAATGTTTGCGGCATTCAGCGGTGCTATTTCAACAAGTGCCGGCTATGCAGGCCTCATTATCGGTGCATTTTTTGCAGGCCTTGTTTATGTTGTAATCGCAATTGTTGTTAAATTTGCAGGTGTTGCATGGATTAACAAGCTTATGCCCGCAGTTGTTATCGGCCCAACAGTTTCAATTATCGGCCTTTCACTTGCAGGAAATGCTGTAAGCGATTCTCTCTCAATGGCAACATCATCTGACAGTGGCTTTGTTATGACAGCTGGCGGCTGGGCAGGTTTCGCATGTGCTATTGTAACTCTTTTTACTGTTATTATCTGCTCTGTTTACGGTAAAAAAACAGCTAAACTTATTCCCTTTATTATTGGTATCGTTGCAGGCTACCTTGTAGCTACATGCTTCACTCTTATCGGTATGAAAACAGGCAACGAGTCTTTGCAGATTATTGACTGGTCAGCTTTCAAAGATATGCAGTGGGTTCCCGATTTCACTTTCATGGAAGCTTATAAGGGCTTCGGTGATATTGATGCTTCCTATGTAGCAACTTTAGCAGTTGCATATATTCCCGTTGCATTTGTTGTTTTTGCAGAACATATTGCAGACCATAAGAACCTTTCATCAATTATCGGTCAAGAGCTTCTTGAGGATCCGGGCCTTCACAGAACCCTTTTAGGTGACGGCGTAGGTTCAATGGTCGGCTCAATCTTTGGTGGTTGCCCCAATACTACTTACGGCGAATCTGTAGGTTGTGTAGCTATTACAGGTAACGCTTCCGTTGTTACAATTCTTGCCACTGCAATTCTTTGCATAGTTGCTTCATTCTTTGCTCCCTTTGTAACTTTCCTCGCAACTATCCCGTCATGCGTAATGGGCGGCGTTTGCATTACACTTTACGGCTTTATCGCAGTTAGCGGTCTTAAGATGATTCAAGATGTTGATCTCGGTGACAACAGAAATCTCTTTGTTGTTGCGACTATTCTTATCAGCGGTATTGGCGGCATGACACTTTGCATTGGTAAAGTTACACTTACAGAAGTTGCTTGCTCCCTTATCCTCGGTATAATCGTTAACCTTGTTCTTTCTAAGAAAGATAAAAAGGCAGCATAAGCTTAAGCTATAGTTCAAAAAGGCGTGGTAGTTTGGCGGTTCGCCATAGGGATTTTTAGAAAACAAGAAAATTTCATAGGCTGACA
>CAVHYZ010000038.1:0-13507 GCA_963640495.1 Acutalibacteraceae bacterium
ACTGACTCCGCTTGAAAAACGAAATCAGTTTGTTGCTTAAAATTTAATTTTCTACTTTAGGTAGCCTTTTTTTGTACTGTCTGCACAACTTGGGGCAGTTCAGAGCTTCGGCTCCTGCTTTTTTACTTGCATTTTTTGTCACTTAGCTTTATAATACTGCAAACAAGGGCTACGAAAATCCTCCAAGGATTTTCGAACTCACATTTTAAGGAGGATGATTCCAATGAAAAAATTACTTGCAATGCTTCTTGCCTTTGCAATGGTATTCGCACTTGCATCCTGTGGCTCATCAAATGATGAAGAATCCACAACAGAAACCACAGCCGATATTTTTGCGGATATGGACGATGAGGAAACCACAGAGGCAACTGAGGCAGAAGAAACCACAGAGTCAACAGAAACAACAACCGAAGTAAAAGAAGATGCTTCCGAGGCAAAGAGTGAAACTCAAAAAGACGACGAATCGACAAAAAAGGAAGAAACGACAAAATCCGCAGGTCTTAACAGCACAGATGCAGCAGAGGTAGTAGCATACTACAACGCAGCAGTTAAAAAGAATAATGATGCCGGCGAAACAAAAGGTCACCAGACCATGGCTCTTTCAGGTGAAATCACTGCTGACGGCGGTATCGGCACTATTCTTAAGGTGGTTCAGCCTATTATCAAGAGCGCTCTTGAAAAGAACTCTTCCGATACAACCGTTGTTCCCGGTGAAGGTAAGCTCAAAGCTTCAGATGTTACAAAAGCAAAGGCAACATCAAAGAACGGCGTTACTACAATCGCAATTTCCCTTAAAGAACAAACCGACGGTGCAAACGCAGATGCCCATGATGCAGGCCCCGTTTCCCGTGGTGTCACAACCCTCGGTAGCGTAGATAAGGCTCTTTCCGAGCTTGGTGCAACCTTTGAAGAAGGCAAAGATAACGTTAAACTTACATATAAGGATGCTTACATCAAGTGCACCATCGACGAAAAGACAGGCAAGGTTACAGGCGGCACATGGCATTATCTTGTTGATGTTAATATCAGCTATGCTAAGATCAATCTTAAGCTCAATTTCTCAGTTAATAATCTTCACGGCGGTGTTGATTACACAGTTTCAATCTAACACGGTATAGATATTCAATAAGCGGCTTCTCCCGGTGAGAGGTCGCTTTTTGCTTTGTAAAATTTGCAATTATTGTCAATGTTCCTGCGGAATTGTTAATTTTTAAAAATCTCTTGCATTTTACAAAGTAACTATATATAATATTTATTATATAATTGGGTATTGTGCGATTATTTTCGCAAATACAAGGAGGCGCTTTGATGAAAAAATATGTTATTTCTTACGACATTGGTACCACAGGTGTAAAAACCTGCCTTTTTGAAATTGAAAGTGAGATAAAGCTCATTTCCGCAGCTATGGAAGGCTACCAGCTTTATATTCTTCCCGGTGGTGGCGCTGAGCAAGATCCCGAAGAATGGTGGGCAGCTCTTTGCCACACCACAGCCAAAGTTTTTTCACAGTGCGACATTAATCCGAAACAGATTGAAGGCATTTCATTCTGCTCTCAAATGCAAGGTTTAGTGCTTGTAGATAAAGAAGGCAAACCTGTTCACAGAGCATTTAGCTATATGGATCAGCGTGCAACAGAGCAAATAAAGAAAGGCATTGCATACGGCCCGCAAATTGCCGGCGCAAACATTGTTAAGCTCATCCCCTCTCTTATGATTACAGGCGCCGTTTCAAGCTCCGTAAAGGATCCGGTTTGGAAATACAATTGGGTTAAAGATAATGAACCCGATAATTTCAAAAAGATTTACAAGTGGCTCGATGTTAAAGAGTATCTCATCAGCCGTATGACCGGTAAATTCGTTATGACTAAAGATTCTGCCTTCGGCACACTCCTTTATGATATTCACAATGAATGCTGGAGCCCCAAAATTTGTAAAATACTCGGTGTAAATCCGGATCATCTTGCGGATATAGTTGATTCAACAGATAACGTAGGCGGTCTCACAAAGCAGGCTGCCGAAGAGCTCGGCCTTTGCGAGGGCACATCTGTATTCGGTGGCGGCGGTGATGCTTCACTTATCGGTGTTGGCGCCGGAGCCGTTGAACTTGGTGACACCCACATTTATCAAGGCACTTCCGGCTGGGTTTCAACAGTTGTTGACAAGAGCGTTGTTGACGCTTCTGCAATGATTGCCGCCATAGTAGGTGCTGAAAAAGGAAAATTTAATTATTTTGCAGAGCTTGAAACCGCAGGTAAATGCCTTGAATGGGTTAAGGATCATCTTGCTCTTGATGAAATCGGCATTTACCTTGAAAAGAAGCACGTTGCAGAGTCCAAAGAAACCGTTTATACTTCTCTTTATGATTATCTTTCAAAAATCATTTCCGAAACTCCCGCAGGCTGCGGCGGAGTAATTTTCACTCCTTGGCTTCACGGCAATCGTTGCCCCTTTGAAGACCCCAATTCAAGAGGAATGTTCTTTAATATCAGCCTTGACACAGGCAAAACCGAACTTATCCGATCCGTTATTGAAGGCGTATGCTATCACCTTCGTTGGTTTATCGAAACTCAAGATAAAAAAATTAAAACCTCACCCGTTATCCGTTTTGTCGGTGGCGGCGCTCTCAGTGACGTTACATGCCAAATTCTTGCCGATATTACAGGCAGAACAATCGAAACCGTTGACAGCCCGCAGAATGTCGGTGCAGTAGGTGCGGCTGTTATTATGGCTGTAGGTCTTGGTATTATAAATGAAGTTGATGAAGCTAAAAAGCTTGTACCCGCAAAGAAGGTGTTCAGACCTTCATCTGAAAACAAAGCAGTTTATGACCGCAACTTCTCAGTTTATAAAACTCTTTATTCAAACAACAAAGAGGCATTTAAAATTCTTAACTCAGGCAAATAATTTCCTTAATGACGAAAGGAGATATTATCATGAAAAAAACCATTTCCATAGCAATTTCGCTTTTGCTTATAATTTGTTGCCTTGCAGCTTGCGGAAACAGCAAAAAAATTGACGGTGCCGAGCTGTACACGGATTTGGGCGGCGGAGAATATCAATTGTTAACCGATAAAGACGGCGGAGTTGAAAGAGATTCAAACGGTAATCTTATAGTTGCCGTTACCGATGACGACGGCAAACAGGTTACTGATGAAAATGGTGAAAAAGTCACAGAAACTTCAAAAATCGATCATGCTCTTGTTATAAACAACACCATTGAGCTGCAGAATTTTTACCTTACAATTCCCGATGGTTGGAGTAACAATTCAAGCTATCAGGGTATCCAAATAATAAAGAATAACAGCGAAGAAAGAATCACCATTGAGCTTCTTGAAGATAAAACAATAGTAGAGGTTCAAGAAAATTGCAAAAAAATTATAGATACCGCTAAATCAAACTGCGATAATACCGAGACCATAAGCAAAACCGTTGAAATTGCAGGAGAAAATTGCTCTTATTTCGGAGTATTTGCCCCGGGAGATGCAGACCGCAATCCCCTTTACCTTGTATATGCTCTTTATGAAACAGAGGACGGTGTTTACAGATTTATGATCACCGCTGAAGAAAATATTGATGCAAATGATTCTGAAATAATGTCTATAATAAGCTCTGTTCAGTTTAAGTAAGTATTAAGGGAGATAACCATGTTATTCACACAGGATATAGGTATAGATTTAGGCACCACCAATACTCTTGTTTATGTTAAGGGCAGAGGTATTGCCATAAGAGAACCTTCCGTAGTGGCAGTTGATCAGAAAAGCAATCCGCCAAAGGTAGTTGCCGTAGGCACGGAGGCAAAAGAAATGATCGGCCGCACTCCGGGTTCAATCATTGCAATGCGTCCTCTCAAAGATGGTGTTATTGCAGATTTTGACATTACGGCTGAAATGATAGAAAATTTTATTCGCCGTATTATCAGGAAAAAGCCATTTTCAAAAATCAGAATACTTATTTGCATACCATCAGGCGTTACCGAAGTTGAAAGAAAAGCTGTTCACGATGCCGCAAGAAGCGCAGGTGCAAGCCTTGTAAGTCTTATAGAAGCACCTATGGCAGCTGCAATCGGTGCCGGGCTTCCCGTAAGCGAAGCTACAGGTAACATGGTTATTGATATAGGCGGCGGCACCTCGGAGGTTGCCGTAATATCCTTAGGTGAAGTTGTTACGGCTTTTTCCTGCAGAATTGCCGGAGATGAGCTTGACGAATCAATCATTGCATACATAAAAAAGAAATACAATCTTCTCATCGGTGAAAGAACCGCTGAGGATATAAAAATAAAAATCGGATCTGCTTACCCTTATGAAGGCGAAGGCTCAATGAACATAAAAGGCAGAAATATTATGGATGGTCTGCCAAAAAATGTGGATGTTACAAGCGAAGAAATTCGTGAAGCCATGGCTGAACCTGTCTCACAAATTGTTGATGCCATAAGAAACGCCCTTGAAAAAACTCCCCCGGAGCTTGCCTCGGATATTATGGACAGTGGCATTATACTCACAGGTGGCGGAGCAATGCTTAGGGGTCTTGACAAACTAATAGCAGAGGAAACAAAAATCCCGGTTAAAATTGCAAATAATCCTATTGACTGTGTTGCAGCAGGCACGGGAATTTGCCTTAATAACCAAAGCGCAAACAGCACAGAGAAAAAATACATTTAACCAAGGAGATACTCAATGGCTCGCTTCTTCAAAAGCACAGCATTTAAAATATTCGCAATAGTACTTGCTGCTCTTATCGCAGGAAGTGTTATTTCCGTTGTCTCAAGAAGCGGTTCATCACCTCTTACAAAAGTAACAAGTGTGGTTTTCGGCCCGGCTTCACGCCTTGCAAGCTCTGTTACCTCCGCAATTAAGGGCTTACCCGTATCTTTCCGTTCATCATCATACCTTAAGAAAGAGAATGAAAAACTCCAAGAAGAAATTGATGATTTAAAAGAGCAAATTGTGGATTATGAGCAAGTTGTGCACGAAAATCAATTTTATGAAGAATTCCTTGAATTAAAAGAAGAACACAATGACTATACATTCGCAAAGGCTTCGATTATCGGCCGTGATGCCGCTGACAGATTCGGTACAATAACACTTAATATAGGCTCCTCAAAAGATATCGCCGTTAACGACCCCGTTATATACGGTAAATATCTTGTTGGTGTTGTTTCAAGTGTTACGCCCACTCAGTGTACGGTTAAAACTCTTCTTAATCCCTCGTTTAATGTAAGTGCATATGAAACTCGCACAAGAGAGGTTAGTTATGTAACAACCACTGCTGAACTTTCAGACGAGGGCAAATGCCGCATGAGCAGTCTTGCGGCGGATACGGCAGTTTCAGACGGCGGTATAGTATGCACTGCCGGCGTTGGCGGAATTTTTCCACGTGACCTCATAATTGGCACCGTTACGGATATTGTGGACTCTACCGTTGATATTTCCGCAAGTGCAATCATAGAGCCGGGCGTTGATTATTCACAGCTTACAGATGTTTTTATTCTTACATCTTTTGATGGCCAAGCAGAGCAATAATATATGACATTTAAATCACAAAAAAACAAGATAATTTTTCGCAGAGTCTGGCTTGCAGTAGTGGTTCTTCTTCTATCCGTTATTCAAAACGGTCAAGGGCTGTTTCCGCAGATATTGGGAGCAAGGGCTCTTATTCTCATACCCACTGTTGTAGCAATTGCCATGTATGAAAGAGATGTGGTAGGAATGTTTTTCGGCCTTTTTGCCGGAGCACTGTGGGATATATTTGCCGGAGGCAATAACTTTAATGCCATTTTCTTGTTCGTTATCGGCTTTGCCTGCGGCTCATTAATAAATACACTGATGAGAAATAATATAGTTACCCATTTTCTTTTATCATCAATCACTTCTTTCTTATATATACTCGGATATTGGCTTTACCACTATGTGTTCATAAATATGGATAAAGCCGCTCTGATGCTCTTTAAATATTTTATACCCACGGCAATTTATACTATTATACTTTCCCCCTTTATTTTCTTGATTATAAGAGCTATCGAAAGAAAATTCAGAGTGGATGAATTTGCAAATCTTCAATAATATACGGAGGTGCAGACTGATGCGAAGAAGAATCGTAAAAAGCAGACATATTGCGGTAGTCTGCGTTGTCCTTCTATTTTTCGCTGCCCTTGTGGGAGATTTAGTTAAACTCCAAATAATAGACGGAGATTCTTATGCCCAGGCTGTTTCTTCCGTTTCATCACGCACAGCAACAATTACCGCCGCAAGAGGTGAAATTGTAGATACGAACGGCAATAAGCTCGTATATAATGAGCAAAGCTATTCCATCGTGTTTAATGCTTCTTACTTCCCCTCAGAGCAAGAAAAAAGAAATGAAATTATCATCAGCCTTATCAGACTTTTTGAAGATAACGGCCTTGAGTGGATTGATAATGTTCCCCTTATTTATGATTCAAAAGGGGTTATTCAATTCAAAGAAGACAGTGAAAGTCTTATTAAACAAATGAAAAGCAGAAATATGCTTAACCTTAATGGCTATGCCACCGCCGAAGAATGTTATAACGCTTTAATAGAAGAATTCGAGCTTGAATCTTTTGATAAATATGATGCCCGCAAAGTTGCTTCTGTTTGTTTTGAAATGATGAGGCAGGAGTTCAGTGTAAGCGCTCCCTATACTTTTGCAAATAATGTTCCGGAAAATATAAGCTCATCAATCATGGAAAACAGCTCTTTCTACGAGGGAGTCGAAACAAAGGTTGTGCCTGTAAGAACCTACACGGACGGTACCCTTGCTCCTCACATTTTGGGAATGGTCGGCTCTATTGATGCAGAGGAATACTCAGAGCTTAAAGAAAAAGGCTATAAAATGAACGACACCGTCGGCAAGAGCGGAATTGAGCTTGCTATGGAGGATTATCTTAAAGGCACCGATGGTGAAGAAACAATTTACACAGATGATGAGGGCAACCGCACATCCGAGGTTACCAAGGAGCCCGAGCAAGGCAATACAGTAGTCCTTACCATTGATTCAAACATGCAAAAGGTTGCTCAAGACGCTCTTAAAAGTGCCCTTGAAGATTACGCCGGCACTATAGGAAATCAAGTGCCTAATGCCGGTGCGGTGGTAGTACTCAGCTGTAAAGATTCATCTATTCTTGCCTGCGCTTCTTACCCAACTTATGACATTTCTACTTATGCTGAAAATGCAGAAGAGCTTAATAAAGCAACGGGCTCTCCTCTTTGGAACAGAGCTTTGATGTCCACTTATGCAACCGGTTCAACCGCTAAACCTTCTGTGGCTATTGCCGCCCTTGAAGAAGAAATTATCGACGAAGATTACACCGTTTATTGTAACGGATCCTATACTTATCTCGGCCAATCATTCAAATGCGAACAGGCGCACGCAACTGCCTTTGTTAATGTGGTTAACGCCATTGATGAGTCCTGTAACACTTTCTTTATGGAGGTCGGCAGGCTTTTAGGCATAGAAAAAATGAATGAATACCGTAACCTTCTTGGACTTGGCTCAAAAACGGGCTGTGAGCTTAATGAAGCAATCGGTGTTCTCGACAGCCCCGAATATCGCTCCACCCTCGGTCAAGATTGGCTCCCCGGCTACACAGTTCAGTCTGCAATCGGTCAGGCGGGTAATCTTTGGACTCCCATTCAACTTGCAAACTATGTAAATACTATTGCAAACGGGGGCACCAGATACAGAACACATTTTGTTAAATCCATAAAAAATGCCGATTACACCGAAACAATCCTTGAAAATAAAGCAGAAATTGTTTGTGAAACAGGCATTTCGGAAGAAACCCTTGATATAGTGAAACGAGGTATGCGTGAGGTTGGCGTTACAGGCTACTGTGCAAAGTACTTTTCACATTTACCCGTTGAAGTTGCCTGTAAAACAGGTACCAGCCAGGAATACAGAAAAATAAATGGTGTTTCCACAAAAATAAACAACGGCTTTCTTATCGCTTTTGCTCCCTATGACGATCCGCAAATCGCAATTGCCGTTGTAGGTGAAGGTATGGTTTCCGGCGTTTACGTGGCTCCGGTAGTAGCAGCTATAGTTGAATACTATTGCGGGCTTTCGGATAGTTCTCCGGAAATTCAAGCAGAAGGTCAACTCATTCCATAATATACACAAGGAGGCGAAAAAATGGCGGAAATATTTGTTGTTGCTTCAGGGAAAGGCGGAGTAGGTAAATCCACATTCGTTGCAGGCATTTCAAAAGGTCTTGCGGAATTAGGTAAAAAAATTCTTGCCATTGACTGCGACATAGGTCTTCGCTCCCTTGATTTGCTTTTCGGTTACAGTGATAAAGTCCTTTTTGACTGGGGCGATGCAGTCCTCGGCAGATGTGCTCCTGAAGATACAGTAATTCGTGATGAGGTTGATTATATTGCCGCCCCTCGCACCTATGACGATAGCTTTACACCCGATAAGTTAAAAAATCTTGTGGACTCATTAGCTTGGAATTATGATTATATATTTCTTGATGCACCTGCAGGCATCGGTTCCGGCTTCAGAATTGCAGCTGCCTGTGCAAAAATGGCTGTTGCTGTTACCACCCCGGACAGTATCTGTGTTCGCAGCTGTTCAAGAGCAGCCGAAGAGCTTGAAAGAATGGGTATCACAGATATAAGACTTGTAATAAATATGTTTGAAAAGAAGCCTGTTACAAAAAATAAGCTTCTTAATATAGATGAATGTATAGATGAAACCTCTGTTCAGCTTCTCGGAGTTATTCCTATGGACAGAACCCTTGCCTTTGCAAGTGTTACCGGAGAGGCTCCAAGCGAGTTTTCCCCCTCTGAACAGGCATTTTTCAGAATTTCAAAACGCATAGTCGGGGAAAGAGTCCCTCTTATATGCGAATAGGAGAATATAATGAATAATCCGACTATTGCCGCCGTTGCCACGCCAAACGCTCCCGGCGGCATCGGCATAATAAGAATATCCGGCGACGATGCTTTTGATATCGCGGATAAAATTTTTGTTGCAACAAATAATAAAAGGCTCTCTGAAAGCAAAGGCTATGCTGCTCATTTCGGCTCCGTTATTTACAACGGTGAAAAGGTTGATGAGGCGGTTTGCCTTGTATTTCGTGCTCCTCACAGTTATACGGGCGAAAATACCGTTGAAATAAATTGCCACGGCGGTCTTTATATTACAAGGCAGATTCTTCGTGCTGTTATTGAAGCGGGCGCAAAACCTGCCGTCCCCGGTGAATTTACAAAAAGAGCTTTTCTTAATGGCAAAATGGACCTTGCAAGCAGTGAAAGCGTTATGGCTCTTATCAGTGCCTCGGGAAAGCAGGCCGCAGATGCCGCTCTTAATACACTTGAAGGCAATCTAAGTAAAAAGATTAAAGAATGTTGCGGTAACATTATAGGTGTTTGCGCCTCTCTTGCCGCTTGGGTTGATTACCCCGATGACGATATTGAAGAAATCGACAACGGTGAAATGCTTGAAACATTTATAAATACTAAAGCAGAGCTTAAAAATATAATTAAAAGATATGACTGCGGCAGAGCCGTTACAGACGGTGTTGATACTGTTATTGTAGGTAAGCCTAATGTGGGTAAATCCACAATTATGAATATGCTTTCGGGATATGAGCGCTCTATAGTTACGGATATTGCCGGCACCACCCGTGATGTAGTGGAAGAAAAAATAATTCTCGGTGATATTGTTCTCAGAATTGCCGACACGGCAGGAATTCATGAAACTGAAAATACAGTTGAAAATTTAGGCGTTGATCTTGCGAAGAAACGCCTTGACCGTGCAGAGCTTGTGCTTGCCGTTTTTGACGGAAGCGTAAGCCTAAATGAAGACGATCGGAAAATCATAGGGCAATGTAAAGATAAAAAGAAAATTGCCCTCATCAATAAATCCGATTTGCCACAAATTGCAGACAGAAAAATAATTGAAAGCAATTTTGATAAAGTTGTTGAGCTTTCGGCAAAAACAGGCGAAGGCAGAGATGCCCTTGAAAACGCTGTTTTCGATATTCTTATGGTCAATGAATTTGATCCAAGCGCCGCCTGCTTAACAGGTGAAAGGCAGAGAGAATGTTGTGTAAGAGCAATCAATCACCTTGAAGAAGCCATAAACGCTCTTAACAGCGGTGTAACCCTTGACGCAGTAAATGTGTGCGCCGATTGTGCTATTGACTCTCTCCTTGAATTAACGGGTGAAAAAGCATCTGCAGCCGTTGTTGACGAAGTTTTTTCCAGATTTTGCGTCGGGAAATAATATTTTCAGATTACCACACAATAAAAAATCCTGTTGTTCAAATAATATAACTCCTATGATAGGCTTTAATCAAACAAATTAACCTATCAAGGGAGAAATCAAAATGAATACAGACAAAATTTTCGCAGAATCTATCGCAAATGAATACTCACAGAAAAGCACACGCAAGGTAACTCAGTTAAAAAAACTTGACAAAAAAGCAAAGCTTCCCGCTGAACTTTTCGCATACACTTTCGGCATTATTTTTGCTCTGTTTTTAGGGGTCGGAATGTGCTTAACAATGAATGTAATCGGTAATGGCTCCACAGCATCTTTTATAATCGGTGTTGTAATAGGTATTATCGGTATTGCGGGAATCAGTGTCAATTATCCGATTTACAAAAAAATTATGGAGAATGGCAAAAAAATATGCCTTTGAAATAATTGCACTTGCAAAAGAGATAACAGAAGAAAAAGATTAAGGAGGCTTCATATGGATCGTTCGGAAAGCAAATATTTCAACACTGCAAAGCGAATGGATGAAGCTATGCTATCACTCCTTCAAGAAAAAGAATTTGAATATATTTCTATTACTGAAATATGTCAAAAAGCAGGTGTAAATCGCTCCACATTTTATCTGCATTATGAAAATATAATGGATTTATACAGTGAAACAATGGAGTATTTAAATAATAAGTTTTTTTCATATTTCAATGCAACCGGGAAAGAAACCGTAGATGATATTTTAAAGGACAGAGAGGGAAATTTTACAACTCTTGATTCCGAATATTTAGATCCATATCTTGAATTTGTTAAATCTCATAAAAAACTTTTTTTAGCTGCTTTTCGCCACCCCACAAATATGGAATCATCAAAAAAATACGAAAGTCTGTGTAAATACATATTAGCACCGATTATAAAAAATAACCATGTACCCGAAAGGTTTATTCCGTATGTATGCAGATTTTTTGTAAAAGGCACAATGTCTATAATTGAAGAATGGCTCATAAGAGATTGCGAGGAAAGTATAGAAGACATTCGAGATTTAATTGTTAATCTTTTTAATATCAACAAACAAAAAAACAAATAATCATAACCAGCCATATCACACGAAATTCAAGGTGATATGGCTCTATTTTTCTATTGAAAAAACAAATATATTTATGTAAAATAATATCGCAGTTAGATAAGGAAGGGTTGGTAAATCGTGAAAAAGATTAAAACATTTATTACTCTGTTTACGGCAATAATAATTATTTTTTCAATTTGTTCTCTTACTTTTTCTGTTAGTGCTGAAACTTCTTCTCATATTGTCAATTCGGCATACAGCTTAATTTCCCCTCTTGAAAAAGGCGGACAGCTTATCGTCAATATTTTTGCGAGAATTTTTAATAAAATCTCCAACACTGACGAAAGTAAAATTGAAAACGCAACAGTCCTTGAAAGAGCATACGAAAAAACAGATGAAAATTTTTCTCTTGAAAATGTTAGCACCATAATTCAAGCTCAAACATGGGTTATGAATGAAATAACCTATGAGAGTGAAAAAACTTATAGCGACAGCTTTAACAACGTTACTCTTGACCTTATACTTATTGGAAACGGCAGAAAATACACCATCCCGGGATTTTGGGACGGTGGAAATACTTGGAAGGTTCGCTTCGCATGCCCTTGCGCAGGGGATTGGTATTTTTATACTGTCTGTTCCGATGAGAGTAACACAAAACTTCATAATCAAACCGGTATGGCTGTTTGCAATGAATATACAGGAGAACTCGATATTTATAAATACGGTTTTGTCACCACCGCCTACGGCAAAAAGTATTTAACCTATGATAACGGCAATCCGTTTTTCTATCTCGGAGATACTCATTGGAGCCTTGGAGAAGAAACCATCGACATGATAAACACCATTTGCGAAAAAAGAAAAAGTCAAGGTTTCACTGTTTTTCAGTCGGAGCCTATCGGTTCAAGCTTTAATGCAGATGACGGAATCACACAGGCAGATATTGCCGGTTTTAGGGATTATGATTTAAAATTTCAAACTATTGCAAGCTACGGATTTGTACACGCAAATGCAGAATTCTTTTTTCCAAGCCAAATGGAAGTGCTTATAAATAATTTCGGTGGTTACTCTGATAAAGAAATTGATAATTCGGGCCTGTACGAATTAAATGACAGTGTAAAAATATATCTCGAAAAGCTAACAAGATACTGGGTTGCCCGTTATGGTGCTTATCCGGTTATATGGACTCTTGGGCAAGAGGTTGACGATGACTTTTATTGGTCCGAAACCAATCACTCCGGTTGGGGAAAAGCAAACAACCCATACCTGCTTGTTGCAGAATATATTGATAAATATGATTGCTACGACCATCCTTTAACTGCTCATCAGGAAAATGCATCCACTGTTAATGTATACGGCAACGGCGAGGGTGCATCTGACACTAAAAAAATATATCATGACGGTTCAGTTCCGTCCGTGTTCAGAGATTCCAAGGCACATACTCTCTATGCTGCCCAATGGATACCATCCAAATCAAGACAATTTGATTTTACAATCACAAAAGATTATTGGTATAATTCTCAAGGAAAGCCATCGATAAATTATGAGGGACTCTACTGTGGGCTTTGGACTAAAAACTTCGGTTCAAGGATGCAAGGCTGGTGCTCCTATCTCAGCGGTATGTACGGCTATGGCTGGGGCGGCCAAGATACATGGTCTTATCTCAATACATTTTCCGAAGATGAAGACGATAATGACGGAGTAGACACAATCACATCCGAAGAAAAGAGAAATGCCACTTGGGAAACGGCTCTGGAATATGAAAGTGCATACCAGTGCGGATACATGGCAAAATTTTTGAAAAATACAGAATGGTACAATCTTATACCACGGTTTGATAATAAATCTTATTTTGTGCCGAGTATAAAGGTGTATTACGCCTATGCAAGCACTGCAGACAACAGTAAAATTATTATATATTTCTATTCATTTAATGATTCAACTGTTGCTCAAAAAGTAAACAGCACTGATTTAGGAGCAATTTCAACCGGAACTGTCGGAAACCTTGAAAAAAATCAAAAGTACATTTATAAATGGTTTAATCCCATTACAGGCAATTGTTCCGAAGAAAAATCTTTCACCTCATCTTTTGCCGGAACATGGTATATAGGTCAAAAGCCCGGCACGGACATGGTTTTATATATAGAAAAAGCCTCTTAGGCATTAACATAGTTTATTTTAGTTATGATAAAAGCCATATCACTTAAACTCTGAAAG
>CAVHYZ010000038.1:13517-17446 GCA_963640495.1 Acutalibacteraceae bacterium
TCTGAAAGTGATATGGTTAATTTTTACAATTCAACAAATGTTTATTTTAGATTTCAACAAAAATAAAAAATGCTGTTGTTCAAATTTTACCGGCAGAATATTACTATATAATCACAAAATAAAACTGCTCAAAGCAAAAAGCGTCGGATGCGCTGTCATTGTAAGAGCAAAATTGTCTATTTGAAAGGAGACATTTATATGTTAGCATTCGTAGCACAAGTTGTAACTGCGCTCACAGGTATTTTAGCAAGCCTTGAAATTGCTCTTGGCGGAGCTGATATCGTTAGCAACCTTTTCGGTAATTCGGACCTTTCTGCTATTATCACATCACTTATGAATGGCGTTTGGCCTTTCTAAACAAGCAATTCACTTTCTGAAAAATATCAATCACAAAAGCATCACCCGTACTGTGGACCCCCCCTCTATGGTACGGATGATGTTTTTTACTTTTATAATACCTATTTATTGAAATTATGCAAGTGATTTACCAAGAGTTTCGCACTGCGAAAGAGCAGCGCTGTCGGGCTCGTTATTACAAATTAAACCATCTGCCACAAGAGAAGCGCCGATAGATTCTGCATCCTCTTGCCAAATGCGCATCCATTCTCCGTCACCCCAATCATAGGAACCGAAAAGAGCGATTTTTTTGCCGCTGAGAGCAGGTTTGCACTCTTCGTACATAGGCTCAAACTCCCCGTCTTCAAGCTGCTCCGCACCCATGGCAGGGCATCCGAAAGCTATGGCATCATAATCAGATACCATACCGGAATTAAAATCCGAAGCTGTAAATGTGCTTACTTCTGCTCCTGCAGCTGTTGCGCCGGAAGCTACTGCTGCTGCCATTGCTTCGGTGTTACCTGTTCCGCTCCAATAAACTACTGCTATTTTACTCATAAAATTACTTCCTTTCTATATTTAAGCCGCAACGGTTAATTTATTTATACTGCGGCCTTCTAACCATAATTTTTCATATAATTTTCTGCATTTTTTAAATTTAGTAAAAGTTTTTATCGCTTCGCACTCGTTGCAATAGACTTTCCAACATCCGGATATTTTACAATTCTTTCCGCAATTATTTATAAATCCAACAACATCACCTAACGGATAGCCTAAAAACAATCCTATTTCATGGGGAAATTCTTTTTTATTCTCCAACTTTTGACGGAGCATTTTAACACAATAATCCGCATCGTTATTTTCGTATCCGTTTTCTTTGAGAAACTCTTTTACCCCCGATTTATTTAAATCTTTTTGCAGCTTCGTTTTCCTATAAACATATACAAGTGCCTTTGCGTCATTAACTCTTAAAATCAGCAATTCTAATCCTTTGTTTTCAAATTCTTTATTCCATTTATCAATGGAATCCGTAAATTCATCAAAATTATTGTATGGCATATTAACGAGATTTGCTGTTTTTAATGAAGCAAGGGTCGGAGAACAGTGATGAATTAAATACTCTTCTATCATTTCTCATCCTCTTTCTTTAAGTTAGCTTTTGCTAACCGGTATGTCATTAAAAAGGGCCTTCTCGCGATTCGCAAGTTAGCCTTAGGTAACTTTGTGTATATATTACAATATTTTCTTTTGGATGTCAAGTGATTGTTTGCTGTTTTTCTAAAGCTCAATATTGCAAAAAGCTTGGACCTTTTGCCTGTATATATTTAATTTATTTCTTATGTCCTCTTTTTTCGGTAGCTTTTTTATTTTAGTATTCGTTTTATGTTTACATTATTTATTAAGCAACTTTTTATATGTTGAATCCATGGCAAAAGCCCCAAGGGGAGCGGTGAGCACTATAGCAAGAACAGCTACCGTAAGCACAGTATCTCCGCACGAGAGACCCAAGGCAAGAGGAATTCCTCCTATTGCAGCCTGAACGGTTGCTTTCGGAGTATAAGCCAACATGGTAAACAATTTTTCTTTTTTTTTAAATTTCGTTCCCACTAAGCAAATAAATACACCTGACATTCTAAATAGCAAAGCCAAAACAATAACAGCGAGCGCTTTAACACCTATATTTCCGAGATAATTAATATTTACAGTTGCGCCCACAAGCACAAATAAAAATATTTCGGCAGCAACCCAAAGTTTTCCGTATTTTGCTGAAATTCTTTCTGCAACCTCTTTCCTTTTCTGCTGTAAGCTTATTCCCATAAACATAATTGCTATCAATGCCGAAAAAGTAATTGCCGTTGTTAATTTATCTTCTATGGCAACAAGTAAAAATGATAAGCTCAAAATTATGACTACTTTTGATGTATCTCTTATATGTACCTTCTTAAAAAAATAGGATAATGTTACTCCGATTACAAGCCCTATTGCAATTCCGAGTAATATGGAAACAGGGATATTTATAAATTTAATTATGGAAGTCTCTTTCCCCTGCATCATGCCAACAAATGTGGAAAATAATACAATGACATAAACATCATCTACCGATGCACCCGCAAGGATAAGCTGTGGTATACCTTTTTTGACTCCATAGCCTTCATCCATCAGCTTTACCATTCTCGGAACCACTACAGCCGGTGAAACTGCTGCAAGCACGGCTCCCATTACAGCCGCTTCAAGCAAACTTATCCCCATTAGTCTTGGTGCAAGCAAAATTATACCAAGCAATTCAAAACTTGCAGGTACAAAGCACATCATAATTGCCGGCCTGCCTATTTTCTTCATCCCGGATATATCTAAACTGAGCCCGGCCCTTGTTAATATGATTATTAAAGCAATTTTGCGAAGGTCCGAGGATATATTGAGAATTGAATCATCCAGCAAATTAAGCACATAAGGCCCCAAAATTATGCCGGTGAACAACATTCCGATTAATGCGGGCAACTTAATTTTTTTGCATATCCACCCCATTGTCATACCAAAAATTAAAATCAGTGAAATACTTAATAACATAAAAATCTCCTTAAATACGCAGAAAAAGCTGACAATACCTGCGTGTAATAATCGCAGACGTCATCAGCCTTAATAAGCGGTTCAAGTAATAATTACTTAGGGAGAACATCATTCCCATATATTATAGATTTAGTGTATCACAGTTTGTATATATTTGCAAGAAAAATGTATAATAAGCTGAATTTATTACAGAGCAAGGCTGTCTGCCCACGCAGCAAGTTCTTTGCAACTCGTATGGGAATCAAATCTCTTGCCCTCAATCAGCTTTCCGCCTTTGCAGCTTGGTGCAAGCATTTCGTTTGTTTTGCCCATACCGCTGCTGCCGGAAGTTGCAAAGGGAATAATTGTTTTGCCTGTTAAATTATAGCTTTCGAGAAATGTATTTATTATTGTGGGGGCAACATACCACCAAATTGGGAAGCCCAAAAAAACAGTATCATAATCGCTCATATTATCGCATTTATTTGCAATCTCCGGGCGTGATGATGAATCTTTCATCTCAACTGATGAACGAGAATTTTTATCCATCCAGTTAAGGTCTGCTTTTGTATATGGGATTTTAGGCTCAATTTCAAAAAGGTCTGCCCCGATACCCTCTGCAAGATTTTTTGCAAGAGCGGCTGTTACTCCGGATGCTGAAAAGTATGCTACAAGTGTTTTACTCATGATGAATCTTCCTTTCTTATTTTGTATATACAAGGGTTTGACGGCTGTCATAGCCCTGCTTTTTTATATTCTTCACTATTCATATTTTTATCTTCTGTCACAAATCATCTTTATTATATTTTAACACATTTTAATGTTTTGTAAACACAAAAAATACTTGCAGCTGAATTTACCCCAAGCAAAATACGTCAAGTCAAAAATTCAAAATATAGAATATCTGCCACGGTGGCCGGTGAAAGCAGTTGATTTTTTAACTTGATTTTTCTAAAATCAGATAAAGTGATGAGTAAAAAACGGCTCCTCAAAAGGGAGTTCAACTTAGGGATTTTCTAATCCCTGAAAAATTCGGCATAGTCGTT
>CAVHYZ010000039.1:0-1013 GCA_963640495.1 Acutalibacteraceae bacterium
TCCTAATGGTGATATAATCCCATATAAAAAATAAAGGAAGCAAATTGTATGAAAAAGTTTATCAGTATATCTGCCATTTTTCTAATTATCTTTGGGCTTGCAGCTTGCGAAAATAATCAAAATGCAGATATTGAAAGCACTTCGGTTTCAAAAACAGCAGAATCTGTAACAGGGAATATTGTAAATACCGTTGATAAAGGGGATTTGAAAATGGATTATATTAAATTTGGCAAAGGAAAAAAGAATTTTGTAATTATTCCGGGGTTATCTATTCACAGCATAATGGGTTCTGCGTCTGCCATTGAAGAAGCATACAGCAGCTTTACAAATAAGTATACCATTTATGTTTTTGACAGAGCAAAGAATATAAAAGATGGCTACTCAATCAGAGATATGGCAAAGGATACTGCCGCCGCTATGAGAGAGTTAAATATAGATAATGCCTTTATTTTCGGTGCATCCCAAGGGGGTATGATTGCACAATACATTGCCATTGATTACCCTAAGCTTGTAAATAAACTCATCCTCGGCTCTACGCTTTCAAAGCCGAATGAAACATCAAAATCAGTTGTAAATGAGTGGATTACCCTTGCAGAAAAAAGAGATGAAAACGCGCTACTTGACAGCTTTGTGAACAAAGTTTACTCCCCTACTACCGTTGAAACTTACGGTAAAAGTGTAATTGAGGCAAACAAAGGCATAACAGAAGAAGAATATGAGCGTTTTATAATCTTGGCAAAGGCATGTGAAACTTTTAATTCCTATGATGAGCTTTCAAAAATTCAATGTCCCGTACTTGTTATCGGCTGTGAAGGCGATAAAGTTTTAACGGCAGACGGTTCAAAAGAAATTGCTGATAGATTGGGATGCGAAATTTATTTGTACAGTGATATATATGGCCACGGAGTTTATGATGAAGCGTCAGATTACAAAGAAAAATGCATTTGCTTTTTTGAAAAATAAAACATAACTTAATAATAAAACAGCTATATCACATTGGAATTAACCTTTTA
>CAVHYZ010000039.1:1023-5483 GCA_963640495.1 Acutalibacteraceae bacterium
ATAGCTGTTATTTATTTGGTTATATTATTTTAAGCTTTACCTATTAATACATTCCTCCGCCTTGTGCAGCCATAGCTACTGCGTTTGCTGCATCAGCTGCGGGGTCCGGCTTATCTGTTACGAGGCTTTCTGTGGTAAGAACCATAGCTGCAACAGATGCTGCGTTTTGAAGAGCTGAACGGGTAACCTTTGTTGGGTCAAGGATACCTGCCTTTGCCATATCTGTATAATTATCATCAGCGAAATTATAGCCGTAACCGGTTTTCTTTGATGAAAGAATTGCATTAACAATAACGGAACCTTCAAGACCTGCATTTGCTGCAATTTGACGAACCGGTTCTTCAAGTGCCTTAAGAACGATCTTAATGCCTGTCTTTTCGTCTGCATCTTCTGTTGAATCAAGAAGTGCATTTACTGCCGGTACTGTGTTAAGAAGGGCAACACCGCCGCCTGCTACGCAACCTTCTTCAACCGCTGCTTTTGTAGCTGCAAGAGCATCTTCAATGCGGAGTTTCTTTTCTTTCATTTCCGTTTCGGTTGCAGCACCAACCTTGATAACTGCTACACCACCTGAAAGCTTTGCAAGTCTCTCTTGAAGCTTCTCTTTATCAAACTCTGAAGTGCTTTGATCTATTTGCATCTTAATCTGTGAAACTCTTGCTGAAATATTATCTTTTGCACCTGCACCGTCAACGATAATAGTATTTTCTTTGCTGATTTTTACCTGACGAGCTCTACCGAGTTGAGCCATCTGAGTATCTTTAAGTTCAAGGCCGAGATCTGAAGTGATTACTTCACCACCGGTGAGAATTGCTATATCCTGAAGCATATCTTTTCTTCTGTCGCCGAAGCCGGGAGCTTTTACGCAAACGCAAGTGAATACACCACGGAGCTTATTAACAAGGATTGTGGAAAGAGCTTCGCCCTCAACATCCTCAGCGATAATTACAAGCTTGCCGCCTGCGTGCATAATTTGCTCAAGAAGAGGAAGAATATCCTGAACGGATGAAATCTTTTTATCTGTAATAAGAATGAGAGCGTCATCAATAACAGCTTCCATCTTATCTGTATCTGTAACCATGTAAGGAGAAATGTAGCCGCGGTCAAACTGCATACCTTCTACAACCTCTGCCTCAGTGGTAGCAATCTTTGATTCTTCAACGGTAATAACACCATCTGCTGTAACTTTTTCCATTGCCTCTGCAATGAATTTACCTATTTCTTCATCGCCGGATGAAATTGTGCCTACCCTTGCAATATCTTTTGAGCTTGCAACCGGCTTTGAGTTCTTTCTAAGCTCTGCAACTACCGTATCAACAGCCTTTGCCATACCCTTTTTAACAACCATGGGGTTTGCGCCTGCCGTAACATTCTTCATACCCTCTCTGATAAGAGCCTGAGCAAGAAGAGTAGCCGTGGTTGTACCGTCACCGGCAACATCATTTGTTTTTGTGGAAACTTCTTTAACAAGCTGAGCGCCCATGTTTTCGAAGGGATCTTCAAGCTCAACTTCTTTTGCGATTGTTACGCCATCATTTGTAATGAGGGGAGCACCATATTTTTTATCAAGAACTACATTTCTACCCTTAGGGCCAAGAGTGATTTTAACTGTATTGGCAAGCTTATCAACGCCTGCTTGAAGAGCTTTACGAGCTTCTTCGCCGAAAATAATTTGTTTAGCCATTATAATTTACCTCCTATTATTCTACTATTGCAAGAATATCGCTTTGACGAACGATTGTATATTCTTCATTATTGAGTTTAACCTCAGTGCCAGAATATTTGCTTGTGATTACTTTATCACCTTTTTTCACATACATTTCAACTTCTTTTCCATCTACAAGTCCGCCGGGGCCAACTGCAACTACCTCTGCAATTTGAGGCTTCTCCTTTGCGGATGCAGCAAGAATAATTCCGCTGGCTGTTGTTTCCTCAACCTCTGTAAGCTTAACAACAACTCTGTCAGCAAGTGGTTTAAGTGTCATTTCTATTACCTCCATATAATGTGAATTTGTATTTTTAGCACTCTTTACTCCTGAGTGCCAATTTGTATTTTAACACATTTTTTTTTAATTTCAAGTGGTTTTGTGATATTTTTGCTAAAGTTTACAATATTGTAACATTTGAATGATTTGTTGACTATGGCAAAAGAAACTGCTAATATATAATAGGTATAGAATAAAGTACTTTTATTCGGGGAATATATGAAGAAAGATATGTATTTGAAAATAACAAAAATGCCACGGCTTTTCTTTAATTCAGACTGGTTTATGGCCTTACTTGCGATAATTGCAATTGTAAGCATATTTGCCGGTCACGAAATCATAGGCACTTGCGTTATAGGTGTTATAACTCTTTTTTCTATTACCGTTACAGATGATATATTGCCTTTGCTTGAAGGCTTACTTGCTGCTACATGTACAGCAATTAGGCCGGAGCACAATCCACAAGGCTTTTGGAAAGTATATCCCTTATTTCCAATTATAATAATTTGCCTTGTTTTGCATTTTATCTACTTTAGAAATAAGCTGATAAAATCCGACTACACAATTCCGATGGCAGTTGTTTCTGTGGCAGTTTTGCTTGGAGGTGTAGGCTTCATAAGTCTAAAGGAGTACTTTTCTTTAGTATCAATTTATCACCTTTTTATGCTCGGTTTCGGAATGGTTCTTATTTGTATGTATTTTACAGGCTCCTTCGTAAAAGAAAGAGATTACAGCTTCAGATATAGAATTGCAAAAATGATGGTTATGGTAATTATTATTCTTTGCTTTAGTATATTTGAAGAATATTTCAGCAAACGCAGTGAATTAATTGGAAATTTGCACGCTGTTCCGTTCCAGTGGAGAAATAATGGCTCTACTTTACTTATGATGGCAATGCCCTTTGGCTTTTATCTCTCCGCCAAAAGATTCAAATACGGCATTACAGCTTTACTTGCTTATATCGGATTGCTTTTTACCGGTTCAAGAGGCGGTTTACTTTTCGGAACAATTGAATTTTTCGTTTGCATTGTTACAATGCTCATAATAGATAAAAGGCACCGAAGAATTTATCTTATTTCTCTTGGTGTTTTTGCAGTTGTAATGCTACTGATGAGCAAATTTATGTCTGAAATAATCAACACCACCTTAGAGAGATTTATTAATCCCGATGAAAATTCCATTAGGCTTGGGCTCATCGAAAGAGGAATTGAAGATTTTAAAAATCATCCGATTTTCGGCACCGGCATAGGATATATGGGCAACAGGGATATTCATCCAAGCAAAAAGGATGCACTTTGCTGGTACCACTGTTCAATAATTCAAGTTCCCGCTTCTTTCGGCATTGTGGGCGTTGGAGCCTATGCATTTTTGATCTATAAGCGAATTAAAATTTTTATTAAGAATTTATCCGTATTCAACATAGCGATGTTTTTATCATACATAGGACTCGAAATGATGTCCCTTGTAAATCCGGGATTATTTGCACCTGTTCCTTATTTACTGTTTACAAGCCTATATTTCATAATTATGGAAAAGGTTGACACAGGTGGAAAGGATTCCTTTAAAAGTCTTATAAGAGGCGAAAAGAAATGAAAGTTTTATCCATAGGAAATAGTTTTTCACAAGATGCACAGACATATTTACCGGAACTTGCAATTGCAGGCAAAAAGGAATTATTGCTCGGAAATTTATATTTCCCCGGTGCATCTATAGAGGACCATTACAGAAATTATATAGACGAGGAAGAAGTCTACATATATGAAAATTATCTTCCCGGCGAAACAGAAGCATATAAGCCCGATGGAATTGCCCTTCATGAGGCAGTTGAGGATGAGGACTGGGATGTAATTACTTTACAACAATGCAGTAAGCTCAGCGGAATAAAAGAGAGCTATACTCCCTATCTTGCAGAGTTAGCAGCATATTGCAGGATGATGCATCCGGACGTAAAAATTATGCTTCATCAAACTTGGGCTTACGAAAAAGGCTGTTCTTTACCGGAGTTTAAGGAAAAATATGACAGAGATCAAGACAAGATGTACTCTATGCTTACGGAATGTTATGCGGAAGCGGCAAGAGAGGCCGAAATTGACATTATAATCCCCACCGGCAGAGCATGGCAAACTGCAAGACAAACAAAAATCGATGACAGGCTTACAAGAGACGGTTTTCACGGAAATGAACTTGGGCAATTCTTAGGCTCTTGCTGTTTTTATGAGATGATATTCGGCGAAAGTGCAGTTGGTAATCCTTTTGCTTTGCCCGAATATGATGAAAGTATAAGCAATTTACTCAAAATTTGCGCTCACATCGCCTGCGAAGAAGGAATAATAAAGCGATAATTCAAAACATATAACGCTATCCTCTTAATAATGAGTTGAGAGGGTAATTTTAATTTTTGTTTTAATTTCCATTTTCATAAATAAATTCATTTGCCACAAGTTTTTTATTCTAAATATGAAATTCTTTTGAAAA
>CAVHYZ010000039.1:5493-17196 GCA_963640495.1 Acutalibacteraceae bacterium
CACTTAATAATTAGGATATATCACAATTGACTTTGCCGATGTAATGCATTAAAATTATACAGATATGTAAGTTTTGATTTACAAAACTAAAGTTATTATAAGGAGTGTTCGTATGGGAAAAAGAACCCGCAACCCTAATGCAAAAACCTACACTAAAAAGGAGCTTACCGGCTACCTTGTAGGTCTTGCAGGTCAAAATATTATTTACAACATTACAAGCAGTGCTCTTATGTATTATTTTCAGAGCGTTATCTTCCTTCCCGCAATGGCATACAGTTTAATAGTTGCCGTTGCCCGTGTTTGGGACGCAATCAACGACCCGATGATGGGCACAATTGTTGATAAAACCCATACAAAATGGGGCAAATGCAAACCTTACCTTCTCTTTGTTCCTGCCGTTGTTTGTATAGCAACAATTCTTCCCTTCTTCAATGCTCAATACAGTTCAGCCCTTCCTATGTGGGAGAAGTTCCTTATTGTCGGCTGGGCAGGTATTTCATATATCTTCTGGGGTATGAGTTATACCGCAGGCGATATCCCAATTTGGGGTGTCACTTCGCTTATGACAGAAGATTCAAAAGACAGGGCAAACGCTCTTGCCCTTGCAAGAATAGTTGCAAATGTAGGCGTTATCGGCATGCTTGTTCAGTTCCTTGCAGCTTCATTCAAACCTATGTTTATTGAAAAAGGTTACAACGACGCAACAGCATTACAGTATTCATTTATAATGCTTGCAATTATAATTACTATATTTGCAAGTCTTTTGTTCCAAGTAGCAGGATTTTCTGTTAAAGAAAAGGTTGAACAACCAAGCGAAAAGAAACCGACAATCAAAGAAAACTTCAAAACCATGTGGAATTGCAAGCCTTTCCGTCAACTCCTTGTTTCCGGTGTTTTGAGAAGCCCAATTCAGCTTCTATCAACTGTTGCGCTTACCCTTATTATGTATTTCTTCTTTGATAACGATGCAGGCAGAGCACTTATTACAGATGACGGACTTAATATTAAACTTGTTATCAATGTTGTTATTATAGTTCTCGGAGTATTCGGAGGTATGATAGTAGCATCTGCTGTTACTCCGTCACTTGCTGCAAAGTTTGAAAAGAAAAAGCTTTACAATGTTTATTCGATAGTAGGAGCTATTCCATTTGGCCTTTTATTTGTAGTTTACCTTATTGCAGGCGCAAAAATTAAAACAGACATTGTTTGGGCCATTGTCATGGGTGTTATGTTCTTTGCAGCTTCTTGGTCAATGGGCGGTCTTAACGTTCTTCAATCCGTTATGATTGCGGACTGCGTTGACTATGAAGAATATCATAACAACAACCGTCCCGATGGTATTTTCTTCTCAGGTCAATCTTTTGTAACTAAACTTGGTGCCGGTATATCAACAGTTATTTCCGGTGTTGTTTATTCAATAGTTCATTGGAGCGGTGATGTTATTGCAAACGCAAATGCAAATCTTGCTGCAGGTACAGCATCCTTTGCAACAGATTATTCAACATTTTCAACAGCAATGTTCTTTATAGTTTCCATTCCTCCATGCATTGGTCTTCTTCTTTCTGCTATCCCCACTGCTAAATATGCTCTTCCCAACGATGAGCATCAAAGAATCCTCAGCTCATTAGTTGAAAGACGTCGTGAAAAAGAGGCAGAAGAAGCTAAAAATTCAGCCGAATAATAAAACAGATAAAATTTTCAGGACTGTTCCGATTTCTCGGAGCAGTCCTTTGTTCTTTATGGTTGTGTGGGTGTAGGCTCACCTTCATTTGAAGATTCTATTGTAATGAAATTATTTCTCTTTGCGTAAGCCCATTTCATACCGAATATTTTACAAGCTGAATCCAGAGGCATATAAAGCTGATTTCCATTACCTCTGATAACTTTATTACCAAGTTTAATTTCTCCCTTATCCGTAATTGCAACATCGCTGTTCTCTGTAAATACAGCCTTCTTGCCGTAAACAGAAAGAGTGATTTTCCCTGTTTCTCTGAGAACATCTCCGCCGATGAATGATACAAGAGTGCCGAAACAGGCATACCATGTATTTTTTATAAACATAGGCTGTGTATTAGCTCCACCAAGTCCCATATCCATGCCTTTATAGAACATTCTTGTTCTGTTAGGGCCGTAAACGGGAGCAATTCTGTAAGGTCTGATTTCATCTTTATTTTTATCTATACAACATTCATCAACTACTCTGCCGTCATCAAGAGCAGAAATAAGGCTTACTTTATTGCCGTTTACCTCAACTATGGTATAAGCACTTACAGGCTCTTCCTGTGGATAATAGGAACAATGCCAAACCTTGTCACAAGTTTTGGTTCCAGGAGGATTGCAATGTCCGTTTCCGAGTTCATAGTGAATTGTGCCTTGTGAAGGTCTGTCAAATATTTCTTCGTTCTTTATGGGGAAACTTCTTGAGAAATTATGCTCATGGCCCGAGAATATAATATCAAGTTTTTCAACACATTCTCTCATCATGGGGTACCCGTCATCATTTGAAAGGTTTGAGCCTGAATAGTAAATTGGAAAATGATAGGCACCGAATTTCCAAGTTTTATTCGAAGTATCTATATCTTTAACAGCCCAATCATTAACAAGTTCTGGTTCATTTACACCAAAAACATTAAAATGGGCGTTGCCATAATCAAAAGAATAATTTTCCGTTTGCCAGCCTTCAGGGCCGTTTTTAGGATATGAATACTCAAGCTGTGTATTATAAAACTCAGCAGGCTCGGCATAATATCGGTTTTGCTCGGTTGGAAAATAATGCTCAAAACCTCTGTTATCATGATTTCCGCAGGTCATCATATAAGGCCTGTACTCTATAACGCCTTCTAAGCCTTTAAACATGGCATTCCACTGAATTTCGTGCTGGCCGCAGTTTGTATTATCCCCTGCAGTAAAAATAAATTTCAAATCCGGATTTTCTTCAAATACTTTTTTTAAAAATTTGCCGAGATATGAATAATCCGGATTATAATGATCGTTGTCTTTTTGATGATCTGAAATGCACAAAAATTTGAAATGAGTTAAATTTTCTTCTTCCGTTTCAAAATAATACTCATCACTTCTGATTTCGTCATTGCCGCATGTATAATAATATCTTGTGCCGGGCTTGAGATTCACTGCGGTTGCAAAATGTATGTTGGAAGTATTCACATCGCTCTTGAATGGCTTTGTAATTGCCTTTGCGACTGTTTTTTCTTTACCCTTTTCCCAATATTCAATGTAGCCATCTGAAATATCGGTATTTGTTCGCCAAGTAACTGCCATAGAGGTTTTTGCATCTCCGTTAATACTGACCATAATATGATCCGGCTGTTTTGTTGCAAATCTGTAATTAGGTTGTCTTTCCATTCTTATTTCTCCGTTTTCAATTGATTTTAAGTAATTTAACGCCATGAGAGGGAACAATTAGGTATCCCGTGTAATCTACATCTTTATGTTCCCACATATCCCATATTTTTTTATTGTCGGCTTTATAATTTATTTTTCTTTCTTTGTCATCTGTATTAAACAGTGCCAAATATGTGCAATCTTTTCCGTAAGATTCCCAAACGATTTTTCCCTTGCCGTCTTTTTCATTTTTGATTTTTTGATGGGCACCGCATGAATTCTTTAGCATATAAATAAGTTCTTTATTAGTTAAAAGAGAAAGGGTAAAATCATCCATGTCATTAAGCTCAGAGCCTATCATAAGAGGTGAACGGAATATGCACCAAAGGCTCATAAGAGTTTTAAGCTCATCATGTGTAAGCCTTGTCCATCTGCCTTTGCCTTCATTTTCACATAAAGCAAGATGTCCGATGGGGAGCATATCACAATCCGGCCATGCACCCTCTTCAACATAATCTTGCCATTGATAGCATCTATCAAACATATCATGTACTCTATCCCAATAATCCCAAAAATCGCCGGTCATACGCCACATATTTGCATTAGCTGCAAGGTGTTCATGCTCGCTGACCGGAGCAGGACCGGGGGAAAGAGAAAGGACCATATCTCTGCCGCAGTTATCAATAGCCTTACGAATCATCTCTATTTCTTCACGGGCAGAATAAACATTATCCGGCTTAAACTCGGTATTGGCAATATCGTCACATTTTATAAAATCTACGCCCCATGAAGCATAAAGTTCAAAAATAGAATTGTAATATTCCTGTGCTCCTTTTATCTTATAATCAACACCGTACATATCCGTATTCCACGGGCAAATGGAATACGCCTGTGCAATATCACGGGCAGTAACGCCTTCGCATTTAATAGGTGTGTTTTGATGAACGGCTTGACGAGGAATACCACGCATAATATGAATGCCGAATTTAAGCCCTAAGGAATGAACATAATCTGCAATAGGCTTAAATCCTTTACCGTTTTCAGAGGACGGAAAGCGTTTAACGGAAGGTATAAGGCGAGAATACTCATCCATACATAAAGGCGCAAATTTATGATAATTAAAACTTTTTGCAGTAGGTTCTGACCACTGAATATCACAAACTATATATTCCCAGCCATATTCCTTTAAATTTTTTTCCATATAATTTGCATTGGCTCTTAGCTGCGATTCATTTACAGAGGCGCCGTAGCAATCCCAGCTGTTCCAGCCCATGGGAGGTGTTAAAGCGAGTTTTTTATGCATCTTATTTTTCCTTCCTATAAACAAATATTCCGAATGCCGCTTCTGTGATAAAATTTGATAATGACAACAATTTTTCTTGGTCATTCCTGCCTGTCTTATAATAGTAAGGAGTCATTTTAAAAAGGTTTGAAATATCTGTATTATCGCTGATATAAAGCTCTTTGCGAACTTCTCGGTATTCAACACATTTAAGTTTGTTTATATCTATTGTCAGTTTATCGTTTAAGTATGGTTTTTTATATATTGCTTCTTTAAGAGAAAAAAGATGCTCTTCAAGCGGAACAATCCTTATTAAAACGCCATCATTTTTAAGTACTCTTTCAAACTCAGCCTCTGCCTTAGGCGAAAAGCAATTTATTATCGCATCTTGAGACGATGAAGGAACAGGCAGTTCAAAAAGACTTGCAACGGCAAGAGAAAAATTCACTCCCCTTTTACCTGCAAATTCAAGTGCATCTTTTGAAATATCCACGCCAATAATCGAATATTTGCTAAAAGACTTACTTATACCCTCAGAATAGTAGCATTCTCCACAACCTGCATCAAGTAAGCAAGTATTACTCGGCAAATATTTTTTACAAATTTTAATGATCTCGTCAAGCAAAAAAGAATAATATCCTTTTGACAAAAAGTCTTTTCTTGCACGCACCATAAGTCTATCGTCACCATGATGTTTTAACGAGGATTGATTTGACATAAGCAAATTAACATATCCAAACCGTGATTTATCAAAATTATGTTTATTTATGCAAGCATAAGAGCTGCCGTTATCTTGTAAAGGCTCATGGCATACAGGGCAAATAAAAGTGTTCATCTTCTTATTTTTCACTCACTGTTTTATAAAATTCAAGGGCGTTATATGTTCTTTTGGTTTGCTGCAAAAGAAACTTCTCGCAAATATTTCTAAAAGATATTTCATCTTGAGGTGATAAAGTAAAGGAGTATATTCTGTTAATAGGATTCATTATCACATGCCTCATAGCAGTGAGGACTCCCGGCGTGATAAGCTCGTTCCCTTTATTATGCATTTCGCAATAAAATCTACCTGCGGAAACATCAAAATACACCTTGCCAGTGGGGTTATCACCACATAAAGCACAAACAGATAAATTCGGTGCAAAGCCTGCAAGAGAAATAAGTTTAAGCTCTGTAACAGCCTTTAAAAAATCTTTTGAGCGCTTACCGTTTTGCAAAAACGAAAGAGAATTGAGAATAACTCTCAAAGAATCCGGAGCAGGTTGGCCCTCGGGGATAATATCATAGGCAAGAGAGCAAAAATATTGACCCAAAGCAAGGCTCTCAATATCTTGCCTTAGGCCAAAGAAAACCTCTTTTGCTTCTGCAGAGTCAATAATATAACTGTCTTTCCCGCTGTAAAGCGAAAAATGTCCATAGCAAAGAGATTGAGTGGCTGCCTGCATTTTACTGTTTATTTTTTTAGCTCTGTTGGCAAAAGCACGGACGACTCCATAATCTGCGGTAAGTAAAGTGACAACTCTATCACTTTCCCCTGTATCCGTCACCTTAAGCACAAGAGCATCGGTAACAATAGACATAAATTACCTCAATCAAGGCCAAAATTATGTATAAGGCCTTCTCTGTTTCTCCAGCCTTCTTTAACCTTAACCCAGCACTTTAAATTTATTTTACAGCCAAAAAAATTTTCCATATCAATTCTTGCCCTTGTGGAAATTCGTTTAAGCATATCACCTTTTTTACCGATGATAATTCCTTTATGGCTTTCTTTTTCACAGTAAATAGTTGCCTCAACATCCATTATGTTACTTTGAGGTCTTTCACGCATTTTTTCAATGCTTACTGCAACACCGTGGGGAATTTCTTTGTCAAGAAGAAGGAGCATTTTTTCTCTGATAAGTTCTGCTGCGATCACTCTTTCCGGCTGATCAGTTAATGTGTCGTCCGGGAAGAAGTGAACAGAATCATAAGCGAGTTTTTCAAGCTCCTCTATTACAGCATTCACATTATCACCGGTTAAGGCACTAACTGGAACAACAGCTTCAAAATCATAAGCCTCAGTAAGCTTAATGATTTTTTTCATTATTACTTCTTTATCTTTGATTGTATCTGTTTTATTTACGGCAAGAATAACAGGTGCTTTTTCTTTTTTCAGCTTAGTTAAAAGCTCAACCTCAGCCTCACGAATGTCGCCATCGGGTTCAGTTACAAAAAGGCAAGCATCCATACCGCTTATACCTTCTCCAACAGCTTTTATCATTTTTTCGCCGAGTTTATTTTTAGGGCGATGATAACCGGGAGTATCCGTAAATACAAGTTGTATTTCGCTTTTAGTTAACACGCCCATAATTCTTGTGCGTGTGGTTTGTGGTTTTTGGGTTACTATGGCAACCTTTTGTCCGAGCATTTTATTAAGAAGTGATGATTTGCCCACATTTGGGCAACCTACGATTGCTACAAAAGCTGTTTTAGTCATTTGCTTCTCCCTCTTGCCCGCCATTGTTTTTCTTTGCAGGCAAAAATATAAACATTAAACTGAGTAAAATGCTGATAATCAAAATGATAAGCATACCAAGATTCGAAGCATAATACTCATACATTTTTTTGAAAGCTTCCGGCTGATACATAATTACAATTCCGGTTATAACGGCAAATATTGCCGCAATCAAAACGGCACCTGCCGCCGCATCCTTGGCGGCACCAGCAATTGGATTCTTTTCTTTTACGATTAAATTTACCGTTCTTTCTATTGACGTATTTACACACTCAAGGCTCAAAACCAAAGCACAAAAAGCAAGAAGTAATACAAACTCAGCTTTTGATATTTCAAAAAAATCATAGATAGTCAAAAAGCTGAACATATACACGGTAAAGCAAAGGTGAACTCGCATATTTCGCTCTTTGATAAGGCAATAATAAATCCCTTTTCCTGCGAAAATAAAGCCTTTAAGAAAACTTTTCATTATTTGCTCTCCATATAATAGCTCTCGTTTCTCTTTAAGCCGAGCTGAGTGAGCACCGTTTCTTCTTTTTCCCTCATTCTGACCTCTTCAAGACCACCGTTCACATGGTCATAACCGAGCAAATGAAGCATTGAGTGAACGGTGAGAAAGCCTATTTCACGCTGCAGTGAATGTCCGTATTCATCTGCCTGCGAAACAGCATGGGGAATGGAAATAACAATATCTCCCAGCATTTTTGCACCTGTATCAAGATTAGTATCATACACACCATTTTCGCCGAGAGGAAATGAGAGAACATCTGTTGATTTATCAATATTTCTGAAATCTCTGTTAAGAGCTTGGATGCGGTCATCGTCCACAAAAGAAACGCTGACCTCGGCAGAGCCTTCAAATTTTTCCTCATCAAGAACGGCAATACAACATCTTCGGACAAGCAATCTTACACCTGTCGGCACCTTTACGCCACGGCCTTTCGAAATTGAAACTTTAACCTTTTCCGGCATTTCTTTTTTTCTCCTCTTCATTTTTTTCGTAGGCCTTTATAATATCCTGTACAAGCCTGTGTCTGACCACATCTTTTTCGTTAAAACGAATTATTCCTATGTCATCTATATTCTTGAGAACTTTCATAGCCTCTTTAAGACCCGACCTTTTACCATCGGGCAAATCTATCTGAGTAATGTCACCGGTTACAACCATTTTGGAGTTAAAGCCCAACCTTGTGAGAAACATTTTCATCTGCTCTGTGGTTGTATTTTGTGCTTCATCAAGAATTATGAAACTATCATCAAGGGTACGGCCTCTCATATACGCAAGAGGAGCAACCTCAATATCTCCCCTTTCTTGGTGCTTTTGAAAATTATCCGCACCGAGCATGTCAAAAAGTGCATCATATAAGGGGCGTAGATATGGATCTACCTTTTGCTGAAGATCACCGGGAAGAAAGCCTAATTTTTCACCCGCTTCTACTGCCGGGCGAGTTAATATAATACGGTTTATCTCTTTAGCCCTAAAAGCAGTAACCGCCATTGCAACCGCAAGATATGTTTTGCCTGTGCCAGCAGGGCCTACGCCTAAGGTAATTGTGTTTTTTCTGATATTTTCAATATACTTCTTTTGACCGAGAGTTTTAGGCTTAATGGGTTTACCCTTTGAGGAAATACAAACGCAATCAGCAGTCATTTGCTCAAGTTTATCTTCATTTCCTTCATTAACAAGAGAAAGCACATAGCGAACATTTTGGTCACTTAACTGTTCGCCACGGTTTATGAGAGTGAGCAAGCCGTTAATTGCTCTGACCCCTTTTTGAACATTTTCCGCTTCGCCTGTAACCTTAAGCTCTGAACCACGACTGATAACGGATACACTGAATTCTTTTTCAATAAGTTTTACATTTTCATCAAAAGAGCCAAAAAGACTTACAGCCTGTTCCATTCTGTCTACATTTATAACCTGCTCAAACAATAATACCACCTCTTGATTCACAAAAGTGATAAAAAATTTTAATCAAAGTAATTATATCACACTATTTTTAAGTTGTCATCTTAAATAATACAAATTTGCACATATTTTAAAAAATAATCTCGCATTTTTTAAAATGCATAAATATACAAAAAATGCTTGATTATTTACATGCGTTATAGTAAAATAATTATCTATTCAAGAATATTGGAGGAAACAAAATGGCTTGGTATGAAGAATTTGTACGCCAGTTTAAAAAATGCTTCATAGATGATGATAGATATTTAATGCTCGTAAAGGGCCTTGGAGTTACCATAAAGGTTTCTTTGCTCGCCCTTCTTATAGGTGTTTTTATCGGCTTTTTAATTGCCGTATGCAATCTTTCAAAGCATAAACCTCTAAGAGCTATAGGCAAGGTTTACACAGACGTTATCAGAGGCACACCCTCTGTTACACAGCTTATGATAATTTATTTTGTTTGCTTTGCTTCTGTGCATTGGTCAAAGTGGATTATTGCAGCCATCGCTTTCGGCATAAATTCCGGTGCTTATGTTTCAGAAATATTCCGTGCCGGTATTCTTTCTATTGACAAAGGTCAAACGGAGGCAGGACGTTCTCTCGGCTTGAGTGCCTTTCAAACCATGACTAAAATAGTTTTACCACAAGCAATTAAAAACATTTTCCCAACACTCTGCAATGAATTTATAGTTCTTATCAAAGAAACCGCAATAGTCGGCTATGTGGGGCTTATGGATATTCAAAAGGCAGGCGACTTCATAAAGAGTGCCACATTCTTGCCTTTTATGCCTCTTATGGCAACGGCAATTATTTACTATGTTCTTATAAAAATACTCACTCTTTGTCTCGGCCGTGTTGAAAAAGCACTCCGTAAGGCAGATATTCGCTAAGGAGGTTAAATAATGATTGAAGTAAAAAATCTTAAAAAGACCTTCGGCGATAATAATGTGCTTAAAGGAATAAACGAACACATTTCCGAGGGTGAAGTTGTTGCAATAATTGGGCCTTCCGGCTCCGGCAAATCAACTTTTCTCCGTTGCCTTAATATGCTTGAGGAGGCAACAGAGGGTGAAATTTATGTAGATGATGAACTTATTAATGGCCCTAAATCCGATATAAATAAAATTCGTCAAAAAATGGGAATGGTTTTTCAGCACTTTAATTTATTTCCGCATCTTACTGTTAAAAATAATATAACTCTTGCCCCTGTTACTCTTAAAAAAATGACAAAGGAACAAGCAGAGGCAAAAGCAATTGAACTTCTTGAAACAGTCGGCCTTGCCGATAAAGCAGACGCTTACCCTGCCTCACTTTCAGGTGGTCAAAAACAAAGAGTTGCCATTGCAAGAGCTCTTGCAATGAATCCGGAGATAATGCTTTTTGATGAGCCCACATCTGCTCTTGATCCTGAAATGGTAGGAGAGGTGCTTGATGTTATTAAAAATCTTGCCCAGAGCGGTATGACAATGGTTATAGTTACTCACGAAATGGGATTTGCCCGTGAGGTAGCGGACAGAGTTTTGTTTATGGATAACGGTGTTATTGTGGAACAGGGGCCGCCTCAGGAAGTGTTCGGCAACCCACAGCATGAACGCACAAAATCATTTCTCAGCAAAGTTCTTTAATCGTAATTTAAGCATTTTTGCTTGAATATAAATAATTAGGAGGAAGTATCAAAATGAAAAACTTCAAAAAAGTTTTGGCAATTATTCTTTCGCTCGCTTGTGTTGCTTGCGTTTTTTCAGCTTGTGGCACAACAGACGCAGAAACCACAACTGTGTCAACCGGTGAAACAGAATCACAAACTACATTCACTACAATTACCGATGGTGTAATTACCTTCGGCACAAACGCAGAGTTTCCGCCCTTTGAATCAGTTTCCGCAAACGGAATTATTTCTTCCGCTGACGGTTCTCAGTCCTTTGACGGCATTGATATGGCTATTGCCAACAAAATCGGTGAGAAATACGGTATGAAGGCAGTTATCAACAACATGGAATTTGATTCTCTCCTTATCAGTCTTAAAAACGGTCAGATTGACGCTTGTATCGCCGGTATGACTGTTACAGAAGAGAGAAAAGAAGAAGTTGATTTCTCAACCCCTTACCATGTAGCTACTCAGGTTATGATAGTTAAGGAAGGCTCAGATATTAAATCCGCTGCCGATATGGAAGGCAAAAAGATAGCGGTTGTTCAAGGTTACACCGGTGAAACAGTTGTAAATGAGCTCGGTTATGAATATGAAGCCTTCAAGAAGGGCACAGAGTGCATTATGGAGCTTACAAACGGCAAGTGCGATGTGGTTGTTATTGACTCTGCAACAGCAGATAAATATGTAGCTGACAACGAAGGTCTTGTAATCGTTAACGATTCAGAAGCATTTGAATCAGAAGAGTACGCTATTGCAATTGCAAAGGGCAACACTGCTCTACTTGACGCAATCAATGCTGCAATTGAAGAACTTAAAGCTGATGGAACTATTGCTTCTCTCAGTGCTCAGTATGCTGTTTCGGAATAATATAATCCGCAATTAAATAATTAAATAGTAAAAAAGACTGTACTGCCGATTTGGACTGCCCCAGATTATGCAGACAGTACAAAAAAGCCTACTTGATGTAGAAAATTAAATTTTAAGCAACA
>CAVHYZ010000040.1:0-8231 GCA_963640495.1 Acutalibacteraceae bacterium
TTTCGTTTTGGTATGTACATATATCACTCTAAAGGCACATAATAGCAAGTCAATTATGCAGAAAATGTAGTATTTATTTTGCTTTCAAGCTGTGTTCTAAAATCGGAAGATAGCTGTTTCTCAAAAATGGGAAATAGCTCTGCCGGGAACTTTCGCTCATTTTTGAGCAAAAGAAAAACAGCCATGCAGCAACATCTCTGTTACTACATGACTGCGTTTTCTCCGCTTGAGGCGTGTCAGCCTATGAAATTTTCTTGTTTTCTAAAAATCCCTATGGCGAACCGCCAAAATGAGAAGTCGTTTTGTCATTTTGTTTAATTAAGAATACCCATGTTTATAAAAAGTGTTGCTATGCCGAAATAGATAAGAAGGGAAATGGCATCCACAATAGTAGTAATGAGCGGGCCTGCCATGAGAGCAGGGTCAAGATGCACAAGTTTTGCAAGTATTGGTAAGGTGCAACCGATAGTTTTTGCAATAATAACCGTAAATATCATTGATATACAAACCACAAACATAACCGGTGTGCTTGCACTGCTTATACCCGCAGCCGTAAGAATCTGCATTCTGGCAAAGTTTGCAACTGCAAGAATTACGCCACACATAACCGCTACTCTGACTTCTTTCCAAAGGATTTTAAGATAATCCGACGGTTTAACGGTGCCGAGGGCAAGGCCACGGATAATAAGTGTTGAAACCTGGCTGCCGGAGTTACCGCCTGTGTCCATAAGCATTGGAATGCAGGCAACGAGTCCGGTAATAGCGGCGAGTTTATCCTCAAAGCCTTCAATAATTTGACCCGTGAATGTGGCTGAAACCATAAGAATAAGCAGCCATACAATTCTGTTTTTTGTTAATGTGAAAACACTTGTTTTTAAGTAGCCGTCCTCAGAGGGTAACAGCAAAGCCATTTTTTCAAAGTCTTCCGTATTTTCTTCCTGAATAACATCAACGATATCATCAATAGTGATAATACCTACAAGCCTGTTTTCATAGTCCACAACAGGAACGGAAAGAAGGTCGTACTTGCGTACTATTTCGGCAACCGTTTCCTGGTCGTCCATGGTTTTAACGGAAACGAGCTGATCATCATCAAGCATAATGTCTTTAAGCACAGTGCCGCTCTTTGCAACAATGAGCTTGCGAAGGGGAAGCACGCCTACAAGTTTGCGGGAAGAATCTATGCAATAACAAGTTTCGATTGATTCTTTATCCTGAGCAGTTTTACGAAGCTCCTCAATAGCCTCATCAACTGTAATAGACTCGTGGAAAGCTGCCATTTCCACAGTCATAATGCTGCCTGCAGAATCTTCCGGATAGCTTAAAAATTTGTTTATAATATCACGAGTTTCTTTACTTGTTTGCGAAAGAACTCGTGTAACCACATTGGCCGGCACCTCTTCAAGAAAGTCAACGGCATCATCAATAAACATATCCTCAACCAGATTGTGAATTTCAACATTGGTAATGGAATTGATAACCGTTTCCTGTGTGTCCGAATCAAGATACGAAAAAACCTCTGCCGATGAGTTTTTTGGAAGCAAGCGGAAAATTTTAACTTGATTTTCCGAATCCGCCTCGGATATTGCCTGAGCAATATCAACTGTGTTCATCTCTCCTAAAATGTCTTTGAGAGTAGAAAACTTATTCTCGGAAAGCATTTTGGTAATGATATTTAATAATACTTCATTTTCCAAAAAAAGACGCCCTTTCTGCAAAAGCACAAGGGCGTTAATCACACGATATTAAAACCGTAAGGTACTAAAAAATTTTCCTGACAGCCACTGCACTTTCGCTCATTGAATTTTTTAACTGACATAATCGACCGTGACTACTGTCGCTACTCAAGGAATTTCACCTCACTATAATTGAATTTTTAATACAATATATAAACCCAAAGGGATTATAATAAAATTATTATTTTGCCGCTGCGGCTTTTCTCTTTTTCAGTTTTGTCTTATAACCTAAAAGAGCTTTAATATTTGCCTCGGGAGTGGAAATATCGCCGATACATAAAGGTTCCTTTGAATAAAAGCCTTTAAATTCGGTGCCACCAACGCAAAGAAGGTCATTTTTCTTTGCAATTTTAAGCAAAGTTTCTCTTTGCTCCTCTGTATTATCAGGATGCCAAACCTCAACGCCGTCAAGGCCGAGAGGAATAAGCTCCTCTAAAAGTTCAAAACTCTTTCTTGTACCGGGATGGGCTAAAACAGCTATACCGCCGGCCTCATGAATTGCTTCAACAATTTCAGAAGGCTCCGGATAATTTGCTATAACTATAACATTTTCTTCACTTTCCGGTGAGAAAAGTTCATTGTAAAGGTCACTGTAAATTCCGCTTGTTAGCCCGCACTCGGCAAGAGCATGCATAATGTGCTGCTCAAAAACAGCTGTAGAGCCTGTGGCAACCTTAGTAACAAGTTCGGGTGATATAGGATATTTGCGAGCAACTTTTAAGGTCATCATTTGGCTTGCTCTTTTTCTTGCCAAAATATTTCTGTGGCAAAGGCCCTCAAGCCTGTCAGGGCTGTCTGCAAGGTAACAAATTATTTCGGCATAAGCCTTTCTCTTTGAATCATAAGCCGAAATTTCAACCCCGGGTATAACATGAATACCTTTTCTTTCTCCGATAATTTTGCCTCTGACCGTACCCGCCTGACAGTCTCTATCTGTGATGGCAATAGTATCTACTCCTCTTTTTTGAGCGAGCACTATAAGGTCATCTATGCCCATTGAGCTGTCAGAGAGCTTAGTGTGACAATGTAAATCTCCTACCATAATACTTAGTTAACCTCTTTCAAAAAGTCGCATATATCCGCAATTTACACCATTGATTATAACGCAATTTTTTTTATCGTGCAAGTATTTTTTCGAAAATAAATAACAAATGTATATTTTTTCACAAATTTATGGTAAAATAGGTAAAATTTTCGGAAAAGGAGGAAGTGTATGTCAGCAAACAAGAGAGCAAAAAAGCAGCCTGAATTCAGGCAACTTACGGTTATGTTTCTCATTACGGTTTTTCAATTTATAACCTCTGCCTGTGTCATATTCAAAGACGAAGAAGTCAATATGAACCTTGTGTACATTTTCTTCGGATATATCTGTGTTGAGTGGATATATATGATGTTTAATGTGCTTATTACCGGCAATAATTATTTTGAGCTTGAAGCCATTGCATTTTTCCTTTCGGGAATAGGCCTCACCATATGCGCCACTTTCAGCGAAAGTTACGCTCTTAAACAAGCTGTAGCAATCGGCCTTGGAATGGTTACCTATTTGATTATACTGCTAATGATAAAAGATGTTAGGGTAGCTTCATTTTTAAGATACCCTGCAGCAATAGGTTCGGTGATTCTTTTGGCAGTAAATTTAGTGCTGGCAAAAACCACAAACGGTGCTCTTAACTGGATCGAAGTAGGCTCCGTATCCATTCAGCCATCCGAATTTGTAAAGGTTGCATTTATACTTGTAGGGGCTGTTTCTCTTGATAAGCTTCTCTCTAATGCCAGCCTTACCAAATATATTATTTTTTCTCTTACCTGCGTAGGTGCTCTCTTTCTTATGAGAGATTTCGGCACTGCTTTAATATTCTTTTTCACATTTATTTTGATAGCTTATATGCGTTCCGGCGATGTTCGTACAATTTTCTTGATTTGTGCCGTTGCCTTGATGGGTGCCGTACTTGTTATATACTTTAAGCCTTATGTCGCAAACCGATTTGCGGCTTACAGACATGTTTGGGAATATTCTGACACTACAGGCTATCAGCAAACAAAAGTTCTTATCTATTCCGCAAGCGGAGGTCTGTTGGGCCTTGGCATAGGCGAAGGATATTTGCGCAATGTTTTTGCAGCTTCTACAGATTTAATTTTCGGCGTTATCTGTGAAGAAATGGGCCTCATAATCGGTGTTGCGGTGCTTGTAGCTTTTGCCTGCATTGCCATATTCGCAGTAAGAGCGGCAAAAGGCTCTGCCTCATCGTTTTATGCTATAGCTGCCGTTGCAGCCGCAGGTATGCTTTTATTCCAGCTGGCACTGAATGTTTTCGGCGTTACCGATTTATTGCCCTTAACCGGTGTTACTCTGCCCTTTGTAAGCCGAGGCGGTTCAAGTATGATTTGTTCTTGGGGCTTGCTTGCATACATAAGAGCGGCAGGTGCTCCCTTCAAATTACCTTCGCCGGATGTGGCGATAAGTAAAAGCTTGCCTCGTCAGATAAAACAGTCCAAGAGAGGCGGTGCTTCAGTATGAAAAAGACCATTAAAAGAGCCGCCATTCTCTATTTATTGATAATCGCGTTTTTAGGTGGAGTTATTTTCCTATGTGTTGAATTTGGGCTTTACGGCTCAACTTGGGCATCAAACAAAGGCAACAAACATATTTACTCTAACGGCACTGTTGCAAATGCCGGCACAATATACGACATTAACGGTGTAGAGCTTGCAAAAACGGAAAACGGCAAAAGAGTTTTTGCCTCTTCTTCTAAAGTAAGAAAATCAGTTTTGCACGTAGTGGGTGACACTTCCGGTGTTATTTCAACAGGCACTCATTACCTTTACAGAAGTGTTCTTTCGGGCTACAACATCGTTCAGGGTATTTTTAACTTAAAAAAGAACGGCACCGGAACAAGCATTACATTGAATATTGATTCCGAAGCAAATAAAATTGCTTATGAAGCTCTGGGCGATTACAACGGCGCCGTTTTGGTTTGCAATTATAAAACAGGTCAACTCCTTTGCAGCGTTTCAAAACCTGCTTATGATGTTGACGATGTGCCCTCGGATTTACGTACAAATTCAAGATATGAAGGCGTTTTTCTTGATAAAGCCGTTTCTGGTCTTTATACTCCCGGCTCAATAATGAAAATTATAACTGCCGCCTGCGCAATAGAAAATATACCGGATATATACTCCCAATCTTTTGAATGTGACGGAGAATACGAAACCGGCGACGGAACGGTTATTTGTAACGGCGTTCATGGCAAAATCAACTTTCAGCAGGCTATGAATCAAAGCTGTAACTGTGCTTTTGCAAAAATTTCCATAGAGCTTGGTGCGGATAAATTACTTGCAACTGCCGAATCTTTGGGATTTAACAAACAGCTTTACGCCAAAGAGGTTACCCTTGCAAAAAGCAGATTTAACCCCGATAAAACAAGCAAAGCCGAGCTTGGCTGGGCCGGTATCGGCCAAAGCACCACATATATAAACCCGGCGCATTTCATTTCAATTATGAACGCCATTGCAAATGGCGGAACAGGCTATGCTCCTGACAGAATCCGTTACCTCGGCTCCATAAGCACACTGGTAGGCAGAATGCCGGAAACTCTTGTAAAAATGAACTCGGATATAGCAAGTAAATTAAAGGCTCTCCTTCGCTCAAATGTTACGGATAAATACGGAGAGGATCATTTTCCAAACCTTGAAATGTGTGGCAAAACAGGCACAGCTGAAATTGACGGGCAAAAGAGCAACTCTGTTTTTGCAGGTTTTTCCCAAAGAAGCGATTTGCCTCTTTCGGTTGTTGTTATTGCAGAAAATGCCGGCTGGGGCTCAGGTGTAGCCTTAAGCACTGCAAATAAAGTGTTGCAATATTTTCTAAAAAATTACACTTAATAAAATAAGAACGGAATGTGGTAATAGGCTGTAGCATTCCGTTCTTTCTGTTTAGATATTTACTTGCTGCTTTTTGTCAGCAACCAACTGTGTATAAAGCTTATCTGATTTAATAAAAATTAAAACAGCTATATCAAAACTAATGTTGTTTGATATAGCTAAAAATGATTTATTTATCTATTACTGTCGGATATTCTCCGTTAAAACAGGCTTTACAATATGTGAGATTATCTGCCATTTTATCTAAATCTTCAACTCGCATATATCCGAGAGAGTCGGCGCCTATCATTTCTTTTATTTCTTCCTGCGTCATTCGGTTTGCAATAAGCTGAGCATTATCCGGCACATCGGTGCCATAATAGCAGGGATGTAAAAATGGTGGAGAGCTTACCCTTACATGCACTTCTTTAGCCCCTGCTTGTCTGAGCATTTTAATAAGATTTCTCATTGTGGTGCCTCTGACAATGGAGTCGTCAATAAGCACGATTTTTTTATCTTTCACAACACTGCCTATAACATTAAGTTTTAGGTGAACTGCAGATTCTCTTTCACTTTGAGTGGGCTTAATAAATGTTCTTCCCATATAGCTGTTCTTTTGAAAAGCAAGAGTAAAAGGTATTTTTGCCTCGGCGGCGTACCCGGCAGCAGCGGTAAGGCCGGAATCAGGCACACCGGTAACTATATCCGCATCAACCGGATAAGCCTTTGCAAGAAGTTTGCCGGAATTAAATCTTGCATCATAAACACTTACTCCGTCAATTACCGAATCAAGCCTTGCAAAATAGATGTATTCAAATATACAATGGGCGTGTTTTCTTCCGCACAGTTCTTTATCGGATTCAATACCGTGGCGTGAAATGGTAATAATTTCGCCGGGTTCAATATCTCTTACATATTCGGCATCTATCGCCTTTAAGGCACAGGTTTCAGACGCCACAACCCAAGCATTTTCTCTTTTTCCGAGGCACATAGGTCTTAAGCCCAGTGGGTCACGCATGGCAATAAGTTTTCGGGGGCTCATAATAATTATTGAATAACTACCAACGAGCTTCTTTGCGGCATTTTTTGCCGCAGTTTGAATGTTAGGGGCATTAGATCTCTCTTTTGCAATAAGGCAAGCTACTACTTCACTATCCGTATCGCTTCTGAATACATCTCCGTTTTCAAACATTTGTTTGCGTAAAGAATCCGTATTTACTATATTACCGTTATGCACCATTGCAAGGGATCCTTTAAGGTAATTGAAAACTACAGGCTGAGCATTTTCAATTTTGCTGCCGCCTGTTGTGGAGTAGCGAACATGACCAACGCCTATATTACCCTTCATATTTTCAAGAGTGCTGTTTTTGAACACCTCACTCACAAGGCCCATTCCCTTGTGGTATCCCATATTTCCTCTTTCGCCTGCAGTATCCGTAACGGCAATTCCTGCACTCTCCTGCCCCCTGTGTTGAAGGCTTATAAGGCCGAAATATATGGATTTTGCAACATTTGTACCGGGAAAATTCCATATACCGAACACGCCACACTCCTCGTGAAGTTTATCATTAAAATCGGACATAAAATCCCTCCATAAAAAAGACATGGTGCCCCGGTAAAACCGAAGCACCTTTGCTTACAAACAGAGTATAAACTTTTCAATTAAAAAAGTCAACAAAATTAAATTATGATTTTTCAGCTTACATTTGCGAGAGTTGCGGATTCGCTTTTACTTTCGGATTCTGTTTTTTCAGCAAGCTCTTTCCAGTGAATTTTACAATAATATTCGCCATCAACGGCGGGATAATCTTCATCATCAATTCTTGCCTTATTGTTGCAATTATATTCCACACAATAGGCACATTTTTCTTCATCACTTTCGGTAAGCAAATTTCCGAAAGAAATTCCGAGCACAACAAGGCAAAATACTGTTATAAAAGTAACTGCGGCCTTTGAATTTATGCCCTTCTCAAACAGCTTTTCGGCATCAATTCCATCAAGAAATTTGCTCTTTGAGAATATATGAATTACCAACTTTGCAAGGTAATATCCGCCTATGCCGGCAAGAGTGCCTACAACCGCACCTGCTATAACATCCGAAGGGTAGTGAACCATAAGATAAATTCTTGAGCCCATTACGCATACGGCACAAGCGGGAAAAATCCAAGCAATTTTTTTCTTTTTTTCTGCCAAAAGGCAACTAAATACGGCTATAGCCATTTCAAAAGCTGATGTAGTATGACCGGATGGGAAAGAATAATCGGATTCTGAGAGAGATCCTACGCCTTCATACCAAACTTTATATTTATCCCAAAAAGCGGTAAGCTGTAAGGTGTTGTATGGGCGCACCCTAAGCACCATGGGTTTTAACACGACATTGGTTACAAGTGTACCTAATATTACGGCAAAAAGAATGGAAAATCCGTATTTCCTTGTTTTTTTAAAAAAGCAAAGAACTAAAGCAAGTATAGCAACGGGAACCACAAAATTTTCATCGCCGAAGGATGTAAAAAGTTTTGCGATAATTGTTAAAAAGCTATTTTGCATTGCTCCGAAAAAGCTGAATACGGCAGTATCAAAGCCATAAAACAAAGAGTCTATCTTGTCACCGATGGTAAGAGTCAGTTCGGGATA
>CAVHYZ010000040.1:8241-17066 GCA_963640495.1 Acutalibacteraceae bacterium
GGATACATAGCAAAACCTCCTGTTTATTTATTTCTTCTTAAATATAACAGAAACGGGAAATAAATTCAATATGTTTTCATTTATTAAAAATTTTGTGAAATTTTTTGCAAATTTCTTGAAGTAGTAAAAAAATCCTCGTATAATAAAATAAACGCAGAAATGCGAAATATAATTATAGGAGAGTGTATTATGAACAGATTCACACTTAACGAAACTTCGTACCATGGCGCAGGAGCAATTACTGCAGTTCCCGAAGAGATTAAAGCTCGCGGCTTCAAAAAAGCCTTTGTGGCATCTGACCCGGACCTTGTTAAATTCGGTGTAACCACAAAAGTTACCGATCTTCTTGATAAGGCAGGAATTCCTTATACACTTTATTCAGATATAAAGGCAAACCCCACCATTGAGAATGTTAAACACGGCGTTGAAGCATTCAAAGAGTGCGGTGCAGATTGCATCGTTGCCATTGGCGGCGGTTCATCAATGGATACCTCAAAGGCAATCGGCATCATTATCACTAACCCCGAATTTTCAGATGTTCGTTCCCTTGAAGGCGTAGCACCCACAAAAAATCCCTGCGTTCCCATTATTGCCGTTCCCACCACAGCAGGCACTGCCGCAGAGGTTACAATTAACTATGTTATTACCGATGTTGAAAAGAAGCGTAAATTTGTTTGCGTCGATGTTCATGATATTCCGGTAGTTGCCGTTGTTGACCCCGAAATGATGTCATCTATGCCAAAAGGCCTTACCGCAGCAACAGGTATGGATGCTCTTACTCACGCTATTGAAGGCTATATTACTAAAGGTGCTTGGGAACTTTCCGATATGTTCCATATTAAAGCAATTGAAATTATTGCCCGTTCACTCAGAGATGCCGTTAATAACGGCGCAGAGGGCCGTGAAGGTATGGCTCTCGGCCAATATATAGCAGGTATGGGCTTCTCAAATGTAGGCCTCGGCGTTGATCATGCAATGGCTCACACCCTTTCTGCATATTATGATATGCCTCACGGCAAAGCATGTGCAACACTTCTTCCCTGCGTAATGGCATATAACGCACCTTGCACCGGTGAAAAATACCGTGATATAGCAAAAGCTATGGGCGTTAAAGGCACAGAAAATATGACTCAGGAAGAGTACCGCAAAGCTGCTGTTGATGCAGTTGATAAGCTTGCTCAGGATGTTGGTATTGTTACATCCCTTAAAGGCGTTGTTAAAGAGGAAGATCTCCATCAGCTTGCAATAGATGCTTATGCAGATGCTTGCCGCCCAGGCAACCCCAGAGATACTTCCGTTGAAGAAATTGAGGATCTTTATCGCTCACTTATGTAATAGTTGCATCCTTCTTGTCAGGCGATGCACATGGAGAACAGAATGCTTACTTATGATGAAATAATCAAAGATGAAGACATCCGAACATATATAATAAAAGCCGACGCAAATCTTGAGGTTATGGGCTACACAGAGCATAGCTTTGCACACGTTTGCACCGTTGCAGAAAAAGCAGGGTACATATTGGAAACTCTCGGTTATGATGAAAGAATGGTTGAAATCGCCAAAATAGCAGGCTTTTTACACGATATAGGCAATATTGTAAATCGTGATGACCATCACCAAACCGGTGCGGTGCTTGCATTTAATTTGCTTACTCAAAAAGGTATGAATTCTTCGGAAATTGCTTATATCGTGTCTGCCATAGGTAACCATAACGAAGGCACGGCTGTCCCCGTTGACCCGGTGACAGCGGCGATTATAATAGCCGATAAAACCGATGTACGCAGGAGCAGAGTGAGAAATCAAGATTTTAACACATTTGATATTCACGACAGAGTGAATTACTCGGTTATAAAATCAGAGCTAAAAATCAACAGCACCCACACCCTTATAAAACTTAAGCTGACCGTTGATACCCATTATAGCTCGGTTATGGATTTCTTTGAAATATTTCTCACCCGTATGAGCCTGTGCAGAGCCGCAGCGGAAAAACTTAATATGAAGTTTACACTCATTATAAATGAGCAGCAACTGATATGAATTAAGGCTATATCATTGAGATTTCTCATGATATAGCCTTTTGCTTTATTAAATTTTATCTTTCAATATTGAAAAGATTATAAAAGAATTTTCGTATCTTTCCGAAGAATGAAAGCAAGTTATGGAAAAATCCCGTTTTTTCGGCGTTGCTTGTTTCAGTAAGCTTTTCCGTTGAATAATCGTAGGATAAAAACTGAGAATATTTTGCGTTTTTAACAGTCAATTGCTCTGTTTGGTCTGCAAAATAAAAAATAAAATCAGAGCCGTCACCTACGGGATAATCTACATGGCCCATATCTCTTATAAACCAGGTTTGAGCAGGGAACATACAGGTTGAAGCATCAATTTGACCATCGGGTGAAAGATAATTATAATCTATATATAATTGCTGCTTATAGTCTTTGCCTAAAGTTTCGCCTAAGTTTGAGCAAGTTGCTCCGCCGCTTGCATAAATGCAGTCTATAAGATAATCGTTATTGCTCTTTGTGCAATTTGCGGAAACAGGAGTACCCTGCATATTATATTGTGCAAAAATATAAATATTCGTATCTTTTTGCGCTTCACTCAAAATTTCTTTTGCTTTGCCCTGAACATTAAAATGATACTCGTCAATGGATTTTATTAAAGACTCATCGGCGTTCTCTTTGAACATAAATTTTTTTGCTTCATCATAGCTGTCATAATCGCAAAGCGCCCAAAGGCCCGGCATATAACCGAAAATGGGAATTAAAAGTTCCCTGTAAAGTCTGTCACCGATTTCGGAAATTAAATTATTTGCAAAATAACTGAGATTATCATTCAAGCCGTTAAAGGTAAGCCCCTCGTTTACATAATCAACAAGTTCTTCGAAGGTGTTATTTCTTGTAAGCATAGCAAGCCTGTTGAAAAGGCCTTCCATATCAACCTCAAGAAGTCCACGGAAAAGGTCACCTACAATGGATGTGCCTTGGAAAGCCGTAGAAGCAAGTTCTATAACATCCACATTTTTGCTGTCGTATTTGTAAAGATAAGCGCAGGTAATGGTTCCGCCCATACTGAAAGCGGCAAGGGTAACTCTCGTGCAGCCTGTTTTTTCCTTAACATTTTTAATAAATTCATTAAGCCTATCTGCGTGTTCAAGAGGATCAAGACGCCAATCATAATTAAAGAAAAAAGTGTTATCTATGCCATATTTTTCTATTGCAGCATTTACAATCCCCTCTTCATCCTTTGTTTTTCCCTCAAAAAAGCTTGTTTTGCCCTGAAGTCCATCATCAAAAAGTTCGGTATGAAGATTATATGTAGAATTTCCGTTTTTGCCACAAGCTATAGGTTCAAATGCATCATATACAATGGGAATCATCTTATCAGCCAGCTTATCGCTATCTTTTGTAACAAGATATTCACTTATATACGGCAGTAATTTTGCGGCAAGTTTAACAATAGTATTCGTGCTGAGAGGGTAAACCTTATCATTATTCTCATCATAAAGAGGGAATGTGTTCATTCCGCTTACCACAATAAAAGCTGTTTTTTCGCTTTCGGCAAAAGCCGGTGCGATAAAACTCACAAGAATTAATACGCAAAGCAATAAGCTCATTACTTTTTTACACATCTTTTTCATTATTTTCTCCCTAAAAACTTTTATTGAAACTTTACTTTATGATTTTTTTACCGTCAAACATAAATGCACCGCAGCCGTAGCCGGTTTTATTGCCTGCAAGCATCCAATCTTTATAGGCCTTTCTCAGCTTTGTATCTGCCGGTCTGTCCTCAACCGAAAGCTGAGCATAATGGCCCCAAATGCGCCAATCATCATTAAAATAATCTTTTATAACCTCTTTGTAAATTTTAAAATCGGAGTCAAATTTTAAGATATTTGAGTTTGAATCAAGAAATTCTTTATGCTTTGGATATAAAAGCCAAGAACCGCAGCGAATAAGCAAGCATCCGTTATCAAGCCGCCTATCTGTAAAGAAATCGTATGCTTTTTTATATGAATCATATCTTACATCATCAGTAAGGGGGATACCCATTGAAGGGATATGCATATTTACGCAAAGAGTGCCTTGCTCTATTTCTTTGCCGGCAAGAGTAACAGTTTCTTCTATCTCGTAATTTTCATACTGAAAACGACCGAGAGCAAACCTTTCCATGCTGAAAAATAAATCATTCCAATCGGCAACAAAAGTGCCTGCAACACCTTTACACTCAATGCATTCCATCAATTTGCATCTAAAATCAACGGTAAATCCCCAAAAAACATCATCGCTTATACCCTTTGCCCTGTATCTTTCGTGCAATATTTCACTGCATGCCATTAAGAAGATAAGGTCAAGGGTATATTTATGTATGCCGGCCTCTTCATCAAGTGCTTCCAAATCCGGTAAAATTTTACTGCCTATATCACAGGGATAATCTGTCATGTATTTTTTTACTAATGTTTCAAACTTGTGATTTACAGCTAAATTTTCATCTATTTTTTTCGCTGCTGCATTTATTTCTTCACAGGCATCACTCGGAAAGCCTGCATTTTTCTCCACAGCAATAAAATGTTCATTAAATATTTTCACAGTATGCACCTCGGTTTTATATTTAGATATGGAATAAATGGGATTTTTCGTTGCTAATTGCATTATAAGCCCATCTTACAGATAGTTCAATGCTTATCCTACACCCTCTATAAACCATTTGCCTACGGGAGTGCCTCTTAGGGTAGAGCCTCTTTCAAAGAAAAGATAGCGGAGCCTTTCGCAAATAGATATAGTGTATCGGTCTCCCCAGCCGCCGGATCTTATTGAAGCTGCCGGTCGAATATCTAAAATGTAATCAATTTCAAATTTTCTTCCATCATCCCAAATGATGGTTTTCGGCATCATTTTGCCGTTCTTATCAAAAACGGCGTCAACACTTACATATGTTTTACCCATTTTTTATTTTAATGCTCCTTAAAAAATTATTGTGCGAGTTAATAGGAGGCTCGGGAATGTTTATTCCTCTTTGCTTCATTATGCGAAACTTAAACTCAAGTAATTCCGCGGGCACTAAAAGTTGCGAAGCAAGTTCAAAAAATCCGACATTTTCATCGCACAAGCCGAGAATATCATTATCATCTATAAGTAACTCTGCCGCAAAGATATTGGCCTCTTTTTCCATTTCCGATGTTTCATCAAACAGCGCTGAATCGCTGAAACTTGTTACCCTGTCACCGCAATGTTTAAGGGCGTGGCACAGCTCGTGTGCAACAATAACCCTTTGAATATTCTCAGGCAAATCCGAATTTACCGTAACAGTAAAAACGCCGTCAACACCGATTACAAATCCTTTTATGGCATTTTCGTGGGTGCCCATAGGCTGAAAAAGAAGGCATACTTCTAAATTTTTGCAAATTTCCATAGGGTCATTAGTATGATATTTACTTTTTAGCTCATCTGCAAGCTCTGAAATATGAGAACACTTCATAAAATTTTATTCCTGATTATTATTTGTGCTTTGCCTTGTAAATCTTGCCATGGACTCATCTTTGCACTTTATATAGGCACGCATAACAGCTTCAAAAAATGTATCTTTCTCGCTTTGAGAAATCTCTCCGCCGGCAAAAAGTGCAATATTATCGTTAAGCAAAGCCTGTATATCCCTTGCTCCCTGCTCGCCGTAACGGCTTGCTGCCTCGTTTACATATTTTTCTTTTTCCTCATCGGATGGGTCATTCAAATTATCATCATTAAGATATTTTGTGCTTACGTTGAGAGCTTTTGCCAGCTTAACAACTGTGCCCGGGCGTGGAACTTTTTCACCGGCCTCATAGCCGAAAATTGACCTTGCAGACACTCCTACCTCTTGCGCAAGAGAATTTTGAGTGTAGCCCTTTTCGGTGCGTAATTCTTTGATTTTTTGAGATATTTTTTTCATAAGCCTACCTCACAAATACATAATAGTTGTGTAAAAGTTCGCAATACTTTCAATAATTCAACAAGATGTCGATATATTTTTATCGCACTTTATAGAACTTTAATGATATTTTACTGTACTTTTTCGAATTTGTCAATAGTACTTTTGAATTTTTGATTACTTTTCTTGACATATACCCTATAGGGGTATATAATTCAGTCAAAAGAAAACACCTGTTAGTGATATAAGGAGATTGTTATGTCAGAAAATAAAAATAAAAACTGTCCCTATTGTTGCCATAAAATAAAATCGCGCACAGAAAATGAATACAAAAGCCTTATGAACCGCCTTAATCGTATAGAAGGCCAAGTCAGAGGCGTTAAACGAATGCTTGAAGAGAGTGCCTATTGCACGGATATTATCACTCAGGTTGCCGCAATCAATGCTGCGCTTAATTCTTTCAATAAAGAGCTGCTTTCAAATCACATTCGCACCTGCGTAACCGATGATATAAAAGCCGGAAAAACAGAAACAGTTGATGATTTACTTAACACTTTGCAAAAACTTATGAGGTGACAGTATGACACAATATAATGTAACGGGCATGAGCTGTGCCGCCTGCTCTGCCAGGGTGGAAAAAGCAGTGAGCAGCGTGGAAGGTGTAACATCATGTGCGGTAAGTTTGCTTACAAATTCCATGGGAGTGGAGGGCACGGCATCTTCACAAGCCATAATAAAAGCAGTTACAGATGCGGGCTACGGTGCTTCTCTTAAATCAGACACCAAAACTAAAAAAATCAATCATTCCAATGAATTGAAAGATACTGAAACTCCTCAGCTTATAAAAAGACTTATTTTCTCTTTAATATTTTTAGCCCCTCTTATGTATATTTCTATGGGCCACATGATGTGGAATTGGCCTCTGCCGAAGTTTATGAACGATAATCACATTGCCATGGGAATCGCTGAGATGCTTTTAGCCATTATCGTAATGGTAATAAATCAAAAGTTTTTTATAAATGGATTTAAGGGGGTAATTCATAAATCTCCTAATATGGACACTCTTGTTGCCCTCGGCTCCGGAGCTTCCTTCGTTTACAGCACATATGCACTTTTTGCCATGACTGCAGCGGAGATGAATGGGAATTTCGATAAAGTCACAGAACTTATGGACAGCTTTTATTTTGAATCTGCGGCTATGATTTTGGCACTTATTACCGTTGGTAAAACTCTTGAATCCTATTCAAAGGGGAAAACCACAGATGCCCTTAAAAGTCTTATTTCTCTTGCTCCGAAAACGGCGACTGTTATTCAAGATGGTAAAGAAACAGTTGTTCCTGTGGAACAGGTTATGAAGGGCGATCTGTTCATTGTAAAACCCGGCGAAAGCATTCCTGTTGACGGAGTGGTCATTGAAGGCATAAGCAGTGCCGATGAATCGGTTCTTACCGGTGAAAGTTTACCCGTTGATAAAGCTGTTGGTGACTGCGTTTCAGCCGCAACAATAAATCAAAGCGGATTTATTAAGTGCAAAGCTTCAAGAGTCGGTGAAGATACCACATTATCACAGATTATAAAAATGGTTTCCGATGCCGCCGCTACGAAAGCACCTATTGCAAAAATTGCGGATAAAGTTTCCGGCGTTTTCGTGCCTACCGTTATTTGCATTGCCCTTGCTACCTTTGCTGTGTGGCTTACAGCAGGCAAAGAATCCGGCTATGCTCTATCAAGGGGAATATCAGTGCTTGTTATCAGTTGCCCCTGTGCCTTGGGCCTCGCCACACCTGTTGCGGTTATGGTTGGTAACGGAAAAGGTGCCAAAAACGGCATACTTTTTAAAACCGCCGCATCCCTTGAGGAAACAGGAAGAGCGCAAATTGTTGCTCTTGACAAAACAGGCACTATTACCGAGGGAAAGCCTATTGTAACAGATATTATTCCTGCCGAAAACATAGATAAAAACGAGCTTTTATTCCTTGCCTATTCTCTTGAAAAGAAGAGTGAACATCCATTAGCAAAAGCTATTGTAAAATTCGGTGAAGAAAATAAAATCAATTGGGATGATGTTTCGGATTTTAATGCTGTTGTAGGAAACGGTCTTTCCGCTTGCCTTAACGGTGAAAAAATATTCGGCGGAAGTCTTAAATATATTTCATCAATAATATCCGTTTCAGATGAAGAAAAAAAGCAAGCAGAAAACTTGGCAGAAGATGGCAAAACACCTCTGTTATTTGTAAAAGGCAGGAAATTACTCGGTATAATTACCGTTGCGGACACAGTCAAAGAAGACAGTGCTGAAGCAATTAAACAGCTTCAAAATATGGGCATAAAAGTTGTTATGCTCACAGGTGATAACAGCAGAACGGCTAAAGCCATCGGCAAGCAAACAGGGGTTGACCTTGTTATATCGGATGTTCTCCCAGACGGAAAAGAGTCTGTAGTTCGATCACTTTCAAAATATGGCAAAGTGGCAATGGTTGGTGACGGCATAAACGATGCCCCTGCCCTCACAAGAGCAGATATAGGCGTTGCCATAGGCGCCGGCACGGATGTTGCAATTGACGCAGCAGATGTAGTGCTTATGAACAGCAGGCTTACCGATGCTGCTGCAGCCATAAGATTATCAAGACAAACCCTTAAAAATATAAAAGAAAATCTATTCTGGGCATTTATTTATAACATTATCGGTATACCCCTTGCGGCCGGAGTATGGGTATCAATAACAGGGTGGACCTTAAATCCTATGTTTGGAGCCGCTGCAATGAGCCTTTCAAGTTTTTGCGTTGTTACCAACGCTTTAAGGCTGAATCTTTTCAGAATTCACGAAACTAAATATGATAAAAATATAAAACCCGTCAATATTTTGGACTGCCCCAGATTGTGCAGACAGTACAAAAAAGCCTACTTGATGTAGAAAA
>CAVHYZ010000041.1:0-2900 GCA_963640495.1 Acutalibacteraceae bacterium
GATATTTACAGGATTTCTCTTGAACATCTCGGCACAAAAAAGGATGAAACAATTGTTTTTGAAGACGCCCTCTATTGCCTTGAAACAGCAAAAGCAGACGGTTTTAAAGTTGTGGCTGTAAATGAAATAACCGAAAGAGCAAATGATAAAATGATTGAGAAATCAGACTTTTATATGACGGATTATAATGATTTTATAGGTTTTATGGATAAATTCAATTAAGAAGTGATAAAATGAAAAAATGTGTGATTATCGGCGGAGCCCCTATTGAAAATTATGAAAGAATAAAAAAATTTCTTCACGATGATGATTTTTATATTTACTGCGACAGCGGATTGAATCATATAACCTCACTCGAAAAACAGCCGAATTTAATCGTCGGAGATTTTGATTCCCACAGCAACCCCAACATGAATGTGGAAACTATTGTTTTGCCACGGGCAAAAGACGATACAGATACAACCTTTGCCGCAAAGCAAGGCATTGAAAGAGGTTTTGAAGATTTTATACTTATAGGGGTAACAGGAGGAAGAATTGACCACACTCTCGGCAACATTTACCTTTTGCAATATTTATACAAACACGGCAAAAAAGGAATTTTAATTGATGATTTTTCAGAGTGTGAAGTTATAGGCTCATCTACTGTTTATATTCAGGACTGTTATCCGTATTTTTCACTTGTCAACATAAGTGGAACCGCAAAAGGTATAACTATTAAAAACGCAAAATTTCTTTTGGATAATGCAGAAATCATCCCCGAATATCAATACGGAGTAAGTAATGAGGTGCTTAAAGGCAAAATTGCCGAAGTCAGCGTAAAAGAAGGCTCATTATTGCTTATAAAAGATATTATTTAACCCCTGCAGGTGCCCGAAAAAGGGCACCTTATTTTTTGCTTGATTCATACAAATGTTAAAAATGTCTGAATTTTAGAAAATTTCAGTTGACGTCATTTTGTTTTTATAATAAAATTGGCGTCGATATTTTTACAGATAAGAGGTTTATGTATGACAAAGAAAAAAGAGTACATTTGTGAAGGTGTTGAAAAAGTAACCTCCATTAGAGAGATGGTTGAACTTGCGGTTTTTGAGGCGGGAGATAAAATTGCATACAAATACAAAATCGATGAAGAAATTAAAGAAGTTACGTTTTGTGAATTTGCAAACACATTTACCCATCTCGGTGCATTTCTTAACAGCCTCGATTTGGACAGTAAAACCGTAAGCTGTATCGGACCCAACAGCTATAAATGGCTTGTTGCATATTTTGCTATGCTCAGAAGCTCCGGTATAGTTGTTCCGCTTGACAAAGAGCTTCCCGATAACGATTTTATCTATTTGCTTAATGACTGTATGGCAAGCGCAATTTTCTGCTCGGAAAAAGCTGAAAAAGTCATTGCTGAACATATAGATGAGCTTCCCTACCTTAAAGCTGTTATTTGCTTTGAGAGAGAAGAAGATGACGGAATTTTCTACTCTTTCGACAAAGCTTTGGAAAAAGGTGCTCAACTAAATGCAGATAGTTATTTACATCATCCGGATAAAGTTGACAAGCTTAAAATGATCGTTTACACTTCCGGCACCACAGGAAAATCAAAAGGCGTAATGCTCAGTGAAAAGAATCTTATTTCAGGTGCATACTATGGGCTCAAAATCGCTCATATAGGTAAATGCGGGCTTTCTGTTTTGCCTTGGCATCATACATATGAGGCTGTTACCGGTCTTCTTGTTGCATTTCACAGCCACGCAACCCTTTGTATAAACGAAAATATGCTTGCTCTGCTTAAAAATTTATCAGTCTATAAGCCCGATTATATTTTTGTTGTACCTGCCCTTGCGGAAATTTTTTACAATCGCATAATTCGTGGATTTGAAGCAAAAGGTATGCTTGATGAGCTTCAAAAAGCAATAGCTAAGAGCAAAGGCCTTCTTAAGGTTGGCGTTGATATCAGGCCTGAAGCTTTCAAATCCATTCATGAAATGCTCGGTGGCAATCTTAAACTTATTGTTTGTGGCGGTGCGCCTCTTCGTGAAGAGGTTGGCGAATTCTTTAATGATATCGGCATTGACTGCATTAACGGTTACGGCATTACCGAATGTTCACCTCTTGTAAGTGTTAATATTCCCGAATATAATAATGACAGCTCAACTGTTGGCTATCCTCTTCCTTGTTGCGAAGTTAAGATTGATGAGCCAAACGAGGAGGGCATTGGTGAAATCTGTGTTAAAGGCGATATTGTTATGCTTGGCTATTACAAACAGCCCGAGGCAACTGAGAAAGTTCTTAAAGACGGCTGGTTCTCAACAGGTGACTATGGTTATATCAACAAAAAAGGTCAAATCGTTATCTCCGGCAGAAAAAAGAATATAATTGTTCTTAATAACGGTAAAAATGTTTACCCCGAAGAAATTGAAAGCTATATTCAGGGAATCGACTATGTTAATGAAGTTGTTGTTAACGGTGATTTTAACGAATACGGCGAAGAAAATTCACTTGTTGCCGAAGTTTATCTTAATGAGGTAAAAACATCAACAGAGGTTCTTAAAGCTATAAAGAAGGCTTGCCAGAATCTTCCCGGCTACAAGCAAATAAGCAGAGTTGAAATCAGAGATGAAGAGTTTGAAAAAACCTCATCAAACAAGATTAAGAGAAACTCCGCAAAAACAGCAAGAAAAGAAGCCAAGATGAAGAAAAAAGAATCAAAATAATAACTAAAATCATTTTTGCAGCTTAAGCATATTGCTTAGGCTGTTTTTACTTTAAAAATATGCTTTTATTTTTAATTATGATATGTTAGAATAAAAGCAGAAGCGGAGGTGTAAATATGAGAGAGCTTACCGTAAAAGCTAAAGATGGGCTTGAGCTTTCCTGTGCTTTATTTGAATGTGAAAATCCTAAGG
>CAVHYZ010000041.1:2910-13874 GCA_963640495.1 Acutalibacteraceae bacterium
GAGCAAAAGAGCATAAGGGCAGATATTATAATTTCTGCGAATTTCTCTGTAATATGGGATACACTGTTATTGTTTCCGATAACAGAGGCCACGGCATGTCCATTAACGCAAAATATTTTCTTGGCCACTTTGACAGTTTAGAGCAAATGGTCAGTGACCAATATGAAATAACTAAATTCATAAAGGAACTTGTACCGGATAAGTCTCTTTACCTGTTTGGTCATTCTTTCGGCTCTTTGATTGCAAGGAATTATTTGCAGGAGCACGATAGTGAGATTGAAAAGCTGGTTACAACAGGTACGGTTTTCCCTATTCACATTGCACCAATCGGTAAATTCTTCAGCAAAATTTCTATAAAACTGCACGGTGGAAATTCTCAAAAAGGCCTTGCATCAAAAGTTGCCAACAGTGGCGGTGACAGTTGGGTTTGCGCAAATCCATACACAATAAGAGAATTCAGAAAAGACCCTCTCGTTCAGAGCTGTAAATACACCAACGCTGCCGCCTATGTTTTTGCCGATGCCGAATCTAATTTAGTAAAATATAAAAAATATAAGTTTAAAAACGATCAGCTTACCATCTTAATGGCGAACGGCGAAAAAGATATATTCAGAGGGACTTATGTTGGCGAGCATAAAGCAAAAAAAGCCCTGAATAAAATCGGATATACTCATATCTTTACAATATCCTACTCCAAAATGAAACACGAGGTTATAAACGAACTTGACAAAGCCTCAGTTTACAGCGATATAGTAAGATTTTATAATTCATAAATTTTTCAGGTTATAATTTTGAGACTTCATCTTGAATTACAGTTTTTGTTAAATTTTTTATAAAATACGTCTTCTGTCCGTTTTATGGGACATGTGATGTGCTATCATATGATCAGGAGGTGTCAAAATGCTTTTTAAAGACGACGATGATTATTTAAAAAAGTATTACGATCTTGATCATGATGGTGAAATTGATGATTTTGAGCGAAAAATTGCAGAAGATGAGGTATATTACAACTGTATTCAACCTTATAATAAGATCGGTAGCTCCAACACGCCTGATTATTCCTATAATTATGACAACAAGCCGGTAAAAAATAAAACTAAAGACAACAAGAAAACTATAATCACAGTTGTATGCATTGGCATTATAATAGCAGGTGTTTTAGCTGCATGTTTAATTTATTGTCAATCAAAATATGAAGCAGCTGTAAGTTATGCTATTGCCGGAGATTATGATAATGCAGAATTAGAACTATGTGTTCTTATTGACGAACTAAAATTTGACCAGCCATCAAAAGACCGTGATCAAAACTTATGGTTTTTTGTAGTGCCTCAGAAGATTACTATAATTGCTATTATGATGAAGCGGTTTCAGGTCTTAAATATGTTAACAGGGACTTGCTGCCGACAGAGCTTCAGGCGGACTATGATAAAATAAAAAGGAGAGATTATGTCGACCCTGCAAGGTCAAAAGAAGAGGATCTAAAAAAATTGAAGGAGCAAAATTCAAAAGAAGAAAGCCGAAGGAACGGGAAAAAATATACAGGGTCATATACTACCACAACAAAATCTTCAACTAAGTATTATTATGAATATACGCCAAAAACTACTACACAATCGAATGATTCATATTATTACCATTCTGCCAAAACGACAAAAAAATCAAATGAATATGATGTAGATGAATTTGCGAATGCAGAGGATTTTTATGATTATTATTATGATGATTTTTACGACCTTGAAGAAGCAGAAGATTACTACTACGAAAACTCATAAGTGCGAATCATACTATAAAGCAGAGGATGTGATGAAATGCTTTTTGATGATGATGACTATCTTAAAAGATTTTATGATTTTAATAATAATGACAAAATTGATGACTATGAGCGAGATATAGCTTGGCATGATGAACATGATAATTGGGACGATGATGATAATCATATTTCGCATTCGTCCTGTAGTTCTAATGGGGATAACTCAGTACTAAAATACAGCATTATTTACGTTCTTAAGAGAATTGGGCTTATTTATTTTGCCATTTTTGCAATTGAAGTCATATTTTACCTTTTTTTGACCTCAAATTTATATTACACTCATGTAGCAAAAAAGACTCTTAACGGAGAATATGATGAAGTGAGAAGTATATTGGCTGATAGAATAACTATGGGAAGCCATGACACTCCAACCTCATTATTTATATATAATGCAGCCAGAGAGGATTTCTATAAGGGTGATTATGTTGAAGCTAAAGCTGATTTAGAGTGTGTAAGGAAGGAAAACCTGCCATCTGTTTTACATGAAGATTATGACTATGTAAGAAAAACAATATATGATGATTACAATCGGAATAGTAAGAAATATTATCAAAGAACTGAATATTATACGGAAACGACCACCAAAAAGCCTTCAACAACCTATTACTATGAGTATATACCTAATACAAGAAAGAACTCGGATTATTATGATGTAGATGAATTTGTGGATGCAGAGGATTTCTATGATTATTATTATGATGATTTCTACGATCTTGAAGAAGCAGAAGATTACTACTATGAGCACTCATAAGGTAAGTCAAAAATAAACCGTATTTCCAAAATAAGCCTTCGTAAAATATGAAACCCTTGGTGCAAAAATCTCTGCACAGCTTCTCGCAGAGAAGCTCTCTGCGTAAAAGTCGCCGCTTTTTTAAGCCTTTTTGTTCCACTACGCTACACTTCAAAAGCTTTCAAAAACATTATACCGGCTTCAATCTATCTTTTAAAAAATGAGTCATATCTATTTACAGCTTAGAGTATATTAAATCTTTTAATTTATTTCCTTTGCTAAAAATATAAAATGTAAAATTAATATTCTCCGTACATTAAACTATAAAACAGCAGTAACTATACAAGAAAACGGCCACTCAATCGAGTGACCGTAAAAATTTTAATTGTAGTGATGTGCCTTTTCAAGCATCATATCCTTAACCTTCATAAGTCTGGTTGTGGTGCTTCTTTCATTTTCATCAAGCTTCATTGTGATATATTTTATGGTTTCCTCATATTGAGGAATCATAACATGCTCCAAAGCATTAACTCTGCGGCGTGTTTTTTCAATTTCATCTGCCATAAGTTGGCAAGATTTTTCAATTTCCGCAAGTCTTATCAATTTGGGCATTATATCCGAAAGAGCTTTAACGGCTGTATCAAGGTCACCGGATGTATCAGCGAAACCATAGGAATAAATATCATGCTCATTTGCTGTTCTGAATTTTACATCAAACCGGGGAATCATAACACTCATTACATTCTTTTCGCTAACATCAAGATGCATTTCCTGCGTTGGAAGCATAAGAGCAACATCCAGAGCTTTATCACTCATTACGGAACGGGCAACGCTCATTGCAGTGTTTGCCTCTTTTATTTCTTCCTCAACCTCAATACGAAGGGCTTTATTTTCACGCACCATATCAAGGAAACGACGCATAAGCTCATCTCTTTTATCCTTTAGGAGCTTGTGGCCTCTGCGGGCAGTAACTAACTTTCTTTTTAGATTAGTAAGCTCCATTCGGGTAGGATTGACATTCATTACTGCCATGCAATCACTTCCTTTTTATACTTTGCCGTAATACTTATCAAGATATTTATCACTGATTCTCTTAAGCTCACTGCGGGGAAGAATTGAGAGAAGCTTCCAGCCGATATTAAGAGTTTCTTCAATGTCTCTGTCTGTTTCAAAGCCTTGTGAAACATAAACTTTTTCAAATTCATCGGCAAATTTCGCATAAAGCTTATCCATATCAGTAAGAGCTGCCTCACCAAGCACAACCATAAGTTCTTTTGCGTCTTTACCACGAGCATAGGCAGAGAAGAGCTGGTTCATTGTGTTGGAATGGTCCTCTCTTGTTTTGCCTTCACCGATACCTTTATCTTTAAGACGTGAAAGAGAAGGTAAAACATTGATGGGCGGATTTATCCCTTTTCTGTAAAGCTCACGGTCAAGGATAATCTGACCTTCTGTAATATAGCCTGTAAGGTCTGGAATGGGGTGAGTTTTATCATCTTCGGGCATAGTAAGAATGGGTATCATAGTGATACTGCCCTCTTTGCCCTTTTGACGACCTGCTCTTTCATAAATCGAGGCAAGGTCTGTATACATATATCCGGGGTAACCACGGCGGCCGGGAACCTCCTTACGAGCTGCGGAAACCTCACGCAATGCATCAGCATAGTTTGTAATATCCGTAAGGATAACAAGCACATGTATTCCCTTTTCAAATGCAAGGTATTCTGCTGCGGTCAATGCCATCTTAGGTGTGGCAATTCTTTCAATTGCCGGGTCATTTGCAAGGTTTGAGAACATAACCGTTCTATCAAGAGCACCTGTACTTCTGAAGGATTGCACAAAATAATCGCTCTCCTCAAAAGTAATACCCATAGCTGCAAAAACAACGGCAAATTGTTCGTCTTTACCTCTTACTTTAGCCTGCCTTGCAATTTGAGCGGCAAGGTTAGCATGAGGAAGACCGGACATTGAGAATATAGGCAATTTTTGACCTCTTACAAGAGTGTTAAGGCCGTCAATAGCGGAAATGCCTGTTTGTATAAATTCCTGGGGATATGTTCTTGCGGCTGGGTTTATCGGCACACCGTTAACATCCATTCTTTTTTCGGGAATGATTTCGGGCCCGCCGTCAATAGGTCTGCCAAGGCCATCAAAAACTCTGCCCAACATATCAAGTGAAAGGCCAAGCTCCATCTGCCTGCCCGTAAATCTAACGGAAGAATTTGCAAGGTTAATACCTGTGGAATCCTCAAAAAGCTGAACAAGTGCGTTAGAACCGTCAATTTCAAGCACACGGCATCTTCTTTTTTCTCCGTTTGCAAGCTCAATTTCACCAAGCTCGTTATATGCAACGCCCTCAACCTCACGCACAAGCATAAGAGGACCTGCTACCTCTTGAATTGTTCTATACTCTTTTGGCATCAATAGTCCTCCTTTCTTGCAACGGCAAGTTTAAGCTCTGAATTAAGCTCGCTCATAATTTTATCATACTCTGCGTTAACATTTTCTTCGGTAATATACTTAAATCTGCCGATTGCTTCACGCACGGGAATTGCAACAACATCATCTATTGAAGCACCATCATCAAGTGCTTTGAGTGATAAATCGTAGTAATTTATAACGAGTTTCATCATATGATATTGCTTATTGAGAGAAGTATATGTATCAACCTCATGGAAAGCAAGCTGATGAAGGAAGTCCTCACGGATTGACCTTGCGGCTTCCATTTTGAGCCTGTCACCGGGTGAAAGAGCGTCCATACCGACAAGTTTAACGATTTCATCAAGGGAGGCTTCATCAGAAAGCAAAGCCATCATACGGCCTCTGAGGGTAGTCCATTCTTCATTAACATTTTCATTAAACCAAACGCCCAAAGAATCCGCATAGTTTGAATAACTTGTAAGCCAGTTAATTGCAGGGAAATGGCGCTTATAAGCAAGAGCTGAGTCAAGGCCCCAGAAAACTTTAACAATTCTGAGTGTTGCCTGAGATACGGGCTCTGAAATATCACCACCGGGAGGTGAAACGGCACCTATAACGGAAAGTGCGCCCTCTCTGCCATCTGAGCCGAGAGAGATTACACGGCCGGCTCTTTCGTAGAATTGAGCAAGACGGCTGCCGAGGTAAGCGGGGTAGCCTTCTTCACCGGGCATTTCTTCAAGACGGCCTGACATTTCACGAAGAGCCTCTGCCCAACGGGATGTAGAGTCTGCCATAAGTGCAACGGAATAGCCCATATCACGAAAATATTCGGCTATTGTAATACCTGTATAAATAGATGCCTCACGAGCTGCAACAGGCATATCCGAAGTGTTTGCGATAAGCACTGTTCTTTCCATAAGAGACTTACCTGTGTGTGGGTCAATAAGTTCGGGGAATTCATTAAGAACATCGGTCATTTCGTTACCACGCTCACCGCAACCGATATAAACAACTATATCCGCCTCTGCCCACTTTGCAAGCTGATGCTGTGTAACGGTTTTACCACTGCCGAAGGGGCCGGGAATTGCAGCAACACCGCCCTTTGCTATGGGGAAAAGTGCATCAATAACTCTTTGACCCGTAACAAGAGGAACATTGGGAGAAATCTTTTTAGCGTAAGGTCTTCCACGCCTTACAGGCCACTTTTGCATAAGAGTAAATTCATACTCCTCGCCATTTGCCTGTTTTATAACTCCGACCTTATCGGTGATTTTATAATCGCCCTCTGTTATTTCCGTTACTGTGCCTTCCACACGTGGAGGAACCATAATTTTATGGCAAACTATATCTGTTTCCTGTACGGTTCCGATAATATCTCCGCCTTTAACCTCATCACCCACTTTAGCTGTGGGAACAAAGTGCCAAACTTTTTCACGGTCAAGGGCAGGAACTTCAACACCTCTTACAAGGTTGTTACCTGCTATCTCAACTATTTTATTAAGAGGTCTTTGAATACCATCAAAAATACCTTCTATAAGGCCGGGTCCAAGCTCAACGCTCAAAGGTTCATTGGTGGACTCAACCGGCTCGCCTGTTTTGATGCCGGAGGTTTCTTCATAAACCTGAATTGAAGCTCTGTCACCGTGCATTTCTATAATTTCGCCGATAAGCCTGCTGTCACTAACACGAACAACGTCAAACATATTGGCGTCACGCATACCGGAAGCAACAACAAGGGGGCCGGCAATTTTGGTTATAACACCGGTACTCATTTTAATCATACCTTTCGTAATTTTTTCGGAATATCAAGAAATAATGTCGCTGCCGACTGCCTTCTCAACGAATTTACTTACATTTTGAAGGCCTATTCCTGTGTTTCCTCTAACTCCGGGAACGGGAATAATTGCAGGCAAAGGCCTTGACGCATAGTGTGCAATCTCGGCACTTAGCTTTGAAGCAAGTTGCTCTGTGATGTAAATTACACCGTAATCCGAATCAACCAGCTTTTTAAGAATTCTTCCGCCTTCCTCGAAATCTTCAACGGGAAATATCGATATGCCGAGTGAGGCAAAACCATATATACTGTCTTTATCGCCCATAGCGGCAATTTTATACATATATTTCCCTCACTCTCTGCTGTATTGTTTCTGTGGGTATTGATGCGGCTTTAGCTGAAAGAATTATTCTTACATTTTTAACCTCTGCCGCCTTGGCATAATAGTAGGCTATGATTGGATCTGGGCCTAAAATAAGATATTTTGCGCTCTCTATCCACTCAGTAACAAGGTTATCGCATTTTATTTCAAGAGCGTTAAAATCTTTGTCTGCCTCCTCTGCAATTTCAGGAAATCCGGCTTCCTCTATGATAGTGCCGAGTTTTTCACCTGTAAAAGCAGCCTTTACAAGCCTGTCATTATCCAATGAATCTATATTGCACATGGAATCAAGTGCAAATTGCTCTGTTTTGCCTGTCCTTGCACTGCGAATTGCAATTTTAACATTTGCCGAAATGCAAGAAAGGGTTGCTATTTTAACAAGCAATTCACTTTCCGCCTCTTTTGCCGATTCAAGCTTAGCTTCAAAAGCAGCCTTATCAATAATCATTTCCGCACTTTGACCATTTCCACCACCGGATATGGCATGGTACGCTTTATCTGCACAATTCTTCAAATAATCCGGAAGAATGTCAAATTTTTTTTCCTTTACTGCTTTAATGATTATTGATGGGTCACATAAACCCGGGCTTGTCATATAACTCTCAGGGTCAATATTTGAAAATGTTGCCTTTATGGCAGCTTTAACATTGGTAAAATCATTTCCGATTACCATAGCTCTTAAAAGATTTGCATCCGGTGCACATTCACGCACAAGAAGCCATGCTTTATTAAGCTCGTTTTCACAAATGTCAAGGCTTTCAGGCTTTTCCCAACCTTTACCGGTGAGAAAACTGAAAACTTCATTATAGCCCTCAGATGAGATAAGCTGTTCTAAATCGGCTTTGGTGAGCAGACTTGTTTCGTTGGCTCTGATTCGTGCCACTCCATATGCGTATTCTGTTTCACGCATGGTCGTTCACCGCCTGTTAAAATAAAATTTTGCTGATTTTTTCTTTGTATTCTTCGGCACTTTCTTCGATTACAGCTTCAAAAGAACAATTAACAACTATTTCACCGTAATCTAGAACAACACCGCTGTTTATATTTGCCGGCTCAGAGGATAATTTGCAATTTGTACCCTTTGATTTTAAGGCGTTTGAAATCTTTTCCTCAAAATCGGCAGGTAAACGAAGATGGTCCTCGGAATTCAGTTTAACTGAACAATCACCTTTTATTGCATTATCTGCTGCCAACTTTATGACTGCTTTAAAATATAAATCCGCAGGAAGAGTCCTAAGTGACTGAGCAACTTTATCGAGGGTTTCGTTAATAACATCTACCTTTGCCGCAAGCAAGCTCTGCCTTGTTTGCTGAGCTGCACCCGACTTTGCAATAGCCACGGTTTTTTCCGCTTGTACTTTTGCATCGTCAATTATTTTATCAGCAAGAGCCTTGCCGTTTTTTTCGCCCTCTGCGATTATTTTGTCGCATTTAGTTTTTGCGTTTTCAATAATAGCGTTGCACTCGGACTCTGAATCTGCATTGATTTTGCCGATTATTTTATCAAGTCCTGTCATTCTGTTACCTCATTATCAGCCTGCAATAATGTTTGTAATGTTGAATATTGCAAGAATGGAAATAAGAAGAGCAAGAACAGCATAAGTTTCAACCATAGCTGCAAAGATAATTGCCTTGCCACTTTCTTCGGGTTTCTTTGCAACGATGCCAACACCGGCAACGGCTGCCTTACCCTGCTGAATAGCTGAAATGAGTCCGCCGAAAGCCATGGGAAGACAAGCTGCGAAATACATAAATCCCTGTGCAACGGTAAGGTCAAGAGGCTCACCACTCATAATGCCAACTCTTACAAGAAGAAGGAAGGCTACAAGGAAACCATAAAGGCCCTGGGTGCCGGGAAGAATTTGAAGAATAAGAACTTTACCAAACTTTGAAGGGTCTTCGGATACAACGCCTGCTGCTGCTTTACCTACTAAACCTACGCCCATAGCGGAACCGATACCACCCATTGCCGCTGCCAAAACAGCGCCGAAAATTGCTATTAACATACCATAACTCATAATTTAGTCCTCCTTGACTTTGAAATATTTTGTATTTATTTTTAACGGGGTGAAGGAACGCCCTCCGCCCTCATAGAATTTCGCAAAAAATTCTACATATTGAAGCCTGTTTGTATGAACATAAGTGCCTATAACATTGATTGCCATATTTACTGCGTGGCCGAATATAAATACCACTATAAGCATAATTGCCTTTAACACATGATTTTCGGGTATACATCCGAGAGTGTTGACAACAGATGCTATAACGCCTGTGCAAAGTCCGAGAGCAAGAAGCCTTGAATACGAAAGAATATCGCTCAGCCAGCCTGATGCCGCATTATAAAGGCCGTAAAGACCGAGGCCGAGTTTTCCGACTATATTCTTTGAGCTTCTGCCGGAGGTAAGCATAATAAGCACCGCACCTACTGCCGCCATATAAAGGCCTATGCTTTTAAGTGTGGGATTAACGGTAACTTGGAGCATTTCAGCGCCCATGGGAACTATACCTGTAATTAAAAGCATTACGGGAATTACATCGCAAAAAGATCCCACTTTATTATTCATCTTCCACATTTTAACAAAGGATGCGATTAAACCCGCAAACAGATGAATAATGCCGAAAAGGAACGAGAATCTCATTAGCTTCATCGGGTCATTTACAGGCTGAAACCATAAAGCCAAGCCGTCTTTGAAAAGATTGAACCCAATAGCATTATTGATAATAGTGCCAAGCTGCCCATCGGCAACGCCGAAGAAGTTTTCGGCTACCACATCAAAAATATCACCGAACCAGCTGCCGAAAAGCGCTCCCCAAAATACTGTTGCAAGTCCACACCAAAAATACATATCTACTGTTTTCTTAAGTTTGCCTTGAACCTTAAATTTGAATTTTGCAATGCTTGTGCCTATTACCATCAAAAGGCCATAGCCTGCATCGGAAAGCATAATTCCGAAAAGCAAATAATAGAAACCTGCCATAACAGGATTTGGGTCAATATCATCTTTACCCGGTGGGGAATACAAATTTGTGATAGGCTCAACTGCCGCCACGATCGGTTTATTTTCAACCATAACAGGCACATCCGCATCTTCATTCGGATCTGTTACGGAATATGCCACTGTGAATTTTTCATCAAGCTGTGCCGTAAGAGAATCCACTGCGTTTTCGGGAACATAGCCTGTTAAAATCACCACTGTATCACTTGTGGAAATTTTATTGAGAGTTTCGTATTTTTCAAGGCGAATTGAAAGATAGTCAATTAAGAACTTTATATTTTCTCTTTCAAAATTATGTTTTTTAATTTGATTTTCGTTTTCTTCAATAATTCCCTTAAATTTTTCAATATCCTTACCGTGTTCTTCATATCTCAGCCTCGGTGGATGAGTAGTCGGGTCTGCCGGATAGGCAAAGCCCAAGGTGCGAAGGGCAGCTAAGAATTTTTCACTGCATTCTCTGTGGCAAAGGATGAAAACACAACTTCTGTCTTTTGAGCGGGATATTATTTCACATTCAAACCTATCTTCACCATCAAGCAACGGAATAATGGCTGCTGTAAAGCTTTCGGCAGTATAATCTGCTGGCAGAGTGCCTATAAATGCAGCCGTGGTTTCGGTGCCTTGATATTTCATTGAAACATCCAAAGGAAGCCAAGGTTCAAGAGCTTCTCTGCTTGATTCGGCTCTTGCAATAGCAGCCTTTGACTCTGTAATAGCTTTTTCACATGAGCAAACATCATAGCAAACATTCAAGATTTTATCCGCATCATCGGACTTTGCAAGATAGTCAGAAACATTCATTTCGGGCAACGGTTTCAGTGCATCAAGCAGTGAACTTTTTTGCGGCGAAT
>CAVHYZ010000041.1:13884-16839 GCA_963640495.1 Acutalibacteraceae bacterium
AAGCTGTTTCGGCTGTATTTGAATATTTGTTTATCTGCATTACAGTCGGAGCTGTTTGAAGAAGTGAAATTCCATCAATCTGCTCTGTTTCGTGAAGTTCAATAACGGATTTGACTTGCAAAAAATCAAAAATCTTTTTGCTTTCTTCAACAGGAGCAGCGATTTCAACATATTTCATTTTTACTTTTGCCAAGAAAACACCTCCTTTATCATAAAATAAGGATGCCGAGGTTTAACCGATAATTTCTGCAATAACAGCCTTAATCGCATCATTGGATTTTGTTTTGGCTGCCGCTTTGATTATAACGGTTTTTTCATCTACAGAGGTTTTTTCGTCGGCAAATATTTTATCCGCTTCGGTCTGTGCCTCTGCTTTGATTTTTTCCGCTTCTTTTTGAGCTTTTGCCTTCCAATCGAATTCAATCTGTTTTGCCTTTTTTGAAGCTTCAGCTTTCATCTGCTCAGCCTTTTCATTTGCGGATGAAATTGCATCTGCGCTCTTCTTTTCGGCGGCAACAACAGAATTTACAATATCCGATGCCATAAAATTCCTCCTTTAATAATTATTTGATAATATTATATACAATTTTTTTCTTTCTATCAACGAAAAATTTAACAAATTTTCTTGATTTTTATTTTTTTCTGTGTTAATATTGCTAATTCTGTTACACATATGTTAAAATACGTCGTAACAGCAAATAACTGATGAGGTGATAGCATGAAAATTTACTCTCTTGACCTTGAGCAGCTGATACGGGATAGAGATTGGGACGGCATTCAGGCTTTAATACTTTCAAAGCTCCCCATAATTTTTGCCGCAATAATGATAGTTATCATAGGCTTTATAGTATCGAATCTTATTGCAAGGCTTGTTGTAAAAGGCCTTAAGCTGAAAGGCGTTGACGCCTCAATACACTCCTTCATAAAATCCATTGTTTCCGCATTGCTGAAAATTATTTTTATACTTACAGCCCTTGACACCTTGGGAGTAAATGTTAACTCCTTTGTTGCCGCTATCGCAGCAGGCGGCATTACCGCAGGCCTTGGATTAAAGGACAGTGTAAGCCAATTTGTCAGTGGAATTGAAATTCTTATAAACAGGCCCTTTAGAAGTGGAGATTATATTGACATAGGCTCTGTTTGTGGCACCGTTAAAGAAATTAAAATAATGTATACCACCCTTGTGACTATTGATAATAAAAGGGTTATAATTCCAAACTCCACCATAACAACAAGTAACATTATAAATTGCAACGCTGAGCACCTTCGCCGCACAGATTTGAGCTTTTCAATCTCTTATGATACGGATATAGAAAAAGCCCGTGAGGCACTCCTTGATGTTGCAAGCCGCAGTGAACTTATCTTTAAGGAGCCTGCCCCCTCGGTTGTTGTTAATGAGCACGGAGCAAGCAGTATAAATCTGCTTTGCTTTGTTTGGTGCGATCCAAGAAATTATTTACCTGTTTTCTATTATATGCAGGAAGAAGCAAAAAAAGAATTTGACAGGCGAGGCATTACCATTCCCTTTAATCAGCTTGATGTGCATCTAACAAAAAATGACTGATTTTGTCAGTTTAACCAATTTTGAACAAAATACAAACTCAAATTTGTACCCGCTTTTTTATTATTGCACCTTTTCAAATGCAGATATTTCATTTATAATATAGATGAGTTAACAACTAATTTTTCGGGAGGAATAGTATTATGGCAGATCCGCAGTTCAAAACAGAGCCCATCGGTAAACTTGGTATAATTGCACTTAAGGGCTGTGAAGAAATGGCTCAAAAAATCAATTATTACCTTGTAAGGTCAAGAAAAGAGAGACCAAACGACCATTTTGAAGGTTATCACAAGGATTCATATATCATTGATGCAGAGTTTGTAAGATTCGGTACAGGCGAAGGCAAATGTGTTATTCGAGAATCCGTAAGAGGATATGATATGTTTATCCTCTGTGACCCATTTAACTGGGGCGTAACCTACAATATGTACGGCACAGACCATCACTATGGCCCTGATGAGCATTATGCAGACCTTAAAAGAGCACTCAGTGCAATTGAAGGTAAAGCAAAAAGAATTACCGTGCTTATGCCCATGCTTTATGAAGGCAGACAGCATAAAAGAACAAGCAGAGAATCCCTCGACTGTGCAGATATGCTTCGTGAGCTTTGCTATAACTACGGCGTAGATAATGTTATTACATTTGACGCTCACGACCCAAGAGTTCAAAATGCCATTCCTCAAAAGGGCTTTGAAAGTGTTCAGCCCTCCTATCAATTCATTAAAGCACTTTGCAAAAATGTGGATGACATTCAAATTGATGATGACCACATTATGATAGTATCCCCCGATGAAGGTGGTATGGGCAGATGTATCTCCCTTGCTTCCATCTTAGGCGTAGAGCTTGGTGCTTTCTATAAACTGCGTGATTACACAAGAGTTGTTAACGGTTCAAACCCAATTCTCAAGCATGAATTTCTCGGCGATACCGTTGGCGGAAAAGATGTTATCGTTATTGATGATATGATTTCCTCCGGTGGTTCAATGATTGAAGTTGCCGAAAAGCTCAAGAGCATCGGTGCAGGCAGAATTTTTGTTTACTCCTCATTCGGTCTTTTCTGTAACGGATTTGAGGCTTTTGATAAAGCTTATGAAAACGGACTTATTGCAAAAGTTTTCACCACAAATCTTATTTACAACTCCCCTGAGCTTCTTTCAAAGCCTTGGTATGTAAATATTGATATGAGTAAATATTGTGCATATATTGTTGACACTCTTAACCATGATGAATCCCTTTCGTCATTGCTTGATCCTAAAGACAGAATTTATGCAAAGCTTGCCGAATACGGCTTTAATCCTCAAGAAAAAATAAAAAAATAAGAGCCAATAAAAGCAGGATGTGAACAAGTCCGTAAAAAATGGACAATAGAAAAAAGAGACCTCCTATGGTAGAAT
>CAVHYZ010000042.1:0-14942 GCA_963640495.1 Acutalibacteraceae bacterium
TGGCTTAATTTAAAAGATAATTGTAATATAAATTCTGTGCCCGAAAAAGTAACAGTTAAATTCGGCTACTCTGTAAAAAGAGCTACTTTAAGGCAGTTTCCTACAAATGATTACGCTAATGTAGATTATGATGATTATTTTTATGATGATTTTATAATGTCGGATTTTATGCCTTTTTCTCCTGTGGCAATTCTTCATGAAAGTGCAGATGGCATATGGTACTACATAGCTATGTACGGTTACTGTGGATGGATTGAAAAAGAAAATGTTGCAATATGTCCATCCCGTGAAGATTGGCTTGATAGACAAAATAGTGATAGTTTTCTTGTTGTAACAGGCAACGAAATCAGGCTTAGTGAAGATCCTTACTGTGAGTGTTTATCATCTCAAATTATTCCAATGGGTACAAAATTACCTCTTGTTAAGTATGAAGATGCTCCTGAAAATATAAATCAAAGATATAGCTATGGTACTTATATTGTTAAACTTCCTGTTCGTCTTGCAGATGGTAGTATTTCTGATGAATACTCTTTGATTCCTGCAAATGCAGATGTTTCAGTAGGTTATCTTGATTATACAAGAGCAAATATTATAAAGCAGGCTTTCAAATTAGAGGGTCAAGTATATGGGTGGGCAGGAGATTTTTATTCCAATGATTGCTCGGGAATTGTCCGAGAAATTTTTCTTTGCTTCGGAATAGAATTTCCACGAGTTGCTAGCCAGCAAATGAAAGTCAGCAATATGAAATTTACAGATGTTTCGAAAAAGAGCGATACTGAAAAACTTGATTTTATAAAAACGTTGCCTGCAGGTTCTTTACTATATTTTTCAGGCCATATAATGATCTATTTGGGCTATGACGGTGATGATCCTTATGTTATTAGTTCTGTTGGCAGTATAGCAACACCTGATACTGATGTTGGGGATGCAATACAGGTTAATACTGTGCTTGTGAGCAGCATGCTTAGAACAACGAGACGCTCTGGTGCAACATGGCTATCAAGTGTTACCGGTATTTTAGAAACTTAATTATTTTTGGGGGTTATTATGATAGATAAAATAAATTTGAAATCACATTTGTATAGGAAAAGTACGTTTTATAAAATAAATGACATTGCCGTCCCTAAAGAGCTTTTTGAAGTCGCTCCTGTTGCTCCGGATTTGGAATGCTTCCCTTATCCTTTGCCATCATGTAAAAAAGACTATGTTTGCTTTTGCGAATCTAACGGAATTTTTTGGTATGGTGCAAGAACAGGCTTAACAAGATATGATCAAAATGCTGAGTACGATTTTGATCATGTTATGTATTTTTCTGCAGATAGAGATCTGCTTGATAACAATGTAAGAGCTTTGTTGCCTGATGGTATGAGTGTTTGGGTCCTCACAAACAAGGGAGTAGCTCATATTGAAATGCTTGAAAAAACTCCTGAAGAAGTGTGTGAAATTCTTCTTGCCGAAACACTTAAATATGTTGATAGACAAGGTATGGTAAGCCAAAGATATCTTGCTGAACCTCGGAATTTAGATTCCGCTTTACCATACGGCAGTTCGGATAACGATGGGGGATTCACCTCATGCTTTTCTATTTCAGAAATATTTAAATATGCTGTCATGAAGAGAGAAAAGGGCATAAACGCACCTGAAACAATAAAAGCAAAGAAGGTTGCCATAAGAGCTCTTGATGCTTGTATGTTTTTGATGTATGTTCACGGCAGAGGTGACGGATTTGTTGCCCGTACATATATCTTTGATGGCGAGCCTCTTCCCGATGATGGAATTTTCTTTAAGAGAAAAGGTAATACCGCAATATGTTTAAGTAATTCGGAGTCCGAAAAAAGAGGATGTGTCGGAGCAACTGTTGATTGCTCATCACCAATTCCCGAAAGATATAATTATCTTTATGAAGAAAAAGGTAAGACCTTAGATGACATAATTTATAAGGCAGATACAAGTTCAGATGAAATTACATTCCAGCTCCTTAACTGTTTATTTGCGCATAAATATTTAGCTTGTGATGATAAAGAACTTGATGAAATTATCAAAGAATCAGTAAAAGGTATTGTAAACCATATTCTGGATAATGGCCATATTCTTAAGGATTTTACCGGAAAGCCTACCACTTGGGCAAGATGGGACGAACCTTATTTTGATAAAGCTGCTGAAGGCTGGGTTGATGCTGCTCTTAATTCCGCTGAGTTATTGTTTTATCTTAAAGCTGTAATGGAAATTACAGGTGAAACAGGCAAATGGTTAGATGCTTATAATTATCTTGTTTATGAGCGAGGATATGCTGATTTAACAGAAAAGCATTTTGACAGGATGTATCAAGAAAGTCTTGAGAACGATATTCATTATGCTGCAAATATTATGTATGGCGATCATTTTCTTGCTGTTGCATCATTTTTCGGGCTTTGTTGGCTCGAAAAAGATGAAAATCTTCTTAAAAAATACAGATATGGCTTTAAGTCTTGGCGTACTACACTCGAACCTGAGCATAACCCCGGTTATGATTTTTTATATCTTATTGCTTGCCCCAATGAAGACCTTGACACAGAAAGAATCGAAGAGTGGTTTTATCGTTTCAATCTAAGCAGACTTGCTTCCGGTGTTTCACTTGTTGGTAGACATGACATTCCGGTTAAATGTTTAAAGCGAAATTATAAGCAATCTTCTGTTCTTTTGCCACCGGATGAATTGTTTATTTCCAAGTACGACAGAGATTCCCTTGAATATAAGAATGTTGATTCAGGCGGAGAAATGTGCGTGGAGAGTAGCTATGTCTATACTTTTGCGTATTGGATTGGTAAATATTTTGGATTTATCGGGTAAGGAGATTGTTATATGAAAAATGAAATACATCTTGTTGGTAACGCTCATCTTGATCCAACTTGGCTTTGGAGATGGCAAGAGGGTTGTGGTGAAGTGCTGCAGACTTTTCGCTCTGCAGTTGATAGATTAAAAGAATATAATGATTTTGTTTTTACCTGCTCATCAGCTTGCTACTACAAATGGGTTGAAGATATTGATCTTAATTTGTTTGAGGAAATTAAAGAATTTGTAAAGCAGGGTCGCTGGGTTCCCGTAAACGGTTGGTGGGTGCAACCTGATTGTAATATGCCTTCCGGTGAAAGCTTTGCAAGACAGGCACTTTATAGCCAACTTTATTATAAGGAAAAATTTGGTAAGATATGCACAACAGGATATAATGTTGATTCTTTCGGCCATAATGCAATGATGCCTCAATTTCTTGTGAATGCAGGAATGAATTGTTATGTTATGATGAGACCGAATATTAAAGAAAATCCTGAAATTCCTCAAGGTCTGTTTTGGTGGGACTCCGCTGACGGCTCAAGAGTTTTAACATATCATATTCCTACAGGCTATGCCGAAAACGGAAAAAATTCCATTAACAAAGCAATAGATAAACTTTCTGTCTTAACAAAAGAATCCGATAATGGGATGATGTTATTCTATGGCGTTGGTAATCACGGTGGTGGCCCGACAAAAGGCGATATAGAATATCTTGAAAATTTAAAAGAAACGGGAATGAAAGAACTTACGTTTTCCTCTCCTGACAAGTTCTTTAAAAAACAATTTACAATTCCTCTTGATTTGCCTGTTTGGAATACGGAACTTCAGCACCATGCAAGCGGGTGCTACTCGGCAACGTCTTTGATAAAAAATCTTAATAGGAAAGCTGAATTTGCTCTTATCAATGCTGAAAAGTGGAATACGCTCTCTTCTGTTTTGAATCATTTGAATTATTCAACTGATAAATTTAAAAATGCTTGGTTAAATGTTTGCTATAATCAATTTCATGATATTCTTTGCGGTTGCTCAATAAAAGAAGCTTATGATGATGCAAGTATTCAATTTGGAGCTGCTATTGATTTAGCCCAAAAAGAAGAGAATAAAGCATTGTTAAAAATAGCCTCAAATATTGACACTTGGATTGATGGCGTTTCTGATTCTATAACATATAACGAACGCCATCATTGCAGAAATCTCAATTATCCAAGGCCTGTTGTTGTGTTTAACCCGTTATCTTATCCTGTAAAAAAAGCAGTAAGGACTTATCATCCTTCAAAATCTGTTATTAATTCCGATGGAAAACCCGTTTTATTCAGCAACGTTCGTTCGTCACGTTCTAATGACAGCCATATGGATACTTTATTTATTGCCGAAGTACCTGCGTTTGGGTATACTACTTATTGGCTTTGGCATGAAGATTCAAATGTTCAGGCTAATATTCCTGATTCTGATATTAAGGCAGGGGAGTATTATTTTGAAAATGAGTATGTTAAAGTAGAGTTTGATAAAAAAACGGGCGGTATAAAAACGCTGATTACCAAAAAAGACGGTGTTCAGCACCTAAAAGAATTATCTTTTATTCCTACTGTTTTTGATAATGCTGAGCCGGATACATGGGCGCACAACATTTTTAAGTTTGATAAAATTGTTGATACCATGAAACTTGATTCAATTAAACTTATTGAATCTACAGGCGCAAGAGCTGTTATCAGAGTTAAGCATACCTATAAAAATTCTTATATTTCTCAGGACTTTGTTCTTGAATCAAAATCCGAGTTTATAAAAACTAAAGTTCGTATCCTTTGGCAGGAGCCTCTTACAATTGTCAAAATTCCTGTTACTGTTAATGGAAATAATCCCATTTCAACTTATGAAATTCCCGGAGGATTTATTAAGAGAGAATGTAACGGTAACGAAGAACCGGCTCTTACTTGGGGTGATGTTACTGCTGATGTTTACGGTGTTTCGATTATGTCAAATGCTAAATACAGTTATGATTGCACCGGTAATACTTTAAGGCTTACTATGCTCAGAAATTCAATTTTTGCTGACCATTATTCAAATAGGCCCGATGCAGATTTTGCATACTGTGATGAAGGGTTGCAAAGATTCTTATATGGTATTTATCCTCATTCTTGTAAAGCTGAAAGCAGTAAAGTTCAAAAATATGCAGATGTTTTAAATAATAATCTTGTTGCTGTCCCTGTTGGTTATCATAAGGGTAAAGAGAAACAGAGAAAGTCATTTATAAATATTGATAAAGACAATATTGAAATGATTGCGTTTAAGGCTTGCGAAGATAACAGCGGAGATTTCATTTTGAGGCTTAGAGAAACTGCCGGTAAATCAGTTAAAGTCGCTATTGTGTGTGATATAATTAACGCTGGATTTTATGCAGATTTTAAAGGACAAGAAATAAAAACATTCAGAGTAAATAAAGAGGGATTTGTTACAGAAGTTAATTTTTTAGAAGGCTTAGCATAATTTTAGAGGCTGATGCAATTTGCACCAGCCTCTTGAAAGTTTATATAGATTCAATTTTGTTTTTCATAATATCAGGATAATCTGTAATAATTCCATCTGCTTCCCAAGCATAGAGCTTATCAATAAGAGAAATGTCATTAACAGTCCATGGGGCAACTTTTATGTTTTCTTTGTGGGCTTTTTTTATCATTCCTTCACTTACATAAGTGTGTTGAGGAAGTAAAAAATCATATCCATACTTAACCGCTTTGTAAATAGGTGCTTTGATCTTATTTTTCGCAATATCACCGATTGAAGGATAGAGCAGGCCTACTTTTATGTTTTTGTTTAATGCCTTCACTTTTTTCAAAATATTCTCATCAAAACTTGATATTAAAAGTTTATCAGTTAAACCATATTTTTCAACATCATAAAGAACTTCGGCAACAAAACTTATATCTTTGTGAGAAACAGGCTTTAATTCTATATCAAGTATCGAAATGCTTGTGCTTGACATAGTTTGAAGAAATTCATCTAATGTTGGAATAAATGTATGCTGAAATTTACTTCCAAACCATGATCCGAAATCAAAATCGGAAAGGTCCTTATAGTATAGCTTAGCAATTTTGCCTCTTCCATTTGAGGTTTTATTTACAGATGTGTTGTGGCAAAGCACAAGCTTTCCGTCGCGAGTTATTCGAATGTCTGTTTCAACACCATCTGAGCCTTGCTCAGCCGCTTTTTTGAAAGCTTCAAGTGTGTTTTGAGGCGCAAATTTATTTGCACCTCTATGAGCTATAACAAACAAAATTTACGCCTCCATTAACTATTTAATTAAAATGTATCTTCTTCAATGTAAACCTTAATGATTTTTGGAGCTATCGCAAGAAATTTTGGAAGCCAGTTAGTAAAAGTGTATGCTGCAAAAACACAGAAACTGGGTACAATTTCAAGAATATATTGAGCTTCACTTGTTGTGTTATCACCAGTATAGGTGATTTTATTTTTGCCTGTTTCTTTTGTCAGGGTAAATGAATCAGTGTTTGTAACTAATTTATTGCCGTCGGTATCGGTTAATTCATCAGAAAGAATGTAAGAATTAAATGTAAGAGTTCCACCATTAACATCAATAGTGTTAAAGCATCCACCTATATTTTTTTCATCTTTACTATTCCAATCTGAGCCATTCCAATAGTTTCCGTATCCATCTTTTTGGATAATGAGAGTATTAATAAATTCTGTTTTTGTAAATGCACCTGCCAAAAATGAACGAATTTGATATCTTTTTGAGCCTGCAGTTCCTGCAAGCACATAAACAGTTCCGTCTTCGTTAAGTTTGTTATTTTTTATTGCTTTTGTTCTTAAATATTGATGGTCATGTCCGCTAAGTACCAAGTCAACATCGCACTCATCAAATACTTTTGAAAGTGATTTTGAAAGATACTGTGCATCAGGCCATTTTCCGTCTTTGCCAAGCGTATATGGGCTCTTGTGCATAGCAACGATTTTCCAATCTTTGTCGGTGGAATTCATATCATTTTTTAACCATCTCATTTGAGAAATGGATGTGCTGAGAAGATCATTTGTATTTAATACAGCAATATGACAGTTGCCATAATCAAATGAGTAATTTACTCCGTTTTTAACTTGTAAGCTTTCACTTGTATCAAGGTTAAACATATTGTTAAACCAATCGTATACACCTAAGCCGTCATGATTTCCGGCTACAGGCACGAGGGTTGTTGAAAGATGCTCTTTTTCAAAAACGCTGTGATAAAAATTCCATTCTTCATTGGTGCTGTCATTTGTAAAGTCACCGAGGTTAAGAATGAACTCTGCATCAAGCATTTTTTCAAAAGCGGCGTCACAGGTTGCAAGGCCTTTAAGGAAGTTTTCTTCATTGCTTGCCTGCACATCTGCAACTGCTATAAATTTAACACTGTTATCTGCATTATCGGTTACAAAGCTACCGATTTCACTTCTTGTATTTTTACTGCCAACAGTGTATTCGTATGTTGTACCGGCTTTAAGTCCTTTTACAAGAGCCTTGTGACAATAATAACCTTCCCACTCAAAAACATTATCATAGGTGATTTCGGCAGCTTCGCAATTGATTTCAAGAAGCGAATCTGTATTAACTTTTGTGTACCATGTAAATCCTCTTTGGGTTTGAGAGTCGCCGTTCATAGTGCAGGTAATTCTGATTGGAGTTTCGTCATTTGTTGCAAATCCACATATTGTAAAGCAACTGAAAAGTAATGAAAAAACAAGAACCATAGAGATTAATTGTAAAAATTTCTTATTCATTGATACATACTCCTATCAATCGAAATTGACTGTTATATCATATTCGGGCAACCATTTGCCTTGGCACATATCTCTTGCTCTGAAAAGAACAGAATTTTCGTAAACTTCAACAATAAAGCCAAGACCATGATCATTGTTTTCCCCGTTATTATTATCACAACATAAAGAAGGAATATTTATTGAGTCGATGTTTCCGATTTTTTCATATGTAAATTTACCGAATCCTGTATGTTCGTGACCGGTGAGAAGAATAACATTGTTGTATTTGTTTAAAATGTTATAAATATCATCGCTTTGATCACCGATTGAACCAGCCGACTTGAATGGACTGCCCCAAACATCTGGCAAACCGTGTGTATTCTTAAGAGGCTGATGAACCATTACAAAAGTCACTTTGCCGTTTTGCTCAGCAAGTTCGCTGTCAAGCCATGCAAGCTGTTCATTATTTATATAATTCTCTTCAAACTCAGTCCTATCTGAACCCATTATTATAAATTTAATTCCGTTTAATTCGGTGGAGTAATGGAATGTTGAAGAGTCAACATTGCTGTTGTTATTTAACGAGTTAAGCCAACCGTTAAATCTCTTTGTTGATTGGCTGTAAAGACGAAGCCTTATATCATGGTTACCTTCGCAAGCAATATACTGTAAATCTAAATTGCTTAATTCGTCATAGAAAAGCTGGTATTCAACTGCTAAACCGTTCTCAGCTACATCGCCGGCGATTAGCATAGCATCAAGGCCTTCAGCATTTCTTAAATCTTCAGAAGCAGAAAGGAAATATTTGTATCTCCAAGGCATATAATTGCTGACCTGAGGGTCTGCAATTGCTGCAAATACAAGTTGAGCATTGTCACTTGAAGGCTTAATAGTTTGTTCAGCTGATGGGGGAGTTACCGCACCTGCAAAAGTGCAATAAACAGAAAAAATAAATGCGAAGAGTTTGTAGGCAATTTTTGCCAAAATTGAGTCGAGTAACATTTTATTTCCTCCTAATTAATTTTTCTTTTATTTTTCTGTCAGCTACCCAGTTTTTTCTGTAGTAGCTGTTTTTTTCAAAGTCATCACCGATTTCGGCCATCTTGCTTTTCATTTCTGATTTTAATTCATTTAGCAGATTTTTAAACTCGGAATAATTTACAAGATTATTCATCTGATAGGGATCTTTCTCATTATCGAACAAATATTCACTTTTGTCAACCCTATAAACTGCATATGTGTACCTGTCAGACCTTATTCCTCGCCATTCAACACCATTCCCGTATATGGCGGTAGGCCCTGTACCCATAAGTAAAGAATTGTTTTTCATAAAATTACCGCTCATTATGCTACTGCTTATATCTTTGCCCTCTACGTTATTTGGAATCGGCAAGCCCATCATATTTAAAAGCGAAGGCATAATATCAACAGTGTTAAAGCATGTGTTATTTTTTACTGCAGGTAGCTTATTTCCCCATTTTATAATGAAAGGAACTCTAATTGCTTCATCGTAAAAAATATTTTTGGCGTGCCTTCCATGTGCACCAAACATTTCGCCATGGTCAGCTGTAAAAATAAAAATTGTATCATCTTCAAGTCCTTCATCTTTAATTGCTTGCCAAAGTTTGCCGACATTCATATCAAGATTTGCAACCATTGAGTAATAAACTCTCATGTTTTCTTCAAGCATCTTTCGCTTGCCGGGTAAAAACCTTGCCCAAGGATCTGCGTGCGGATCGTTAAATTTTTTATAGTTCGGAGTCTTTGGAAAGGATACATTTTCAAATTTCTTATAATATTCCAATGGAACATTATCCTTGGTCCAGGGGTCATGGGGAGTACCTATTGAAAGAAATAAAGCAAAAGGCTTACCACTTGATTTATGGGCTTTTATTCTCTCAATAGCCATATCCGTTTGCTCATCAGGCTCATATTTTTCATAGTATACCTTTTCCGGCGAATTTAAATGATAGTAAGCATCAGGTGAATAATATTTATGATGAAAATTATATGCAGCAAAATAGCCGTTGAATCCTAGCCTGTCCGGACCTTCAGGAATATATGAATTTTCGGGATTAAAGTGATCACCGAGCTTAGCTGCATACATGTGCCATTTGCCGATATAAGATGTTTCGTAACCGTTTTCGTTCAGCACGTGAGCAAAACATTTATGATTTGGATTTATACGTATTTCGTTTATAACCATTCCGGTGGATGTAGTATATTTGCCGGTAAAAAGTGAAGCCCTGTAAGGAGCACAAACAGGATGACCGGAAAATGCCTTATCCATACATTCGCTTTCTTTTGAAAGTTCATCAATGTAAGGCGTTTGTGCTTTCTCATCACCATTGAAACCAACTGAACTGTATCTTAATTGATCGGCAAAAACATAAACAAGATTAGGCTTTTTTTGAGACATTTTATCACCTCAGACTGTTTCTGTTTTATATTTGCTTCTTGCTTCATCAAGCTCTTTATGCATAAGGTTTGTTGTTGACTTGTTAAGAGGGTATATGATCGCCATTAAGAACATAAGACCATACATAATAAATGGAATTGCCGTTGAAACATTATACATACCGGTTAAAACCTCTGCACTTTGAGTTCCCATGCCCACAAGGTCGGCATCATAGCCTACAAGGCTTACAAACCAAGGCGCAAATGCGGCAATTGCTTGACCGATTTTCCTCATAAATGTAAACAAAGCATAGTTTGAGGCTTCTCCTCTTTTTCCTGTTTTCCATTCATTGCAATCGATTATATCTGCTGCCATACTCCATATTTCAAGTGTCATAAATCCTGCGCCACAGTTAATGAATACTGCAAGCCCTATGAAAAGCCAAATGTTACTTGTGTGAAGAGCGTATGTTAAAAATGCGGCAATAGTTGAAATGCCAAGGCCGACAACGCTTATTTCTTTTTTACCGAATTTATTTATAAGTTTATTGATAAATGGAATCATTATGATCATTGGCGCATAGGATACAATCATATAAACAGTGTTCATGCCGCTTTTTTGAAAATAATCTTTAAACAGATAAATGTTTACTGTGTTTGTGTACATTTGTGCGGCAATAAGCAAACATCCTATAATACTCATTGTAACAAACGCTTTGTTTTTTATAACACTCTTTATTGTTTTACTTATTGAGAGCTTTTCATAATTTTCTTCAATAACAACCGTTTCTGTGGTGAGCTTATAACTAATCGTGTACATAACTACCATAAAAACTGCAATTATAATCATACCTATTTTAAGCTTGTTTGCATCCATTTGGTTTCCGTTTGTGCCCGCCGTCATAACAAGCATTGGAAAAATTAAAGTAGGAAGATTGCCGGCAGCACCGCCTACACTTCTGCACATTGAAAGAATGTTTCTTTCGTTATCTTTAGTTGTCATTACAGAAGCAAGCGAACCGTAGGGAACGAGCAATACTGTGTAAAGCATACCATAAAGAATATATGCAAATGCAACCCAAATAGTATTGAATGTTAGGTTATTTGACAACTTTAAAAATACAAGCACGGCAGAAACAGCAAGCGGATATCCGCCGTAAAGCAAAAAGGGCCTGTATTTGCCGTTCTTTCCTGGTTTTCTGCTTTGAGCAAAAAATCCCATAATCGGGTCATTTATACCGTCCCATATTCTTGCGGCAATCATTATTGCCGAAATTATCCAGCCTTTAATACCTAAAATGTCTGAGCAGTATACCGAAAGATAAGAACTCATTACACAAAAGGCAAAGTTATTTGCCATGTCGCAAATAGCATAACCAATGTAATTTTTAGCACCAAGTTTTTTTTCCATAATTTTCTCCATAATTTATGAGTTTAATATGTATAATTTTAACATTTGTCAGTTAAAAAGTAAACCTTAAAATGAAATGTTAGAAAAGTAAATTGTATACTTGTGTAAAGTATTTTATTTTTCTTGACAAAAAAACACAATATGTTAAAATACAGAATATAAATAATTTCGGCAAATATAATTTGCTGCTTTGAAAGGATTAGTCAGATGCAAATTTACGAAGAACTCAAAGCGAGAGGCCTTATCGCACAGGTAACAGATGAAGCAAAGGTTCGTGACCTTATCAATAACGGTAAGGCTACTTTTTATATTGGCTTTGACCCAACCGCAGATTCTCTCCATGTTGGTCACTTTATGGCACTTCTTCTTATGAAGAGGTTACAAATGGCAGGTAATAAACCTATTGCCCTTCTAGGTGGTGGTACCGGTATGATTGGTGATCCTTCCGGTAAGAGCGATATGCGTAAAGTGCTTACCAAAGAAACAATTAATCATAATATTGAATGTTTCAAGAAGCAAATGGCAAGATTTATTGATTTTTCTGATGGCAAAGCTCTTATGGTTAATAACGCCGATTGGATTCTTGATCTTAATTATATTGATGTTTTGCGTGAGGTTGGTCCTTATTTCTCAGTGAATAATATGCTTCGTGCCGAGTGCTATAAGCAAAGGATGGAAAACGGACTTTCATTCCTCGAATTTAACTATATGATTCTGCAGTCATATGATTTTTATAAGCTCTACTTAGATTATGGATGTAATCTCCAGTTTGGCGGAGATGATCAGTGGAGTAATATGCTTTTCGGTAGAGAACTTATTCGCAAAAAGTTAGGTCTTGAGGAGCAGGATGCAAAAGCTCAGGCAATGACCATCACTCTTCTTCTCAATTCTGAAGGTAAAAAAATGGGCAAAACCGTTTCAGGTGCCGTTTGGCTTGATCCCGAAAAAACTTCTCCATATGAGTTCTATCAATATTGGCGTAATGTTGATGATGCGGATGTTTTAAAATGTATTCGTATGCTTACATTCCTTCCTCTTGAAGAAATTGATGAAATGGATAAGTGGGAAGGCAGCCAGCTTAACAAAGCAAAAGAAATCCTTGCTTATGAACTTACAAAACTTGTTCACGGCGAAGAAGAAGCTGATAAATCACAGGCTACCGCTAAGGCTCTTTTCAGTGGCGCGTCAAATGCAGATAATATGCCTACAACTAAACTTACAGATGATGATTTTACAGACGGTAAAATTGATATTCTTTCAATTCTTGTAAAAACAGGGATTGCCAAGTCAAGAAGCGAAGGTAGAAAACTTTGTGAGCAAAATGGCGTTTCCGTTGATGATGTAAAAGTTACAGATACTTATACATCATACTCAAAAGAGATTCTTGCAGAGAAAGCTATTGTTGTTAAGAAGGGTAAAAAAATATTCCACAAGGTTGAGGCATAAATGAATCCTTACGCTTTATTTCTTGATATAGATCGCACGCTTACTGCAGATAATAACATTGTGCCGAAAAGAAACGTTGAAGCCTTAAAAAAAGCAAGAAAGCTCGGGCACAAAATTTTTATTAATACAGGTAGGTCTTACGGCAACATTCCGAAAGAGGTCTTTAATCAAATTGAATTTGATGGAGTTGTTTCCGGCAACGGCAGTGCTCTCGTGCTCAATGGTGAGACCATATATGCTAATTTTATTGAAAAATCCGTTTTTGAAAAGATAGCATCTTTTTGCTTTGAAAATAAAGATTGTTGGGCCATTTTTGAAGGCTTCAAAAGAAGTTATACAATAATCGACAGAGGCAGAGAACTTTCATCAAGTGACACTCCCGTTTCTTCTTTCGGTGAATTGCTCGAAATGAGCGAAGATGATAATTTTCAGGTTGTCGCAGTCAGCAGTAATTTTTCCAAAAATTTTCTTGAAGATTTAAACAGTAGCATCACACATTATACATTTGATTATTATTATGACTTAACCGCAAAGGGAAACAATAAAGCGAATGGAATGTTAAAACTTCTTGATATAATAAATATATCTCAAAGTCAATCTATGGCTTTCGGAGATAGTGAAAACGATATTGATATGCTTAAATGCGCAGGAGTTGGTGTAGCAGTTGCTAATGCTCAACCGGATGTGCTTGAGATTGCCGATTATATTACCCTTTCCAATAAAGATGGGGGAGTAGGTGCGGCTATAGAAAAGTACCTTTTGAAAGGAAATTGATTATGAATAAAGTTGTTAAAACTGCAGGCAAAGTCGCAATTGGCGCTGGTATTGCTTATTTTGCTATAGGTGAGCTTGCTTATGAAACTTTTGTTAATCCGAGTGTTAGAGATTATCTTAAAAAGGTTGGAGTGTTCAAAAATCCTGAGAAAGATGCCTTTTGGGAAAAGTGTACTTTAAATCATGAAGATAATGATTGGTATGATGCTCATCCTATGGCACACACAATTCTTTATTCTCATCGTATGGGTAGAGAAACTTATGCAAAAGTATATTTTCAAGATGAGGAAACCGATAAATTTGCAGTAGTTGTTCACGGATATACTGATACTCCAAAAACAATGACTCGCTGGATAAGACAATATATTGATATGGGCTTTAATGTTATAGTGCCCATTATGGTTGGGCATGGCCCGGATAAGAGCCATTATTGCTCCATGGGTTATTATGACAAATTTATAGTCCTTGATTGGATTGATTATGCTATTTCACTTAATAAAGACGCAAAAATAGTAATTCACGGCGTTTCTATGGGTGCGGCTACAACTATGATGGTTACCGGCGAAGTTCTCCCTGAAAATGTTCTTGTGGCTGTTGAGGATTGTGGTTATACTTGCTGCTGGGATGAATATTGCAGTCAAGTTGAGGCCATGCTTCCTATTCCTCCAGAAATTGTTGTGACTCCAGTTAATATCATTTCAAAACTAAGAGGCAACTTTGATTTCAAAGAGGCCTCTCCGATTAAAGCTATTGTTCATTCTAAAACTCCTACTTTATTTATTCACGGTGATAAAGATCCGCTTGTTCCTTATTCGATGATGGAGCCTCTTTATGAGGCTTGCGGGGCAGAAGATAAACAAATGCTTACTGTTCCCGGTGCTCTTCACACCGTTGCGACTTATCAAGATAACGAGCTTTACTGGAATACAGTTAAAGAATTTGTCGGTAAGTATATAGAAATCAGATGAAATCTTATAAAAAATGCAGATGCTTTTGCATCTGCATTTTTGCATTATTATATATTGTATTACAAAGTATAAACCCCGGATTTCAAAATTACATATTCTTTATCGTTGTTTCTGAAATATCTGTAAATTGGTTCATTGAATATTGCATAATCTTTAATCGTAAATGAGATAAGACTTACAGTTCTAATTTTATATGATGCCGCATTGCATACATAAAGATAATCGTCGTAGTAAGAGATATCTACCGGACCTGAAAATGCTTTTTCATCTTTGCTACCAATTCTAAATTCAATTCTTTTATATTTTGAAGAATATTTTATAATTGCATTTTCCTCCGGAACCGGCATCCATAAATCTCTTCCAACAGGTTCGGCAAATGATGCGTT
>CAVHYZ010000042.1:14952-16656 GCA_963640495.1 Acutalibacteraceae bacterium
GCTCTTATTATATTTAACGTCTTGAATATCATTAATTATACCGTAACTGTCAAATAATTTTATAATTCCGTTTTCGTATGTGGCAATATAACTGTCAGTGGCAATGTTTTTTATTCTGCAAGTTACAAAATCTCCGAGACTTTTGGATAATGCAAAGCCATCTTCACTGTACTTGCTTATAATATAAGAATTTATAGGAATTCTTTCAAATCTATCAGCTTCGCTGTTATAATTGAAAAAAGCAATAGCTTCTTTACCTGATTCGAGAGTTTCTTTACAGGAGTATACAAATCCCTCTTCTGTAGTAAATAAATCAATTAAATCAGCATTAAAAAGTTTTTTCATTTGGCATCCTCCGAAAAATCCCGCTTTGCCGGTTTTGACCACGAGTAACCTGCGTTAAAGCAGGTGGGTGCCTCCCATCAGTTTCGCGCTCCCTTCGTCCGCTTTAAGCGGGAGGTCTGCAATCCACTGACGGAGTCCGGCTCCCTTAAAAATATTGTAGGGTTACTTCTGGGTCAAAGTTGTCGCACAAAGCAGGATGTAAATCAGTCTTCACTATCTTCCTCTGAGTAAAGCTCAGCAAATCTATCTAAGAATATATGGCCTATCTCATCATATTCTTTTTCGTCTTCAATCGGATAAAGTGTAACTTCTTCTCCTTCACCAGGCTCAACTTTAAGCACAATAAATTCGTCTGATTCACTGTTTGCAATTTGAGACGCATCTTCCGGAAGAGGACAAAGCGCAACATAAAGGCCTTTTTCTGTTTCTATTCGGTCCAGTTCTTCAAAAGTATGTTCTTTTCCTTCTTCATCAATTACACTTACTATATCTGGTGTATATTCTTCCATTTTTCTTTTCCTCTCATAATGTGTACATATATTTTAATGCATTCAAAGTGAATAGTCAATATAACAATTTGTATATGTCAATTTAAATTTCAGTCAAATTATTCCTCGCTGTAGGATGTATAAATAAATTCATATAGTTTTTCAATGCAGCCTTCCATATCGAGAATTTCTACCCATTGTGAACCTCTGTAGTCTGCGTACATTAAATTTTCGGTTGGGATTCTTATTTGTTGTATATTAAATGTAAGTGCTGCAAAACCACCTTTGTAAGCTAAAAGTGATATCTCAAACGGTGATAAATCTGTTTCGAGCAGCGGAAGCACAGAGTTTGCTAATTTTATTAGGTCAATAATATTTGATTTTTTTACTTTGTTAATAATTGCAGTTATAACTTTTCTTTGTCTATATGTTCGCATATAATCTGTATCAAGTTTCCTTATTCTGCTATATACGAGAGCCTTTTTACCGTCAAGGTGAACACTTTCTCCACTTGATACAGTGTACTTTGTTGTTCTGCTAATGAAACTTGCTTCGCTTTCCGTTATTTCAACATCAATGCCTCCAAGAGCGTCAATAATCTCCGTAAACATTTCAAAGTCAACCATAATATAATGATCTATGTCGACTTTGAAATTATACTCAATAGTATCCACAACAAGCTGAGCGCCACCACTGGAGCATGCGGCATTTAACTTGTGATTTGAACCTTTTGACGGAATATAAACCCAGCTATCTCTCAAAAATGAAGTGAGTTTAATTTTTTCGTGAACATAATCAAGAGAAACAAGAATCATTGAGTCTGAGCGAGATGACTCGTTTAAAGAACCATCTACACCTATCAGTAATATGT
>CAVHYZ010000043.1:0-15094 GCA_963640495.1 Acutalibacteraceae bacterium
AAAATTTAATTTTCTACATCAAGTAGGCTTTTTTGTACTGTCTGCACAATCTGGGACAGTCCATATGTGTACACAAGGGAGGTTTTTGTTCTTTTTACTTGAATAGGCCTTCAAAAAACATTTCAATTGCATCAAATATAGAGTCAATATAGTTTTCAACTCTCATAATAAAAAGTTTAAAGGCTGAGGGAGTCGGTTCGATAACCGGTTTTTTTGTATCGGCAAACGGATTGCCTTCAACATCTATTTCAATAAGTTGAGAATTGTTGCTTGTGTCAAGTGAAGCAATTTTATTATCACTGCAATCCAGCTCAAGAAGAAGAGTGTTGTTTGAAATATCAAGACCGGTTAACTGATTTTCGCAACAGCACAATTTTAAAAGTTTTGTGTTATTTGAAATATCCAGTGTTGTCAGCATATTCTCACAACAATCCAGTTTCTGAAGTTCCGGAAGCATACTTACATCAAGCTCTTTAAGCCTGTTATCAGAGCAATCTAAATATACAAGTTTGGTGTTAGCACTCAGATCGACAGCGGCAAGAGCCGTATCACCGCAAACAAGACCTTTAAGGTTTGTCAGATATTCAATTCCTTTAAGACTTGAAAGAGGCGAGCCTTCAATATAAATTTTTTTTGCGTTTTCTATTTCTTCTGCGCTTAAAGAAGAATCGGAATTTGTATCAAAATTCTCGGAAACATAGGCTCTGAAATATTTGTCGGGAAAATTTGTTTCGTTAATCACTACACTTGTATCGATTATTGTTGATTCAGCTTCATTGGCAAACGCTAAAGCCGGAAGAGCAGAAATCATAAGAATACTGAGAAGAACGGATAATAATTTTTTCATAAATTTTCCTCCTTTTTATTTGAATTATGAATAATCATTAAACTGATTTTAATATAAGGAAAATTTTTCGTCAAGAGACAAACTGTAAAAAATGTATGGCTGAAAAATTTTTATTTAAGAGAATCTTTCATTCGCTTAATAAATTCGCCCACATATTCAGGGCTTTCTTTACCGTATTCATCAATAATTTTAATAATTGCCGAGCCGACTATTGCACCGTCTGATGCAGCGGCCATTTTTTTTGCCTGCTCGGGAGTGGAAATACCGAAGCCTATTGCGCAGGGCGTATCCGTGCTTTCACGAATGATCTTTACGATTGAATCCACATCCGTTGTGATTTCTCCTCTTGTGCCTGTAACTCCGAGGCTTGAAACAATATAAATAAAGCCTTCCGCTTCTTTTGCAATCATTGAAATTCTCTTTTCGGATGTTGGAGCCACAAGAGAAATAAGGTCAACACCGTATTTATGGCAATCATTAAGAAATTCGCCTTTTTCTTCAAAGGGAAGGTCGGGAAGAATTAAGCCGTCAATGCCGATTTTTTGGCAAGTGGAAATAAATTTATCCTGCCCGTAAGAATAAACAACATTTGCGTATGTCATAAATACCATGGGAACGGTAACATCTTTTCTTATTTCTTTTACAAGCTCAAAAATTTTATCTGTTGTAACTCCCCCGGCAAGGGCTTTAATGTTGGCCCCTTGAATAACAGGGCCTTCGGCGGTGGGATCCGAGAAAGGAATACCGAGCTCTATAAGGTCTGCTCCGTTTTCGGCTGCTTCACGCACGATTTTTGCAGTGGTTTCAAGATCGGGATAACCGCAGGTAATAAAAGCAACAAATGCTTTACCGTGGTCAAAAGCTTTTCTGATATTACTCATGTATATCCTCCCCTCTGTAACGGGCAATAGCTGCGCAGTCTTTATCCCCTCTACCGGAAATATTTATAACAATAATTTTATCTTTATCCATTTCCCCCGCAATCTTCATGGCGTATGCAACAGCGTGGGAAGATTCAATGGCGGGAATAATTCCCTCGGTTCTCGAAAGGTATTCAAAAGCATTTACGGCTTCATCATCTGTAACTGCCACATATTCCGCCCTGCCTATATCATGGAGCCATGCGTGCTCAGGGCCTACGCCGGGGTAATCAAGGCCGGCGCTGATAGAATAAACGGGAGCTATTTGGCCAAACTCATCTTGGCAAAAATAAGATTTCATGCCGTGGAAAATTCCTTCACGGCCTGTTGTAATTGTGGCTGCGGTTTCTTTTGTGTCAACACCTCTGCCGGCTGCCTCGCAGCCTATAAGGCGAACATCTTTATCTTCAATAAAATTATAAAAAGCACCTATGGCATTTGAGCCGCCACCTACGCAGGCGATAACGGCATCGGGAAGCCTGCCTTCTTTTTCAAGCATTTGCTCTTTAATTTCTTTTGAAATAACAGCCTGAAAATCACGGACTATTGTGGGGAAAGGATGAGGCCCCATAACAGAGCCGAGGCAATAATGTGTATCGTCTATACGGCTTGTCCACTCTCTCATAGCCTCGGAAACCGCATCTTTAAGGGTAGCAGTGCCTGAGGTTACGGGAACTACCTTTGCACCTAAAAGACGCATACGGTAAACATTAAGAGCTTGCCTTTCCGTATCCTTTTTGCCCATGAATACAACGCACTCCATACCCATAAGGGCGGCTGCCGTTGCGGTTGCAACTCCGTGCTGGCCTGCACCCGTTTCTGCAATAAGGCGGGTTTTGCCCATCTTTTTTGCAAGGAGAGCCTGACCGAGAACATTATTTATTTTGTGAGCGCCTGTGTGGTTTAAATCTTCTCTTTTAAGATAGATTTTTGCGCCCCCTAAATCTTTTGTCATTTTTTCCGCATAATAGAGCAGCGAAGGTCTGCCTGCGTAATTATTGAGAAGTTCTTGAAGTTCTTTATTAAACTCAGGGTCGTTTTTGTAATAGTTATATGCTTCCTCCAGCTCAATTATGGCGTTCATAAGGGTTTCGGGAATATATTGGCCTCCGTGCTGACCGAAACGCCCTTTTGAATTACTCATAGCCGTTCATCCTTTCTTTAATCATTTATACTGCGTACAATTTTAACAAATTCTTCCATTTTTTTCGGGTCTTTAATTTTATCGGTTTCTATCCCCGAAGAAATATCCACGGCGTAAGGCCTTACCGCCTTTATTGCTTTTTCGGCATTTTGCAAAGTTATACCACCTGCAAGAAAATACGGCCTTTTAACCTTTTTTGTAATCTCAAAATCGTATGATATACCATAACCTTTGCCGCTGTCAAGGAGAACAAAATCAGCACCGCTTTTTTCCGCTTTTTCAATTTCTCCTTCTTGCGTTGCCTTAAAAGCTTTAATTACGGGCTTATCCGTTAATTTTTTCAGAGATAAAATATAATCTTCACTTTCGTTTCCGTGAAGCTGGGCAATATCAATTATATTTTTTTTCAGCAGGTCCGCCACCTTTTCCAAAGGTGCATCCACAAAAACTCCCACGGCTTTTATTCTTTTATCAAGCATTGTTTTAAGCTCCGCCGCTTTTTCGGGAGTAATATTTCTGTGGCTTTTCTCAAAATACAAAACAAATCCTATATAATCAGGCAATAATTTATTGGCTGTTTCAATATCTTGCGATTGTGAAAGCCCGCAAAGTTTTATTTTAGTCATATTTCACCTTTAAGCTCGGCAAGTTTTTCTTTTTTATCTTTCGCTCTCATAAGAGTTTCGCCCACAAGCACGGCATTCGCCCCTGCCTCTCTCACAGCGTTTATGTCATCGGCTGTTTTTACTCCGCTTTCGGAAACGAAAATTATATTTGCCGGCACCTCTTTGCGTAAAGAAGCACTGTTTGAGGTATTCACCGTAAAATCTTTAAGATTGCGATTATTTACACCTATGATTCTTGCCCCCGCTCTTACGGCGGTCTTTATTTCCTCACTGTCGTGGGCTTCCACAAGAGCGGATATGCCGAGGGAATCGCAGATTTTTATATATTCTTTGATTTTTTCTTCACTGAGAATTGAACAAATAAGCAAAACAGCTTTTGCCCCTGCAACTTTCGCCTCATAAATCATATATTCATCAATGGTAAAATCTTTGCGAAGGCAGGGAATTTTGACCGTGGCGGCAATCTCTTTAAGGTAATCAAGAGAGCCTAAAAACCATTTCGGCTCCGTTAAAACGGATATGGCATCTGCCCCGGCTTTTTCATATTCTTTTGCTATTTCAATGTAAGGAAAATCCTCTGCGATAATTCCCTTTGACGGCGATGCCTTTTTGCACTCGCAAATGAAAGCAATTTTATTTTCGGCAAGGGCCTTTTCAAAAGAAAAATCATCCTTTGGCATACTTTCGGCCTGAGCTTTTATATCATCAAGGGGAATTTTCTTTTTATTTTCTTCTGTCCTGAGCCTTGCGTGGTTTGCAAGTTCATCCAAAATGTTCACGATTATTCCTCCGAATCGGACACAGCAATAACTTTTTCAAGAGTTTCATAAGCTTTACCGCTGTCAATAAGCTCCCCGGCAAGCTTAACGCCGTCTTTGAATGTTTCTGCCTTACCGTAGATATAGAGAGATGCGCCGGCATTAAGCAAAACAGCGTTTCTCTTTGCCCCTTTAATTTCGCCTTTGAGAATACCTCTTGTAATCTCTGCGTTTTCTGCGGGTGTGCCACCTACAAGTTCCTCTTTTGTGCATCTTTCAAAGCCGAAATCTTCGGGAGTGATTTTATAAGTTTTGTACCATCCGTTTTTGAATTCGCATACGGATGTGGGGGCGCTTGCGGAAATTTCATCCAACTTTTCGTTGCCGTAAACAACCATACCTCTTTCCACTCCGAGAGTCATAAGCACCTGAGCGAGAGGCTGAACAAGATATTCATCATAAACACCCAAAAGCTGATATTTTGGCTTGCCGGGGTTAGTGATAGGCCCGAGAATATTGAAAACAGTACGGAATCCGAGCTCTTTACGAATAGCGCCTACATACTTCATTGATGTATGATATTTTTGAGCAAAGAAGAAGCACATTCCTGCCTCTTTAAGAAGTTTTACGGCAAGAGCCGGGCTTTGATTTATGTTTACGCCGAGGGCCTCAAGGCAATCTGCTGTACCCGAAAGGGAAGATGCGGCACGGTTGCCGTGCTTTGCAACCTTAACTCCGCCTGCGGCTGCCACGAAAGCGGCGGTGGTGGAAATATTAAAGCTGTGAGCTCCGTCTCCGCCCGTACCTACTATTTCAAAAACATCCATATCCCCCGTGTCAACCTTAATTGCCTTTTCACGCATGGCAGCTGCACAGCCGGCTATTTCCGCAGTGGTTTCAGCCTTTGTACTTTTAGTGGAGAGGGAAGCAAGGAATGCGGCATTTTGGGTGGGAGTGGTTTCGCCACTCATAATTTCGTTCATAACCGTATATGCTTCATCGTATGTAAGGTCTTCTTTTTCCGTTATTTTTGTAATTGCTTCTTTAATCATAATTCAAAACTCCTTTACTTTTTTGAGCTTAAAAAATTCTTTAACATTGTTTTACCATTCGGTGTCATTATTGATTCGGGATGAAATTGAACGCCGTAAATCGGATAATCTTTATGCTCAACGGCCATAATCTCATTATCTTTTGTAACGGCAGTTATTTTCAAACATTCCGGCATTGTTTTACTGTCTGCTGCAAGGCTGTGATACCTTGCTACAGGGGCAATTTCGGGTATCTCTTTAAAAAGAACGCTGTTCACATCAAATTTTACATCGGATTGCTTGCCGTGCATTAGTTTTTTTGCATAAGTTACGGTAGCTCCGAAGGCTGAACATATTGCCTGATGACCGAGGCAAACTCCCAAAACGGGAATATCTTTGCCCAAAGTTTTCACCACATCTATTATTACTCCCGCATCTTCGGGCCTTCCGGGGCCGGGGGAAAGAATTATGTAACCCGGGTTAAGTTCTTTAATTTCACTAACGGTCATTTCATCGTTGCGAATTACTTTTATATCCGAATTTATTTCTCCGATTAACTGATAGAGGTTATATGAAAAGCTGTCGTAATTATCAATAAGCAAAATCATAAATTTTCCTCCTCCACAGCCTTAAGAGCTGTTACAACTGCCTTAGCTTTGTTTATACATTCATCATATTCTTTATCGGGGACGGAATCCGCTACAATTCCGGCTCCGCTTCTTACAAAAACTTTGCCGTTCTTTTTATATGCGATTCTAATGGCAATGCAAGTGTCCATATTACCTGTAAAATCTATATATCCTATTGCTCCGCCGTAAATGCCTCGCTTGTTATTTTCAAGCTCTCCTATAAGCCGGCAGGCTCTGATTTTTGGGGCGCCGGAAAGAGTGCCGGCAGGAAGAACGGACTCTATGGCATCAAAAGCATCTTTATCCTCTCTGATTTCTCCCCTTACCGTTGAGCCGATGTGCATTACATGAGAATATCTTTCTATTGAATGAAGTTTTTCTACTTTTACGCAGCCGAATTTTGAAATTTTGCCAAGGTCGTTTCTGCCGAGATCTACAAGCATATTATGCTCTGCAAGCTCTTTTTCATCTGCAAGCAAACCTTTTTCAAGCTCTTTATCCTCTTCCTCAGTTTTACCTCTGGGCCTTGTGCCCGCAAGAGGGAAAGTGTGCAAAACTCCGTTTTCAAGCTTCACGAGAGTTTCGGGCGAAGTACCCGCAACCTCCACATCCGTACCGCTGAAATAAAACATATAAGGTGAGGGGTTAAGAGCCCTCAAAACTCTGTAAGCATTGAAAAGACTGCCTTCAAACGGGGCTTCCAATCGGTTTGATAAAACTATTTGGAAAATATCTCCCTCTCGTATGTGCCATTTGGCTTTTTCAACCATTTCACAATATTTTTCACGATTGAAAAGAGGAGTAAATTCCCCCAGCAATTTGCCCGTATCGTTTTTCAGTTTTTGACCGCTTGTTAAAAGCTCTCTCATTTTTTTAAGCTCAAGCAGAGCTTTGTTATACTCTATTTCTATGTTATCAAGGGGAATGTTAACTATAAGAATTATTTTCTGACGAAGATTATCAAAAGCGATTACTTTATCAAAAAGCATTAAATCCGCATCTTTGAAATTCTCCGTATCTTCCACCTTTCTTTTTACGGTGGGCTCGGAATAGCAAAGGTAATCATAAGCAAAATAGCCTACAAGTCCACCTGTAAAAGAGGGCAAATTTTCAAATTTAGGGCTTTTGTTTTCAGAAATAATTTGCCTTAAATAAGATGAGGGATTGTCGGTTTTTACGGTAATATCACCGATTTTCATATTGCCGTCAATGCAGGTGATTTCCATTTTAGGCTCATATCCGAGGAATGTGTATCTGCCCCATTTTTCTCTTTCCTCAACGGATTCAAGCATATAACAATGGGTTGAAACGTTTTTGAGGATTCTCATCGCCTCAATTGGTGTGCAAATATCGGAAAGAATTTCCGTGCTTAAAGGCACAACCTTATACTCACCTTTTTCGGCAATTTTTTTAACTTCTTCAAGATTTGGTGAAATTTTCATAGAAACCTCCCGAAAAAACAAAAAATCCTTGGCAGAATATAACTACTCTGTCAAGGACGAATTAAAATCCGCGGTGCCACCTTGTATTCACGGTATATTTACCGTGCCCTTTGCGGTTACTGACATAACCCGGCAACTAACGTATGCCCTCACGTTGCAGTATACTTTGCGAAACGCATTTCGCTGCACCCTCAGCGGCCCATTATAACAATCTGTTTCCTGCCTGACTCACACCTGCACAGGCTCTCTGAAAGGACATAATTGCCTTTACTCCCGCTTCAACGGTTTACTATGTGTATAAAAATATCACAATGAAATTGAATTGTCAATAATAAAATGGATTATTACAAATGTTTTACAGGTTAATTTTATCTATGATTTTGGGCTTATGATTTTTTGTGAAATCACTCAACTTATAGGTGCGGATTCTTTCTTTTATCAAAATCGGCACAACAAAACCGTTTTTGGACAAAACTGCCAAACGATTTATAATTGTTTTGTTTGTAACGCCTAATTTATCACTAACTTCTTTTGGCGTAAACTCACGATTATAATTTTGTATAAGAAAAAGCAACAATTCTTTTTCTCTTGCTTTAAGATATGAAAGGCTGCCCTCTACATTATCTGAATCGGAATTAAGCTGCAAATCACATACTTTACCGGAATAGAGCAAAACCATTCTCAAAAAATAATTAAACCAAATTTCAGAATGAGGCGGATTGTTTCTGCCGGAATAATACAAAGCCGGAAGACCCATTTGAATTGAATTATAATACTCATCAATATCATAAGCAAAATATTCTTCAAGGGAGCCTATTCCGTTAAAGCCGTAGCCGTTAACATCCAGAATATAGCCCGAAAGTAATCTCGCCGTTCTGCCGTTACCGTCTTCAAAAGGGTGGATGGTTACCATCTGATAATGAACAACGGCAGCCACAATCAAGGGATGGTCATCGGTTGTGTTTACATATTTAATCAATTCATCTAAAAGCTCCGGTATGTCTTTTGATTCAGGGGGGATATAATCCGGATTGCCTGTTTTTGAATCATAAACGGCAAAAAGCACTCCCGGCGGCATAGGCCCCCTTAATCCGATTTTTTCTTTTGACGCACCTTTTTCAACTAATTTTTGCACATCTAAAATCAATTTTTTTGAAAAGGGTTCTTTTATGTTCGCTTTTTCTTCCAAATAATTTAAAGCCAAAAAATAGTTTCTGACTTCCTGCTCCGGCTTCAAGAAGTGCTTTCGCTCATCATTTTCTATTACTTCATCAGCCTGTTTTTTCGTTAAAGGATTGCCTTCAATTTTATTTGAGGCGTAAGAACTTTTTTTCTTTGAGTTTTTTCGCAATTTGCCGGCAACATTCGGAGATAATTTTACGGAAGAAACATTATATCTGTTTTTATCAATTTCGGTTATGTATTTTAATATTTCATTGGATAATGTAACTCTAATCATAATATCTCCGCCCTTTCTGAACATATTATAACTTATTCATCAAAAAATTTCCACTAAAATTTCACTATTTTTTCACTATTTTTCACTATTTGTATATAACAAAACACCCCGACCTGTCTTTATTCGGCAGTCGGGGGATTTTAATGATTGGTTTAAATTATTTTATTTTTGCCCATAGTATGCGTTGGGGCCGTGTTTTCTCATATAATGCTTTTTTTGAATGTTTTTGCTTGCCTCTTTTTCTGTGCCGAGGGTTTCCGTAAGGTAAGCCATTTTTGATACTTCTTCAAGAATTGCCGAATTTTTTGCCGCATCTTTGGGATTTTTGCCCCAAGTGAATGGGCCGTGGGAGTGAACAAGCACAGCGGGAACGGCATTATAATCTATATTTCCGTTTTCAAAGCATTCAGCTATAACCTTGCCGGTGTTAAGCTCATAATCGGTTTTGATTTCTTCGCCTGTTAAATCTCTTGTGCAGGGAATCGCTCCAAAAGCAAAATCCGCATGAGTTGTGCCGTAAGAGCGAATATCCTTTGCCGCCTGAGCAAATCCTACGGCATAGGTTGAGTGGGTGTGGGCAACACCGCCGATATTTGAAAATCTGCGATAAAGCTCAAGATGAGTGGGAGTATCGGAAGACGGATTTAATTCTCCTTCAACCTTTTCGCCCTCAAGGCTCATTACAACCATATCTTCCGGTTTCATAGTGGCATAATCCACACCGGAGGGTTTTATGACCACAAGGCCTTTTTCTCTGTCAATTCCGGAAACATTGCCCCAGGTGAACAGAACGAGTTTATACTCCACAAGGCTTAAATTTGCCTTGTAAACTTCATATTTAAGGTCTTCAAGCATAACAGCAAAAACTCCTTAACCGAAAAGTGTTGAAATAACCTCTGAATAAACTTTTGACGGGTCTTCCATAAAATTGTTTTTTACATTTTCAGCCTGTGCAAAATCTGCGGTGTAAACAGTCAGTGACATAACGGGGCTGTCCTTATGGAGAACGGTGCAAATAACATTGTAGCCCTCTCCGCTTTTAACGATAACGGCTTTGTTTGAGCCGGCGTTACGGCGTTTAATCTGAATTGCAGCCGCATCTGCAAGGCCTCTCTCTTTTATGCTGGCAGGTAAATCACCTATAAGCTCACGCAGGGAGTCAACGCCCTTTGGGGAAAGATGCAGGAAATTCTCATCATCAAGGGAAAGGTTTCGGCTGTCTACAAGCTCTGACACAGCCTGAGAAACCTCAAAATAATTTGCAAGATTATTTGCCGTAACTGCCTCAACGGCCATTTCTGATGTAATGGGGTCTTTGAGAGAATCAACAATATATTCAATTAAGATTTTAATTTGAGTTGTGTTGCGTAAACCACCCTCGGTTACGCCTTCGCCGAAAGCATTGATTTCATTATTCATAACAAATCCTCTTTCGTATTTTTCAGATAATAAATTATATCATATTTTGCGTCGGTTTGCAATGTTAATTAGCGATAAACCCCTGTCGTCTTGACACAAATACCGTCTTGTGGTATATTTTCTCTGATCTCACAAATGAGAAAGGAGCATTCTTATGTATTCTGATTATCTTGATACCATCAGCTTTGTAAAAAAATATGATGCCGAGGTTGCCGACGCCATGAGCCTTGAGCTTTCAAGGCAAAGAAACAACCTTGAACTTATAGCATCTGAAAATATTGTTTCCCCTGCGGTTATGGCAGCTATGGGCAGCGTGCTTACAAATAAGTACGCAGAGGGCTACCCGGGAAAAAGATATTACGGCGGTTGCCAATATGTTGATATAGTTGAAAACATTGCCATTGAAAGAGCAAAAGAACTTTTCGGCGCCCAGGCCGCTAATGTTCAGGCTCACTCAGGCGCTCAGGCAAATATGGCTGCTTATGCCGCAATTCTTCAGCCCGGTGATACCGTTCTCGGCATGAGCCTTGCTCACGGTGGCCATCTTACCCACGGTTCACCTGTTAATGCCAGCGGTAAGCTTTATCATTTCATCGCATACGGTGTAAATGATGACGGATATATTGATTATGACAAACTTGAAGAAATCGCAAAAGAAAATAAGCCGAAACTTATTGTTGCCGGCGCATCTGCATATCCCAGAATCATAGATTTTGAGCGCATCGGCAAAATTGCAAAATCCATCGGTGCTTATTTTATGGTTGATATGGCTCACATTGCCGGCCTTGTTGCCGCAGGCCTTCATCCGTCACCCGTTCCCTATGCGGATATAGTTACAACCACCACCCATAAAACACTCAGAGGCCCGAGGGGCGGTCTTCTTCTTTGCAAAGAAGAATTACTGCCTGCCATTAATAAATCTATTTTCCCCGGCAACCAGGGCGGACCTCTTATGCATATAATTGCCGCAAAAGCAGTTTGCTTCGGTGAGGCTCTCAAGCCGGAATTTAAAGCATATCAAACCGCAATTATCGAAAACTGCAAAGCCCTTGCTAAAGGACTTACAGACAGAGGTGTAAATCTTGTAAGCGGCGGCACAGATAACCATCTTATTCTCGTTGACCTTCGTGGCACGGGCGTTACAGGCAAAGAACTTGAGCACAGAATGGATGAGGTTCATATCACCGCAAACAAAAACGCCGTTCCAAACGATCCGGAAAAACCCTTTGTTACAAGCGGCGTAAGGCTTGGCACTGCTGCAGTTACCACCAGAGGACTTAAAACGGAAGATATGGATAAAATTGCCGAATGTATTGCTCTTTGCATCAATGATTTTGAGGCAAACAAAGATAAGATGAATGAAATTGTAGCATCAATCTGCAAAAAATATCCTCTTTATGAATAAAACGAAGCAGCTCCTCAAACGAGGGGCTGCTTTTTAATCTGCAATGATTGCCCATACGGGCCACAACCTCTCCGTCAAGGCTTCGCCTTGCCACCTCTCCTTACACAGGAGAGGCGATTGCTCATTTTCAGTAACTGCTATGCTATACAATCGGATTTTGCCATAATGCACAATAATGTGAAAAGATTAAATGCAAAAGAACTATAAAAGCAGAGAATATTACAAAATTAAGGTGAATTTGTAGGCAAATTGTACAAATAACAATTCTTAAAAAGTTTACATTTTGGAGCAGAAAACGAAAATTAAAAACGGTTATTGACTGAATAAAAATAAATGATATAATATAGAAACACAACTAAGATGTTAATTATTATCAGGAGGCAACATATATGTTCGTTAAAGATGTAACAGTTCAGAACCAAGTTGGTCTTCATGCCCGTCCGGCTACATACTTCATTCAGAAGGCTAATGAGTTCAAGTCATCCATCTGGGTAGAGAAGGATGAACGCAAGGTTAATGCTAAGAGCCTCCTCGGCGTTCTTTCCCTCGGAATTATGGGCGACACCACAATTCGCATTATTGCTTCCGGCACAGATGAAGAAGAAGCAGTTAATGAACTTGTAAAGCTTATTGAAACCGGCTTTGCTGAATAATCAATTTGAAGAAAACCCCCGCTCCTCGGAGCGGGGATTTTTGATTTTATTCAAAATTTACATTGTTTTCAATATAAATTTCCGTTCTTATTATGCTGAGCTTTTCCGGCTCTGCACCAAATTCTTTAAGCAATGAATCCATAAGCAAATTTGCATTAAGGTTTAATGCCTGACCTGTGGCAAGCACCGCAATAATTTTTACTTTATTTCCTTCGCTTTCGGCGGAAAAAGAATTTACCATTTCGCAAAGATTAATGGTTTTCATCCCTTTTTTTGTTTTCTTTTCGGCAAGAAGTTCACCGCCGTCAATTACGGATTCGGCGCCGGCGGCAAAGCCTTCGGCTTCACCTTCGTTAAGAAATTCAACATTGATTTCATATTTTGACGAAACTATTTCATTGACTTTGTGTACCGGCTCGATTGCATCAACTATTTCAAGCCCTTCCGGCAAAACGGAATTAAGCCTTGATTTTATTTCATCATTAGAAATATCTCCTTCGATTCGTATGTCGATAGGCTCTCTGAGACCTGCCGTGCCTAAAGGCAAAGGAAGAAGAAAAGTCATATACGGGTGGGGGTTAAACCCCTCTGTGTACCATAGGGGAATATTTGCCATCCTTACGCTGCGGGTAAAGCAGCGGTTCATATCAAGGTGTGAGGTGTAAATTACAAGGTCGGATTTTTTATACCATATTCTGACGGATTTCATTGCACACGCCTCCGTTAAGTCTTGCGGCTCCGCAGCCGGAACATTTTTCTCTGCAAGGGGGAGTTGTTTCCCCTCTGTGGGCTTTTTCATTCTCTCTTTGCAGGAATTTTTTGGTTACGCCGTAATCCATGTGATCCCATGGAAAAACTTCGTCAAATTCTCTTTTACGGGCTGTATAAAAATAGGGGTCAATGTTACACTCCGCAAACGCTTCGTTCCATTTATTACGGTCAAGGTGTTCTTCCCAACTATCCATGTGGCAGCCCTTTTTCCATGCGGTTTCAATAACTTTTCCAAGGCGTCTGTCACCCCTTGAAAATACGCCTTCAAGGAAGCTTGTCCACGGCACATGGCGGGAAATATTCACTTTACGTGTTTTTACGCAGGAAACAAGGTAATCTTGCTTTTCAATAAGAGTTTCGGGCCTGTCCTGAGGCTCCCACTGAAACGGGGTAAAAGGCTTCGGCACAAGAGAGGCAAGGCTTACTGATACGGTAACGCCTTTGCCTTTAGGCTTATTGGGGCAGTGATAATACTCATCAACCACAGCCTGAGCAAGGTTTGCAATGCCCTCAATATCTTCTTTTGTTTCTGTGGGCAAGCCTATCATAAAATAGAGTTTAACGGCAGTCCATCCGCCCTCAAAAGCCTGTGCGCAGGTGGATAAAATATCCTTTTCGTAAACATTTTTATTTATAACATCACGAAGCCTTTGGGTGCCTGCCTCTGCGGCGAAAGTAAGCCCGCTGCGCCTTATGGTATTAAGCTGTTCCATGAGCTCTTTGGGAAAATTATCTATACGCAAAGAGGGCAAAGCAACATTGATTTTATCCGCATCGCATTTCGGAATCATGCTTGTAAGGAGCTTTTCGAGCCCCCTGTAATCACTGGTGCTTAATGAACAAAGAGAAATCTCATCATAGCCTGTATTTTTACAAATTTCAAGGCACTGTTTTTCTACAACTTCCGGAGATTTTTCTCTCAAAGGCCTTGTTAAAAATCCGGCTTGGCAAAATCTGCAGCCTCTTATACAGCCTCTGAAAAGCTCAACGGTTGTTCTGTCAAAAACCGTTTCAATAAACGGCACAACAAAGGTGTCCGGAGCATACATAGTGTCAAGGTTTGCCACATTTCTTTTTATAACTTTTTCCGGTGCGCCATTTGTGGGAGTAACGGATTTTACGGTGCAATCTTCATTGTATTCAACCTCATAAAGAGAGGGAACATAAACTCCCGGGATTTGAGAAGCGGCAATTAAAAATTCTTTTTTCGTTGCCCCTTTTGTTTTATATTCTTTAAGCAAATCAATAAGCTCATTTGTAACCTCTTCGCCGTCACCGAGGAGAGCGATATCTATAAAATCAGCAAGTGGTTCCGAGTTACAAGCGCAGGTGCCCCCCGTAATAACGATTGGAGTAAGATTTTTTCTGTCGGCGCTTCTCACAGGCAAACCGGCAAGGTCAAGCATATTAAGCACATTGGTGTAACTCAGCTCATATTGCAGAGTGAAACCGATTATATCAAAATCTTTAATCGCATCTCCGCTTTCAAGGGCGTAGAGTAAAACATTTTGCTCACGCATGATTTCTTCCATATCGGTATCCGGGGCAAAAACTCTTTCACACCAAGCATCATCCCTTTTATTTACAAGGCCGTAAAGAATTTTCATACCCAAATGGGACATACCTATTTCATAAGTATCCGGAAAGCAAAAGGCATAGCGGACGGAAACGGCACTTTTATCTTTTACAACGCTGTTAAGCTCACCACCCGTGTATCTCCCGGGCTTTTGTACTTTTGTTAAATATTTTTCAAGTATTTTGGGATACATAATTACCTCCAAATCAATTAGCGACAGTTGGTAGCTTTGTTTAATGAGTAATGAGGCTCACAAAGCGACAATATATAATGTGAAATTTTCTCTTCTCAATTCACTTTGCCGTAACATTAACACATATTGACTTTTCTTAAAGTTTTATCTGCCTTTTCTGCATATAGCATTTACTTCTTCAAGCTGTTTTCTTGAAAAGCAACTTTTTGATTCTGTTTTTG
>CAVHYZ010000044.1:0-14947 GCA_963640495.1 Acutalibacteraceae bacterium
CCTCCGCTACGCTCCGTCGCTTACTCTCTCTGTCCCGAAAAAACATTCTAATTAGTTTTTTTCTCTCAATTTTCTTAGTCTCACATCATTGACAAATGCACAATATTAAAGCCATGGCGAAATTTTGCCATGGCTTTGTGCCTTTGAACTCAGTTGTTCTTGAGCCAATCCTCTGCTTTAGCTGCTGAGATGCTCTTAATATCTTCCTTTTTATAGGGGGATTCTTCTCCGCCGTTTACATAGAGGAAGAAATAGCCCTTTTCTGTCTTGTAAAGAGTTTCTTCATATCCTGCAGGGTCGCCGAAGTTGCCCTCAGTATGCTTCTTTATAAGCTCAGATGTGGCTGTGTCGTATTCTCTTTTGCAAATAATTTTTTTCATAATGAAACTCCCTTCATGTAATTTATGAGTTATTTTACCATTATATCAAAATAATTACAATGTACAACAAGACGAAAATGTTTGACTTTGGTGTAATGTTTTTATCAAAAAATAAAATTATTTTTTAAAAATCCCCAGAAATCCGCCTTTTTTCTCATAGGGCACACTTTCAATTGATTTAAGTTCATAACCTGTTTTTGAAATTACTTCTTTAATTTTTTCTTCATCAAGAGCATTTTCACTGATTATAATTGTTTCACCTTTTGCATGAGAAGAAGAAACTTTTTTGATTGAAAAAGTATTCCGAACAGCATCATTGATATGAGATTCACACATTCCACACATCATGCCGTCAATTTTGAGAGTAGTTTTTTCCATATTCTCACCTTCATATATTGTAATGGGGGCACAGATTAACTGCACCCCCGAATTTTTACTGTTTTTTTGAGTTATGGCAGGAGCCTGACATTGCACAATGAGCACAGTTGCAACCACAGGATGATTTGCCTTTTTTCTTATCTTTAACCAAGCTGTAAATAATCGCCGCCACTATAAGTGCAAGCACAAGGCTGATAATAATAGTTGCTAAATTTTCCGCTATCCATGTAAGCATTGTATTGGCTCCTTTCAAATTTGTTTTGAGTTTTGATTATTTCTTTGAATTAACCTTTGTTGTAAGTTTAGTAGCCTCTTTGTATGGACGAACAAGCAAATAGATAATGCCTGCGAGCACTGCTATTGCAAATATAAGACCGATAACACTTACATTGCCGGTAAAGAGCTTACCAAATTGGTTAATCATAAGGGCGATGCAATAAGCAAATCCGCACTGATATGCTATTGCAAACCATGTCCACTTTGCATTATTCATTTCACGCTTGATAGCACCGATTGCTGCGAAGCAGGGAGCGCAAAGAAGATTGAATACAAGGAATGAGTATGCGGTAATGCCTGTGAATGCACTTGCAATTGTGTCGTAAACGGTGCCTTCGCCACCACCATAAAGAATACCAAGAGTACCAACGATATTTTCTTTTGCAACAAGACCGGTGATAGACGCAACAGTTGCCTGCCATGTGCCCCAACCGAGTGGTGCGAAAATCCAAGCGATTGCATTACCGATTTTTGCAAGAATTGAAGAATCAATTTGTTCATCTGAAAGCATCTGAAATGTGCCGTCAACCCATCCGAAGTAAGTGGTGAACCAAACCAAAATTGTGGAAAGAAGGATTATAGTGCCTGCTTTTTTAATGAAGGACCAACCACGCTCCCACATAGAGCGAAGAACGTTACCGACGGTGGGAAGGTGATATGCGGGAAGTTCCATAACAAAGGGAGCGGGATCGCCTGCAAACATCTTGGTTTTCTTAAGCATAATACCCGAGCAAATAATTGCAGCCATACCGATGAAATAAGCTGAGGTTGAAACTATTGCCGAGCCACCGAATATAGCACCTGCAATCATTGCAATAAATGGAACTTTTGCACCGCAGGGAATAAATGTCGTGGTCATAATGGTCATTCTGCGGTCACGTTCATTTTCAATTGTACGGGATGCCATAATGCCGGGAATACCACAACCTGTACCTATGAGCATAGGAATAAAGGATTTACCGGAAAGACCAAAACGGCGGAAAATTCTGTCAAGAACGAAAGCTATACGTGCCATATAACCGCATGCTTCAAGAAATGCTAAGAGAAGGAAGAGAACAAGCATTTGAGGAACGAAACCGAGAACTGCACCAACGCCGGCTACAATACCGTCAAGGATAAGGCCGTTAAGCCAGTCGGCTGCTCCTGCTTTATCAAGTAATGTACCGATAAGGGAAGGAATACCGGGAACCCATACGCCGTAAGTTGCTGTATCAGGCTCATCAAAACCGTTTTCCTCTAAATAAGAAACAGCATCTGTATAACTCATAGCAACTGTGCTTTCTTCATCGGCACCATCCGGAATTTCCGAATAATAAGCTGTCATTTCGTTAATTGCAAGAGTTTCTTCATCTTCAACATCAACTGTAGCTGTTTCTTCGGATGTTGTAAAGCTCTTCATTTGGGCGAGAGCTTCATCTGTGTCGAGCTCTTCATCACTAATATCAATACCCGTGAATGCATCTACTGCCTGTGATGCGGCTGCGTAATTATCAGCGTCTTCAGTGTAAGCAGATGAGCCTATACCGAAGAGGTGCCAACCATCACCGAACACGCCGTCATTCATCCAGTCTGTAGCTGCTGAACCAACTGTTACCATTGAAATATAATAAACAAGGAACATTACAACTGCAAAAATAGGAAGACCAAGCCAACGGTTGGTGACAATTTTATCAATCTTATCTGAGGTGGAAAGCCCGCCGACCTTTTTCTTTTTGTAGCAAGCTTTGATTACCGAAGCAATATAAATATATCTTTCATTGGTGATAATTGATTCTGCATCATCATCCATTTCAGCCTCAGCGGCTTTAATGTCATTTTCAATATGGTCAAGGGTTGCTTTTTCTATATTGAGCTTTTCAAGAACTTTATCGTCACGCTCAAAAATCTTAATTGCATACCATCTTTGCTGTTCTTCGGGCATATTGTGAACAGCAGCTTCTTCAATGTGAGCAATTGCGTGTTCAACACAGCCGGAGAAACTGTGCTGAGGAACTGTTTTTTCGTTCTTTGCAGCCTCAATCGCAGCCTCGGCAGCCTCTTTGATGCCTGTTTCTTTAAGAGCTGAAATCTCAACGACCTTGCAGCCAAGCTGACGGGAAAGCTCCACGGTATCAATCTTATCACCGTTTTTCTTAACAACATCCATCATGTTGATTGCAACAACAACGGGAATGCCAAGCTCTGTAAGCTGAGTGGTAAGATAAAGATTACGCTCAAGGTTCGTGCCGTCAATAATATTAAGAATGGCGTCAGGGCGTTCGTCTATAAGGTAATTTCTTGCAACAACTTCTTCAAGTGTGTAAGGTGAAAGTGAATAAATACCGGGAAGGTCGGTTACAACAACGCCATCATGTTTTTTAAGCTTACCTTCCTTTTTTTCAACGGTAACGCCGGGCCAGTTTCCTACAAATTGGTTGGAACCGGTCAAGGCATTAAACAGTGTAGTCTTACCACAGTTCGGGTTGCCTGCAAGGGCAATTCTAAGATTCATAACTGTATCCTCTCTTTCTGTGCTTGTGGTTATTTACAAGCCATACAATAAACAATTAAATCAATTATTCTACTTCGATGCTTTCAGCATCCGCTTTTCTGAGCGAAAGCTCATATCCTCTTACCGTAACTTCAATGGGGTCTCCTAAAGGAGCAACTTTACGAACATAAACCTCTACACCTTTTGTAAGGCCCATATCCATAATACGGCGCTTAATTGCGCCTTCGCCATGAAGCTTAACAACTTTAACGGTTTCGCCAATCTTTACCTCTCTGAGAGTTTTCATTGCCTATATCCTCCTTTTTGTAATATGGTTCACACCATAATCTTTCGTGCCATTTCTTCACTAATGGCAACTCTGGATTCTTTAACATTGACTATTACATTGCCACCCAGTGAATTTATTATTGTAACGGTGCCTCCTACAACAAAGCCTAAATTTTCAAGGTGTTTCTTTGTTTCAGGGTTGCCGCCAACTTTTTTTATGATGTTTTCTTTGCCAACATCTGCTAACACCAAAGGCATCATATATATGACCTCCCATTTATATGATTAGCATTTGCTAACCTATAATCCAAAAAAATCAACCGATGCTAATCATATAAACACGATTAGCATCCGCTAACTCTATACTAAAGATACAACTCTTTTAAAAATAAGTCAATAGATTTGAAAAAAATATTTTTCACAAAACAAAAATTCGTCATACTGCTCAAACGGTTAGTTGCGACTAACAAAATAATTGAGCAATTTTACCTTTAAAATATTGCTTTTAGGCTTCAGTGAAAATACTACATCACATTCGGTTTTAGTGTTTTTTTAACTTGCTGACTTTACACACAGAAAAAATTATCGGCAGCAACTTTTTTGCTGTTGCTGCCGTTCTGCTGATTATATTGATTTTTCGAAATAAAATCAAATAAACTGAATTACTTCATTCTGTGCTCTTGGCTTGTTATGCATAGTTTCAAGGGGCTTGCAGTCTTCTGCTGCATAACCAAGGTCAAGAATACAAGCAGGATGTATTTCTTTCGGTAAATTAAAAGCTTTTGCAACTTCACGGGAATTAAAATATCTTACCCAACAAGAACCTATGCCAAGCTCCCATGCTTTAAGCATCATAAATGTTGTTACAATTGTAACATCCATTTCACCACAATTATAATTTTCTTCAAAACGACTGTGCCATGCCTCGTTTTCGTTATAGCAAACAAGTAAGGCCAGGGGAGCACCAAAAGTGCATTTACAAACAGAATTAAGTTTTGACATGCTTTCAGCACTTTTTACAACAAATATTCGTTGTGGTTGGTGATTTTTACCTGTAGGTGCTTTCATTCCTGCGTTAATAATCTGTTGAATTTTATTATTTTCAACAGGCTTAGAGCTGTATTTTCTTACAGAATATCTTTCGTTAAAAATTTTATCAATTTCCATAAATTAATCCTATTTTGTTTTAATATTGTTTGCTATCATTTGCAATTTTTGCATCCTCATATCAAGTTCGGCACTCATTTCCGCACAGTCTCTGAGCTCACGTTCTATGAAAGACATTTGAGGCAAGTCCTTTTTATATTTGATTTTATGCTCAAGACTTGCCCAAAAATCCATGGAGATAGTTCGAAATTGAACTTCAACCCTCATTACTCTTTTATTATCATGAAGAAAAATAGGAACGCCTACTATAAGATGTAGCGAACGATAGCCGTTTTCCTTGGGACTTTTAATATAATCTTTTGTTTTTATTAGCTGTATGTCATCTTGCTTTAAAAAAGCTTCTGCCAGATCATATATTTCTTGAGGATGTGAACATATAATTCTGATTCCTGCAATATCATTAAGATTTTTTTCAATGCTTTCAACAGAAAGAGGATACCCTTTTCTATTCAGCTTTTCAAGTATGCTTTCAGGTGATTTAATACGTGTTTTTATAGACTCAATGGGGTTAGTATCATATTGAATGGAAAGCGCTTCATTAAGCACCTTAAACTTTGTTTCAACCTCCATAAGAGCACATTTATAATAAGTCATAAGCTCTCGATAAGGCAAGGTTCGTTCGTCCACGAGATTCATTACATTTTTATTGTCAATTTGAGAAAGAATTACTTTTTCTAAAATGTTACCTTCTCCTTTTATGATTGCCATCATACCACCTCGTGTTTATTTTACATGACAACTATTTCAAAATTATGAATAAAACAAAATTCTAATTAAAATCGGCTCCCGAAGGAGCCGATTGTTTATATTTGCGGAATAAGTTCTGCCACTTCCAGCTTTTTGTTTCTCATCCAAAGAGCAGCATCAAGGCGTAATGTGTAACCACAACAGTCCGGAGCCATCCACTGATGCATTGGGGCTTCCGGTAAACCGTAAGCGGAGCATATAGCACTTATAACGCCTCCGTGGGTGATTATGGCAACCTCAAAAACTTCGCTTTTCATCATACCATCGGCAATTTTTTCAAATGTGTTGCAAATCCTTTTGCCGAAATCTCTGCTGCTTTCACCAAAGGGTGGGGGAGCTGTACCTTCAAGCCATTGAGAGAAAAACTCATTACTTTTAAGCTCATCGGCAGTTTTATTTTCAAACTCACCGAAATTACACTCAATAAGACCATCTATAACAACTGCTTCGTTATTTGGATAAAGAATTTTTGCTGTTTCGGTGCATCGCTTTAATGGGCTTGTAAATACCACATCTGCTTTGGGATAAAGATAATCATCATGCATTTGTTCAGCCTGTGCTCTGCCTTCTTCTGACAGAGGTACATCCGTGTGGCCTATATATCTTCCTTCATCAAAGCCTTCACCGGGAGCGTTTCGAATTAAATGTATTTTATAACTTCTCATATTAGATTATTGACTTATAAAGTTCAATATATTCCTTTGCTGATTTACCCCAGCTATTGTCACATTTAAGTGCTCTTTCAATAAGTGTGGGGAAGTATTCTTTATTATAGTAAGCGTCAAGAGCTCTACTGATTGCATCAAGCATGTCATAAGCATCATAGCTCTTAAATGTGAATCCGTTTCCTTTGCCATCACCACTGTCGGTGATAGTGTCCTTAAGTCCGCCGGTTCCTCTTACAATGGGGATAGTACCGTATCTTAATGCAACCATCTGTGAAAGACCGCACGGCTCACTCTTTGAAGGCATCAGGAATAAATCGGAGCCTGCATAGATTTTACGGGCAAGTTCCGGAATAAATCCGACGCTGAGAGATACTTTATCCGGGAATGTGCTTGCCAGCTCTCTAAAGAAGTTTTCATATTCCCAGTCACCTGAGCCGAGAATAATAAGTTGCGTGTCTGTTTGAGCAATTAAGTCCCAAATAACTCTCTTAACAAGGTCAAATCCTTTATGGGATACAAGTCTTGAAATAATGCTGAGGACAGGAACGTCTGCTTTTACAGGCAAATCCATATATTTCTGAAGTTCTTCCTTATTTTTAGCTTTTGCAGAAAAATCTTTGGCCGAATAATTGAAGAATATATTTTTATCAGTAGCAGGATCATAATTATCCGTATCAATTCCGTTAAGAATTCCACTGAGTTTGTAGCTTCTCTCTTGAAGGATAGGATGAAGCCCGTGGCTAAACCATGGGTCAAGTATTTCTTCTGCATAGGTTTTGCTAACAGTGGTAACCTTATCGGCGCATTCGATGCCGCCTTTCATAAGGTTAATGCAATTGCCGAATTCCACAAGGCTTAAATATTCCTCGCCGAGTCCGAAAACATCACCGAGAATTTCTTTGCCGTAAATGCCCTGATACTGAATATTATGAATTGTGAATACGGTTTTGATGCCTAAATATTCCCCTCTGTTTGCATACATTGTGGAGTAATAAACAGGCACAAGAGCACTCTGCCAATCATTACAATGAATTATATCCGGCTTGAAGCCAAGGTGAGGAATAGCCTCGAGAACCGCTCTTGAAAAGAAAGCAAATCTTTCACCGTCATCATAATGACCGTAAAGAGTGTTTCTCTTAAAATAATATTCATTATCAAGCAAATAATAGGTAACACCGTTTGCCTCTGTCTCAAAAATACCGCAATATTGCATGCGCCATGAGACTGGCACCATAATGTTTGTAATAAAATTCATTTTGGAACGGAGCTCATTACTGATTGTACCGTAAAGAGGCATAATTACTCTTGCATTTACTTTGTGTTTACGAAGGGCAACAGGAAGTGAGCCCGCAACATCTGCAAGGCCGCCGCTTGCTGCAAAAGGATATGCTTCACTTGCTACATATAAAATTTTCATATTTGTTCCCTCTCATTATTGTGTATCGGCTAAAGTGGCTGACTCGGTAGTATCATCAGGCACTGATGATATTATGAAATCATCACTTCCTGTGTTTGCTGTATCAGATACTGTAGTTGCTATAGTAGAAGAAGAACTCGCAGTAATATTTTTCTTTGTGGTGGTTTTCTTGCTGCTGGGTTTCTTTGTAGTTGATGTTTCACCTTTTACATGAACTATAGGCTTAGTAGTAGTGGTGGTGGTAGTTGGTGCCTCTGTAACAATACCGGCGGTAATGTATTCACCTTTTATATTTTTAATAGGCTTCTTACTGATAGGATCGGTTTTGTATACAATACTTGTCGTTTGCTGGCTTGTGGTAACCGTGGTTGGCTCGGCTGTGGTACCGTTTTCAATAATATTGCCGTTTTCGTCCGTCTTTTTAGTCTTGCTTACAACCTTAGTTACTGCCTTTCCATCTGCGTCTGTTACTGCTTCACCGTTTTCGTCGGTTTGGGCTTCAACGGAAGACACCTCAATATAATATTCTTTTTCGGTTGTGGTTGTTACAGCCTCTTTTGTGGTGGTTGTGGGGTATCTGTGGTTTGATGAATGGCTTGGCTTTGTATAATAATCTACCATTGTGTAATAAACAACATCACCATTTGCGTCTGTAACCTCATCACCGTTTGCATCGGTTTGAGCTACAGTGATAATTGTAGATTCTGTTACCATTTCCGCAGTTGTCGTAAAATTGCTTGTGTTGATAACACCGGTTTTAACAAGAATTACCACACCCGCAAGTACCAAAGCAAGGCACCCTACAACTATTGTTATTATATTTTGAGTTTTGCGTTTGTCCATTGCCATAGGCTTCACACTTTCTTAAATTACTATGCCTTTTCCTATATAGATGGGATAATTAGATACTCCGCAAAGCTTTTTATTTGGCCTGATTGTAACATTTTTATCTGTTATAACACATTCAACCTCTGTGTTATTATCTATAACAGAATCCTGCATAATAATTGAATTTTTAACTTTTGCACCTTTTCCGATATGAACGCCTCTGAAGATTATGCAATTTTCAACCTCGCCTTCAATTTTACAGCCGTCAGCAATAAGCGAATTTTTAACGCTTGCATTTATGCCGTAAATTGCCGGTGCTCTGTCACCGGTTTTAGTGTAAACAGGCCTGTCAGGGCAGAAAAGGGATTTTCTGATTTCGGGATTAAGCAAATCCATACAAGCTTCATAGTAAGATGCAGTGGATGCTATAATTTTACAATAGCCCTCATACTTATATGCGTACATATTAAGGTTCGTCATATTAGTAATGAAAAGATCCTCAAATGTTGCAATTCTCTTAGCATTTGCCTCATGAAGGAGCCTTTCGAGCAAAACTCTTCTGATAACACAAATTTTCATTGAGTAATCAACTGCTTTGCTGAAATAGTCAAGACTTTTAAGTTCTGAGATTTTTCCTGTATCGTCACATATAACTTCTGTGGCATTCTTAAGGTTTGCAGGCAAACCGTTTGCAGTTGCAAAAGCGATATCTGCGTTTTTTCTGTTGCAGAATTTAATCATGTCTTCTAAATCAATTCCGCATATCATATTACAATCTGAAAGCACCACATAATCTTTATTTGATCTTGTGATATATTCAATGCTGCCGTAAAGAGCAGAGAGCTTATTTAAAGACATACCTACATCGGGATTACTGAAGGGCGGTAAAATTGTGAGGCCTTCATTTTTCCTTGATAAATCCCAAGGCTTACCGTTGCCTAAGTGATCCATAAGCGAGCGGTAATTGTTGTTTGTAATGACGCCAACTTGAGTGATTCCTGCATTAACCATAGCAGATAATGGTAAATCTATAAGACGATAGCGGCCTGCATAGGGAACGGAACCCATCGCTCTAAGCGCTGTAAGGTCGGGCACTACTTCATCACAGGAATTGGGGAAAATAATACCAAGTGCACTGTTAATTGCCATTATTCTGCACCTCCTATATCTGTGTCAATCATTGCTTTAGGCTCAACGGTTGCATTCTTTCCAATATGAACACCGTTACCGATGACAGAAACGCCCCAATCGGTTATGTCTGCAATTTCTTCAGGGCTCTTGCCCACTATTGCACCCTCATCTATAACGGCGTTTTCTGCCACTATTGAATACTGAACGGTAGCACCTTTTTTGATTGTTGTGCCTGGCATTATGATTGAATATTTTACACTTGCCCCTTCTTCAACCGTAACATTTGCAAAAAGAACAGAAAAATCTACATTGCCGTATACTTCACAGCCCTCTGTTATCATTGAATTTTCAATTTTGGCATTGCTGCCCACATAGTGAGGAGCTGCAACAGGAGGCTTTGAATAAATTTTCCAGCTGTCATCATCAAGGTTAAGGTCAACCTTTGGGTTAAGAAGGTCAAGGTTAGCATCCCAAAGGCTATCAATGGTGCCGACATCCTTCCAGTAGCCATCAAATTGATAAGCAAACATTCTTTCTCCGGCAGCTTTCATGGCAGGAATAACATTATGGCCGAAGTCGTTACCGGAGTTGGGGTCTGCTTCATCTTCAATAAGATATTTACGAAGTTTTTGCCAATTGAACACATAGACACCCATGGATGCTTTGTTGCTTCTAGGATTTTTAGGCTTTTCTTCAAATTCTGAAATGCTGCCATCATCATTAACTATCATAAGTCCGAAACGGCTTGCCTCTTCCCATGGTACTTCAAGCATAGCTATTGTGCAATCCGCATTTTTTTCTTTATGATAATCAATCATTTTTGAATAATCCATTTTATAGATATGGTCACCGGAAAGCACAAGCACGTACTCTGGATCATATCTCTCAATGAAATTGATATTTTGGTAAATTGCGTTTGCAGTGCCTTTGTACCATTCGGAGCCTTTTATCTGCTGATATGGCGAAAGAATGTGGACACCGCCGTTTACACGGTCGAGATCCCAAGGCTGACCGTTGCCTATATATCCATTCAGCTCAAGAGGCTGATACTGGGTGAGCACACCAACCGTGTAGATTCCTGAATTTACACAGTTTGAAAGGGGAAAGTCAATTATACGATATTTGCCACCATAGGGTACTGCCGGTTTAGCTATGTTTTTTGTAAGTATTCCAAGGCGGCTTCCCTGACCGCCTGCAAGAAGCATAGCAACACATTCGGGTTTCTTTGCCATTTTATTTTTCCTCCTTAGCAGATTTTTTTCTTGAGGTATTTTTTATATACATACAACTTAAGCCTTCAATATCAAGCTCAATACTATATTCAAATCCATGCATGGGTATTTTTTTTGCTTTGATGCTGCCAACAGTGCTTTCGCCTTTACCGCCGTATTTTGAATCGGCTGATGAGAATACAACTCTGTATGTGCCGGAATCCGGAACCCCGATTCTGTAACTCTGACGGCTCCTGTTTGTGAAATTACAGATAGATATAATTCCTTTGCCTTGTTTATCATAGCGAAGGTAAGCAACCACGGAATTTACACAATCATCACTGACTATCCACTTAAAGCCTTCCCAGCTGTAATCAATTTCCCAAAATGCCGGGTTATCAAGATAAAATTTATTGAGGTCCGCAGTGTACTGTTTAAGCTGTTTGTGGCTTTCGTAATCGAGAAGAAGCCAATCAAGGCTTTGCTTATAATTCCACTCGATAAATTGGCCAAACTCGCTGCCCATAAACAAGAGCTTTTTGCCTGGGTGAGACATCATATATCCTAAAAACGAGCGAACTCCGGCAAATTTTTCTTCATAAGTGCCCGGCATTTTATTTATGAGTGAACACTTTCCGTGAACAACCTCATCATGGGAAATCGGAAGAACAAAATTTTCTGAAAAAGCATAAAAGAAAGAGAAAGTGAGGCAATCATGATTAAATTTTCTGAATATGCCGTCAAGGGAAAAATATCTGAGGCAATCATTCATCCAGCCCATATTCCACTTGAAATTAAAACCGAGACCGCCACTGTAGGTGGGCTTTGAAACCATAGGCCAAGATGTGCTTTCTTCGGCAATCATAAGCACGTCGCCGTATTCACGGAATATTGCTTCATTTAATTTTCTGAGAAATGCCACAGCCTCAAGATTTTCTCTGCCGCCATTAACATTGGGGAGCCACTGACCGTCCTCTCTTGCATAATCAAGATACAGCATTGAGGCAACCGCATCAACACGAAGGCCGTCTATATGATATTTTTCAATCCAAAACATTGCGCTGGACATAAGAAAACTTTGCACTTCAGTTCTGCCGTAGTCAAAAACTCTTGTGCCCCACTCATAATGCTCGCCTTTACGCGGATCTTTGTATTCATAACAAGCGGTGCCGTCAAATTCATAAAGGCCGAAAGCATCTTTTGGAAAATGAGCCGGTACCCAGTCCATTATAACACCTATTCCCGCCTCGTGAGCAGCGTTAACAAAAGCCGCAAAATCCTCAGGCGTACCATAACGGGAAGTGGGAGCAAAATATCCTGTTACCTGATAGCCCCAAGAGCCGTCAAATGGATGTTCCATAATAGGTAATAATTCTATGTGTGTGTAGCCCATTTCCTTAACATATGGGATAAGCCTTGCGGCAAGCTCACGGTAAGGAAGCAAATTGCCGTCATCATACATTAGCCAAGAACCTGCATGAACCTCATATATATTGACGGGAGATGAATAAATATCTGTGTGTTTTCTTTTATCCATCCACTTAGTGTCATTCCACTTAAAATCAAGGGATTTGTAATATTTTGAAGCTGTGCCGGGCCTTGTTTCGGCATGGAAGGCATACGGGTCAGCTTTGTAGAAAGTGCGGCCGTCGGCAGCTGTTATGAAATATTTATAAGCATCATACTGCTTAACGCCGGATAAAGTGCATTCCCATACGCCGTCGCTTACTTTTTTCATTTGGCCCTGCAGAGGATCCCATTCATTAAAATCGCCGGTTACACAAATATTAGCGGCATTGGGCGCCCATGCTCTGAAAACAGTTTTATTGCCATTAGGGTGTGAGCCTAAATATTCATAAGTTTTGGCGTTTGTGCCTTCATGGAAAAGATAAAGGGGAAGGTTGGTTTTATTTGCCATATCTTAACATCCTTATCTGTAGTAATCTATAGTGAATAGGTAACATTTACCTTATTATACATAATATATTATAGCAGTGTGATTTATCCTCTTCAAGAGTTTTATGGTTACATTTGGTTACAAAATATCATCAAAAAATTTGATAAAAATGACAAAAAAAATTACAATTTTGTATATTTCGTTGACAGTGAATAACGGTTTTGATAAAATACCTTAATAATAGGAAACTATTACCTTCTTTTTTAATAGGAGTTAATGTATATGATCAGTTCTGATAACTTATGTATGAATTGTATGCGTGAAATCGGCATGGAGAAAAAATGCCCTCATTGTGGATTCCATGTAGATACTATTCAGCCTATGCCATACCTACCAATTCGCACTGTTATCGCCAACAGATACCTTGTCGGAGCAGTTGCAGATCATAATGGCGAAGGCACCACCTATATAGGGTGGGATATAAAAGACAGAAAAGCAATAAAGATCAGAGAATTTATGCCTGATGCATTTACCACAAGAACTGACGCAAACCTTAATCTTCAGGTTATGCTCGGTTCTGAAGGCACTTTTGCCGAGCTTCGTCGTTCTTTTGAGGAGCTATGGTCAAAACTTGCTAAGCTCTGCGGACTTTCTGCCCTTATAAATGTTACCGATGTGGTGGAGGATTTCAGCACATCTTACGCAATATATGACCATTTTGACGGCATCTCCTTAAGAGATTTCCTTCTCAGAAGTAAAACCGGATATATAACATGGGAAAAAGCTCGTCAGCTTCTTATGCCTACTCTTTCAACCATTGGAACACTTCACAAAAACGGTGTTATTCACAGAGGAATTTCTCCTACAACTCTCATAATAGGTGAAGACGGAAAAATTAAAATAACCGGTTTTTCAATCGGTGAAGTCAGAACGGAAGGCGGAAGGCTTTCAACTCAAATTTATGATGGCTATGCCGCAATTGAGCAGTGTGGTCAGGATTATCAGCAAGGTCCATGGACTGATATTTACGCTTTTGCCGCCGTGCTTTATCGTACCCTTATCGGCAGCGACCCAATCACTTCAAAAGAAAGAATTGTTAATGACAGGCTCATGGTTCCCGGAAAATTTGCGGAAGCTCTCCCTGCTTATGTTATTAACGGACTCATAAATGCACTTCAAATTTTACCTCAAGACAGGACTAAAACCGTTGAGCAGCTTAGAGCAGATCTTTCAGCCTCTCCCGTGGCAACGGCTTCCGGTGTTCAGTATAATAGGCAAAGACAGGCAGCAAATGCTCAACCTAAGCAGACAATAAAGCCTCAGCCTCCAAAGAAGAAAAAAATGAAACCGGGTGCAATTATCGGTATCACTGCAGGTAGCATTGCTCTTGTAGGTATATTGATTTTCAGTATACTTGCATTAACAGTGTTTAAAGATAAGTTTACTCTTCCCGGTGCAAATAGCGAAAGCACAACTGTTGTTGAAAGTGATGATCAAGTTGCGGTTCCCACATTTGAGGGACGAAGCTACTATGATATAGCTGCAAACCCTGTTTTTAGCGAAAATTTCAAACTTAAGGAGGAAGAAGTATACAGCTCTGATGTAGCATCAGGTTATATTATTTCTCAAAGCATTGCCGCAGATACTCTCGTGAACAAAGGTGCAGAGATTATTCTTTATGTAAGCAAGGGCACGGAAAAAATAGTGCTTCCCAATGTTGTAGGCTCAACCTACGATGTAGCGTTTCAAAAGCTTACAGACCTTGGTTTTGATGTAGTAAAAACCGAAACCACAGACGGAACTTATGCTGATAATGAGGTTGTCAGAATGTCTCTTGCTGCAGAGCAAAGCTACGAAAAAGGCACTCAGGTTACTCTCCAGGTCTTTGTTGCCGAAACCGAAACAGAAGAAAGCGGTGACAGTGGCGACGTGCCGTTTTCGTTTAGTGATAATACCGGCACAGAGCCGGAAGTCCTTTATGAAGGAACAGATTAAAAGCAATATATCATAAAAAGAAAGGCTCTATGTCAAAATTGAACAAGTCCGTAAAAAATGGACAATAGAAAAAACACCCTCTTGATGTAGAATA
>CAVHYZ010000045.1:0-6916 GCA_963640495.1 Acutalibacteraceae bacterium
CTTTAATGCTCAGAGGCGGATATATGAAAGGCGTTGCAAATGGCATTTACTCTTCCTATGCTCCACTACGCCGAATCACGAAAAAAATAGAAAACATTATTCATGAAGAAATGGATGCTATTGATGGCCAAGAGGTACAGTTTCCTGTTGTTATGCCTGCATCAATATGGCAGGAAACAGGCAGATATGACAGCATAGGCAGTGAACTTTTAAGATTTAGTGACAGAAACGGTATTCCTATGGTTTTGGGTATGACTCACGAGGAGGCTGCCGTTCATCTTGTAAGAGACTGTGCCAATTCCTACACAAAATATCCATTTATGATATATCAAATTCAAACAAAATTCCGTGATGAAGCAAGGCCCAGAGCTGGACTTATCAGAGTTAGGGAATTTACAATGAAAGATGCTTATTCTTTCCACACTTCTCAGGAAGACCTTGAGAGGTATTATAAAATTTGCTACGATGCATATAACAGAATTTTCGCACGATGTGGTGTACCTGAGGTAATTACCGTAAAATCTGATTCCGGTATTTTCGGCGGTAATGTTTCCCACGAATATATGCTTCTTACACCTATAGGTGAAGATACCCTTGCAATTTGCTCTGAATGTGATTACAGAGCAAATATGGAAGCGGCAGAAAGCATTGTTAAAAATAAATGTGACGGAGAAGATAAGCCTCTTGAGCTTGTTTACACTCCGAACATTCATTCCATTGAAGATATATGTGAATTTTTACACACTCCACTTGAGGAAAGTTGTAAAGCCGTTGTTTACCAAAAGAATTTAACGGATGAATTTGTGGTTGTATTTGTTCGTGGCGACCTTGATGTAAACGAAACAAAACTCACAAATTACCTTGGTGAAGCAATTCATCCCGGCGAAATAACTGAAGATTGCGGACTTTTTGCCGGATTTATCGGGCCTTATGGCATGGACAGAGAAAAATTCACCGTAATAATTGATAAATCTCTTGAAGGCACACATAATCTTTCCTGTGGTGCAAATAAGCCTGACCATCATTATGTAGGCCTTAAAATTTCTCGTGATATAGGGGATGTTGAGTATGTTGATGTTGCTAAGATAAAAGAAGGTGGAATTTGCCCTAAATGCGGTAACCACAGCATAACAATATCAAGAGGTATTGAAGTTGGTAATATATTCCAGCTTGGCACAAAATATACAAAATCCATGGGTATGCAATTCCTTGATAAAGATGGCAATTTACAATATCCCATTATGGGCTGTTACGGTATAGGAGTTGGGCGTCTTGCGGCTTCCGTTTGTGAAGCACATCATGACGATTACGGCCCCATTTGGCCAATGAGCATTGCTCCTTGGCACGTGGAAATTTGTTGCCTTAGATCCGATGACGAGCAATGTAAATTTATAAGTGATAAAATGTATGAAGATATGCAGAAGGACAGAATGGAAGTCATTTATGATGATAGAAACATTCGCCCCGGCGCAATGTTTTCAGATGCTGATCTTATCGGTGCACCTCTTAGGGTTGTGGTTAGCCCGAGAAACCTTAAAGAAGGAGTTTGTGAGGTTGTATCTAGAGATAAAACCATCAATGAAAAAGTTAAAGTTGACGAAGTAATACCTTATGTAAAGAAGATGATTCAGAAAAAGCTTGCTCAGTGCAACTGACTTAAAAATAAAATTAAAGTGGAGGTATTGAAAAATGGATAAGTTAAAAAAAACTATCTGTATTTTACTGACCGCATTATTCGTTATTTCTTCAATTAGCATTTCCGCTTTTGCCTGCAAAGAAACAGAGGATACTGAGTTTATCAGCAAATATCCATTTGTTTTTGTTCACGGGTTTAACGGCTGGGGCCGAGACGAAGGAATTGACGGGGTGATTCCCTATTGGGGTGCCACAACGGGCGATTTAATGAAATACCTCCAAAGCGAAGGCTATGAGTGTTATTCCGCCTCCGTCGGGCCATTTTCAAGTGCATGGGATAGATGCTGTGAGCTTTATGCTCAGTTAACAGGAACTACTGTTGATTATGGTGTCGCTCACTCTGCAAAGCATAACCATGAAAGATACGGCAGAACTTATTCAAAACCGATGGTTGAAAACTTAGGCGAAATTAACGAAAAAGGTGAAATCAATAAAATAAATCTTATCGGTCACTCCTTTGGAGGCACTACAATAAGAATGTTAGTTCACCTGCTTACAAAGGGCTCTGAGGAAGAAAGAAAAGCTACAACAGACGGCAGCCTATCTGACCTTTTCACAGGCAATAATGATAATATTGTAAACTCGGTTGTAACGATTTGTACTCCCCACAATTCATCATCAATTTATCAGTTTACATTAGATTTTCATCTTTATAACACATTACAGCTATTAAGCGCAATGTATGCCGGCGTACTCGGAAGATCTCCACTTAATGGAAGATTTGTAGATTTCCATCTTGAACAATTCGGCATTACAAATACACCAGGTGAGCATGATGCTGATGGTTATATCAAATCTATTATGAACTTTATAGAAAACAGTGACGACAACTGTCAGCACGACCTCACTCCTGATGGTATGAAAGCGATAAATGAAATGATAGATACAAACCCGAATATTTATTATTTTTCATACCCATTCAAATCAACATACATGAGCAAAATCACCGGAATTACTTGGCCGAAAATAACAACAAATCCCATAATTGCTCCGTTAGCCTGTTATATGGCACATCACAAAGAATTTACAGATACTACAACAGGGCAAGTTTATGATTATGAATGGAGAGACAGTGACTCCCTTTGCAACACAATTTCGGAAACATATCCTTTTGATGAAAACCACATTGAATACGCCGATGGAATAAATATTCAAAAAGGGGTATGGTATGTGATGCCTACGCAAGAGGGTGACCACGGTCAAGCCATAGGACTTCTTGCAAATAAGGATAAAACTCGTAAATTCTACCTTGAATTGGTACAAATGGTTAATAACATTAAATAATAAAAGATAAAAGCTATATCCCACCAAAATTTTTCGCATTTGGGATATAGCTTATTTACTTATTATTCAATATCTAATAATATTACTGCTTTATAAATTCCATTGCTGATATAGTCGCATTTGCACCGTCAGCAGCTGCAGTGATAACTTGCCTTAAATGCTTTGTGCGAATATCACCGGCAGCAAATACACCTTTAACACTCGTCTTACAGGTTTCATCGGCTTTAATATAGCCGTTATACATATCTATATTTAACCTTTGTATCATTGAACTTTCAGGTTTTGTACCTACAGCAATAAAAACACCGTCTGTATTATATTCATTTATGCCATTATCGGTATTTATAATTACACCGGATACTCTTTCGCCTCCGTTAATTGAAATAAGATTGGCATTAAGAATAAGCTTAACATTATCTTTTGATTTCAGATAATCCATTCTGGTTTTAGGAGCACGGAATTCATCCCTTCTATGAACCAAAGTAACTGATTTGCAAATATCGGAAAGATAAATTGCATCCTCCACAGCGGTATCTCCACCGCCAATTACAAAAACATCCTTATCTTCGTAAAACAAACCGTCACAGACAGCACAATAAGAAACTCCCCTACCGAGAAATTTATCCTCACCCGGAACCCCGAGAGCTTTTGGCGATGCGCCTGTTGCAATTATTACAGCTTTTGAAATATATTCAATATTATCCTCGGTAATTATTCTTTTGCTGTCACCATTATCAATAATATCAGTAACAACGCCAAACTCAATTTTTGCTCCGTGTTTTTCAGCATGAGTCCTGATTTCTTCGGATAAATCAGCCCCGCAAACAGAGGGAATTCCAGGATAATTTTCAACTAAATGTGCCGATGAAATTTGGCCTCCACCGTAGCCGTCCTGCTCAAGCACTATAAAATCAGCACCGGCTCTTGCGGCATAGATTGCAGCCGTTAAGCCTGCAACGCCTGCGCCGACTATTATTATATCATACATTATTAAACCTCTTATTCTGCCTTTGTCAAAAGCTCTCTAATTTGATTTTCATCTGCTATACCTGTATGCCTATAACTTATCTCACCGTCTGTGAAGAGTAAAAGTGTAGGTACGGATTCAACAGCATATTTCATGGCAATATTAAGGCTGCCAGCAACCTTGATTTTAGCAAATTTAACTTTGCCCTCAAATTCAGGCTCCAGCTTATCAATTATGGGAGAAATTCTTTTACACGGAACACAACCGTCATTAAAAAAATCAACAAGCACTATTTTATTATTTTTTATAAATTCATTAAAATTTTCTTTGGTAAGTAATTCTGCCATATTATTAACCTCTCTTTTCTTGATCATATTATATTAAATGTTGACTTTAAGCTCAAAAAAACATTCTATATAATTATTTAAATATAAATTCCTCTGTGCTAAAATTAAAAAAGTAATTTTAAGGAACAAAAGGCAATGATTGAACAATTATCTATTTTTACGGAAAACAAAAAAGGAACTATAAGAGAAATTCTATCTCTCTTTCGACCTCACAAATAAATGTGTTGGGATTTATCACCAACGACAGTGGTGAATTCGGATGTTTAGACTTATTGTATCAGACACAGAAAAAGTAGCGCAAATATTAAAATGCAAAAAATATATTTGCAAAACAACGCCTGTAATTGGGCTTGAGCTTGAAGATATTCCCGGAGCAATGGAATCTCTACTCAAAGTTTTTGAAGAAATGAACATAAACATTGATTATGTTTATGTAGGATTTTACAGAGAGAACAATGCACCGATCATTATACTGCACTGCGATGATGTAGAAACTGTAAGCAATACACTCAAATACAAGGGTTATAAAGTTTATTGATATTTAGAAGCTATATCGGCTTAGGTATAGCCTCTATTTTTTGCTTAATTCCGAATGTACTTTATCGTAAAGAGTGGGCAATGTAACTTGATGGTCACCTGTGAAGTGCCAGCCCTTACCGCCCAAGCTATTTGGTCTGTTTACTATATTTTTTCGTGGACGATAATAATAATTAGGGTCATCATAGCCGATTTTTTTCGATAATCTCCAAGTGGTTGCAAATCAAAATTTGCAGTTGTTATTTCATAAGTTTGATAACCTAAATTTCTTGAAATTGAAAGAGCTTTGAGAAAAACCTCCGGGCCGATTACGGCAGAACCGAAATTAAGAAAAACGCCTTTATCGAGAAGAGCTACTGATGCACACATTTTATGAAAATCTAATCCGGAACACTTACCGATTTTTTCAAAATTACAAGTAGGATGCTGATGAATAATATCCGTGCCGAGAGCTATATGATAAGTAGCAGGGATATTATATTTATAAGCATTATACAAAATGGAATCTTCACGATAAGGGAACATTTCCGGATGTTCAGAGATATATTTTCCGAGAGATTCACCGTAACCTATATTTAAATCAGCGCCAAGAGAAATAGCCTCATTCATATATTTACCCGTTTGCTCCCACATACCAAAAGAGCCATCTTCAATAGCAGTTGGTACATCTTCACTTGTACCTCCAAGATAAGCAAGCTCAAAATCATGAATTGACCCAGCACCGTTAGTTGCAACGTGAGTGATAATTCCCTCTTTTATCATTGCGATAAGATACCTTGAAAGACGACATTTAATAACATGAGCGCCCATACTGAGAATAACCTCATGATTATTTTTTCTTGCATCAACAATCCTGCTGCAAAGCTCATCAAAGCCTTCTTCATTAAATTCTTCATGAGAATCGTCAATATTCATAAAATTATCAATTCTTACAAGATTATTACGAATATTTGCATCATAAGTGCGTATTCTGTCAAATTTCAAAGTACGGCTTCTGCCGCAGCCACAAAAATCATTATTATTTATTTCCATTTTATTTCACCAGCAAACTCCATAATTTTTCGGGGTTATCAAAGCAATCAATAAGGGCATGAGCTTCTGCTTTAATAAGTCTCTCTCTTTTGCGAGGGTTTACGCCTTCGCATTTTTCTTCATCACCTATAACTCCAAGAGTTAAAGTGTGATATTTTCGCCCAAGCTCAATTTCAACAGGGCCATCACCGACAACAAGAATCTGATTTGGCTGAATATTGCTCTGATTTAATAATCTTTCAATAACAGCGGCTTTTGAGCAATCTGTACTATGCTCTCGGGCACCGTTAATTGAATAAAAAAATTTATTGATTTTAAGGATTTTTGCTTCCGCCTTAACATCCATATCATCGGTACCACTTGCAGCGTAAATTTTAACATTTTTATTATAAAGAAATGCTAAAAAATCTTCTGCACCTCTTATAAGATATTTTTGGGGATTATCGTCTGCTTCAGTTTTTCTGTCAAAAATCATTTTAAGAAGTCTGCGATTATATTCTTCTTTATATTTCCAAGGGTCTTTTGGCATATTTTTATTGATATTTTCTTCTTGAATTTTATCACACAACCAAGTCATTTGCAAAATAGTTTGGATACCGGTTGAAGAATCAATATACTCTTTTACTACTTTTTCGATTCGAGGTATAGGCACATTGCCGCATATACACTCAATCATAAACGGCTCCATTACCTGCTCCCATCCGTGACGAAGAGTTGATATTGTACCGTCAAAATCAAAAACGGCAAATTTTATGTCTGCCTTATCATAAGGCTTAAGTCTTTCAAAAATCATAAATTTAACCTTTTATTTGTCTATCAGCTTTAATATTTCATTTTTTGAAGCGGTGCCCGTCATACCGATTTTTTTAACAGTTACCGCTGAAGCCATACATCCAACCTCGGCAGCGGTTTTCATAGATTTTGTAACGCCATAAGTTAAAGAGAAAGCAGCAAGAAATGTATCACCTGCACCCACAGTATCAAAGGGAGGCTCAAGATTTATTGCGTTTATGCAATTTATTTTCGAGTTTTGAACTGTAATTGCGCCGTTTTC
>CAVHYZ010000045.1:6999-14364 GCA_963640495.1 Acutalibacteraceae bacterium
GCAAATATTTGAATTTTGGGGTTTACTAAGCTCTATAGCCCAATTTTTATATATATCAATATTGTTACAGATTTCTATTATGTTTAAGGCTCTTGAACATTCAATTTCATTAGGTTTCAAAATACAGTTTTGATATTTATTAATGTTTATTCGGCTATCAACTATAACGGTTTTGCCGTTTTTGCCCATATCGGATAAAATCAAGCGAATTTTATCTGTAAGAGTACCATAGATAAACTGATCGGCAACGATAATAACATTCGCTTTATTCCCCTCGGTAATTATATTTGATATTATTTTTTTTTCTGTACCTTCTTTAATGGCAAAAGAGCTTTCAAAATCTATTCTTTCGCCTTCAACTGTTTCAACATACCCTTTACGCATAGGCTTTATATAGCAGTTTGTAAGCCTATCACTTTCACATTCAATCATATTTTGTAGTATATCAATTTTACTAAGCTCATTTTTTATAAGCTCTGCTCGCCAATCATTGCCGAGAACGGAAATGATGGATAGATTTTTTGTACCCAATGAGTGCAAATTATTTATAACATTTCCACCTGCACCAAGGGAAATTTTTTCGTTGACAACAGGCAAAGAAAAAAAGGAGTTTCTCTTGAAAGAACGCTTTTACTCATATCACAAGACCAATAAATATCTAAACAAAGGTCACCCACAACAAGAATTTTCAAATTTTTTATTTTTTCGAAAATTGAATTAAGTTCTTTCAACTCCATAAAGATTCCCCCATTACAATAGAAATAAAATTATTTTTATATTGCTCATTCAATTTTTTCTGTAAGCTTTATTTGTATCTATATGCAGTTTGTTTATTACACCGCTAAGAAGAGAAGCAAAATCTTTATTTGTTAATCTCATAAAAAATTTGATTATAGGTGAAACTCTAAAATGAGCAAGAGTATTTACAATTTCAAGATAAAAGTCATCTGAAAAACAGGCATCACCTTTAACAGGCACAACATCCGATGTTGCTACAAACCATTTCAGCATTTCCTTTCTCATTTGCTCAACAATTCGACTGTATTCATGGCAATCAATTTTATTTACACTTTCTCCATCTTTAAGCACATAAAATTTATCCTTTTCGTAAAGACGATAAACATATTTATACTCTTTATTTTTTTCATTCTGCCTTTACCATGGCTACCATCTTCACGCTGCTGAATGGATATTTTCGGCTCATACTCGTCTGCTTTAACATTAAAGTAATTTTCAACCTCTTCGATGCAATGTCTTTCCCCCGTAAACCTTCAGCCTTCGCAAAACACATAATCACGGTGATTTATTTTTTATCGGCGATTGCAGGCACAAGAGACTTGCCAAAATCCCTTTCGTCTGTTTTTGAGTTGCTTACATCTTTAAGGGTAGCATAAAAATCAACAAGCTCCACAAGAGTGTCATTTATGCAGCTATCAACACTGTAACCCTTCGGCATCTTTACTATAAATAGAACATTCGTAAGACAATCCGCAAAAAGATTTTGAGCTTTTTCAACTATGATCTAATCTCCGGTAAAATCTTCGTGATCAGATATTATTACTATAAGAGAATTATCGTATCTACCTGATTCTTTAAGGGCATCTATAACCATACCGACCATTTATCACCCCTTGCACACATGGCAAGGTAGATTTTGCAAATTTCTAGGTTTATTTTTTCTGCATTTTTTATAAGCTATGTGCAACCCACAGTCCACTGATAATCATTATCATGACTTATTCCGTTGAAATTATCTATTTTAACTGTGCCACGAAGAAAGCTCTTATATCTTATAGAAACCGGCTCTCCCCTACCGTCATCATTCGCTTTCTCTGAACCGCACTTATAATAAACCTTGTCAAAACAATCTTTTTGTCATTTTTTATCTTGCCACGAAATACAATCTCCTCTGCCACTTGACCACACATAATATGAATGTTGAAAATTATTGATTATTTATGTTTTCATCAATAGGCATAGTTGCATATGCATTAATGTCAAGAGGAGCAATATTACCACTCAGATATTCATAGTAAGCCTGTGAACCGACCATAGCAGCATTATCGCCACACAAATCCAAATGAGGCATATAAAGCTGCCAGCCGTTCCTATTGCAGATTTCTTCCATTTTTCCTCTTAATACGGAGTTTGCGGAAACACCACCGGCAAGAGCGATTTTATCAAACCCAAACTCTTTAGCTGCCTCCACCGTATTAGCTACAAGACATTCGGTAACTGCATGAATACATGATGCCCCCAAATCCGGCACATTTATTTCCTCGCCCTTTTGGCTTGCATTATGAACAGCATTAACAACAGCTGTTTTAAGACCCGAAAAGCTAAAATCGTATTTACTGCCTTCAACTCTCGGCCTTGGGAATTTATATGCAAAAGGATTGCCGTCTTTACTTACTTTATCTAAATTCACTCCGCCGGGGTAGTCAAGTCCCATAGAGCGAGCGGATTTATCCATACATTCGCCTGCAGCATCATCACGAGTTCTGCCTATAATACTGAAAGTTGTATAATCATCAACCGCCACAATATGACTATGCCCACCAGATACCACGAGGCAAAGAAAAGGAGGTTTTAAATCCGGTGAAGTAATATAGTTTGCAGCAATATGAGAACGAAGATGATGTGTTGGCACAAGAGGCTTTCCGGCAGCATAACTGAGTCCTTTTGCAAAATTTACTCCAACAAGCAAGGAACCAATAAGTCCCGGAGCATAAGTCACACCTATTGCTTCAATATCATCAAGAGCAACATTTGCATCTTCAAGTGCTTTGCGGCAAACACCCGTTACGGCCTGCGCGTGCATTCTGGATGCAATTTCAGGCACAACTCCACCGTAAATTATATGCTCTTTAACCTGTGATGCAATTACATTTGAAAGCACCTCTCTGCCATCTTCAACAACGGCAGCGGCTGTTTCATCGCAGGATGATTCGATTGCAAGAATTTTCATTTAATGTACCTCTCAAAAAGTTTTTGTCATAAGAATGGCATCCTCTTTTGGGGATGAATAAAAATTTTTCCTTAAACCAACTTGCTCAAAGCCCAGGGAGGAATATAAGGATATAGCGGAAAAATTACTTTTGCGAACCTCAAGCGTAATAAATTCGCAATTTCTTTCTTTTGCACCGTTTATTGCAGCACTTACAAGAGCGCGGCCTATGCCTTTACATCTGAAACTCGGCATCACGGCAACATTGGTTATGGTCCCTTCGCCGCATATTTCATGCACACCAATATAGCCTATTACTTCTTCACCGACTGCAACAAGAAAATGCGCCAAGGAATTATCGAGTTCTTCTGCAATGCCTTCCTCAGTCCAAGGTGATACAAAACAAATTTTTTCTATATTTGCAATAGCTGAAATATGAGATTTACTCATAGGAATAATTGCATAATTCATAATTACTCCTTTGCATCATACCAAGTTTTACCCATTCCAACATCAGCTTGCATTGCTACTTTCATTTTTACGGCATTTTCCATTTCACGTTTAAGAATAGATTTAACAATTTCAGCTTCATCTTCAGGCGCTTCAATGATAAGCTCATCGTGAACTTGAAGAATCAATTTTGATTTGAAATTCATTTTTTCAAGAGCAGACCAAACTCTGATCATAGCGATTTTTATAATATCAGCAGCTGTGCCTTGTATAGGCATATTCATAGCCATTCTTTCTCCCGCAGCGCGCAAATTGGCGTTTGACGCATTTATTTCCGGCAAATATCTTCTGCGATGATAAAGAGTTTCAACATATCCGTTTTTCTTTGCGTTTTCTATAACATTTTTCATATATTCACGAACACCGCTGAAATTGTTGAGATAGCCTTTAATATAGTTACCTGCCTCTTTAACGGAAACGCCGATACTTTTCGAAAGGGAAAAAGCACCTATTCCGTAAACAATGCCAAAATTTACTGCTTTTGCTCTGCTTCTCATAAGAGGAGTAACCATCATAACAGGCAAATCAAAAACTTGAGATGCAGTTATTGTGTGTATATCATCGCCAGCATTAAATGCGACAATCATATTTTTATCATTTGCCATGTGGGCAAGCACACGAAGCTCAATTTGAGAATAGTCGGCATCCAAAAGAACGTAGCCTTCTTTTGCCTTAAAAAACTTACGCATTTCCTTTCCAAGAGGTGAGCGAACCGGAATATTTTGTAAGTTTGGCTCGGATGAAGAAATACGGCCGGTACGAGTTTCTGTTTGATTAAAAGAAGAATGAACTCTGCCGTCTTCATCGATAACTTTAAGTAATCCATCACAATAAGTTGATTTAAGCTTAGCAAGGGAACGATATTCAAGGATTTTAGCTACAACAGGATAATACTGAGCAAGGCCTTCCAAAACTTCGGCACTAGTGGAATATCCGCTTTTTGTCTTTTTCTTTGCCGGCAATCCCATTTTTTCAAAAAGAGCTTCACCAAGTTGTTTAGGAGAATTTAAATTAAATTCATAGCCTACTTCTTCGTATATATCCGAAATAAGAGTTGAAATGCGATCAAAAAGCATATCTCCAAACTCTTCAATGCCCTGTTTATCCGCATAAAACCCCTCTTTTTCCATAGAGGCAAGCACTCTGGCAAGAGGTAACTCTATATCCGAAAGCAAGCTTTCCTGATTGTTTTCTTTTATCTCATTATTTAATACCTCAAAAGCAAGGGGTAAATAAGCGGTATAAAGAGCAGTATTCCCCTCATCTCCAAGCATTACACCGGCATATTCTTCTATAATTCTTTTAAGATCATAAGAAGACGAAGGATTAACAACATAGGCAGAGAGCATAACATCCCCCACTATACCGTTAACTTCAATATCAATTCGGTAATCATAAAAAAATTTGTAAATTGATTTGGAATTATATGTATATTTTTTTATCTCTTTATCAAAAAGAAAATTCTCACAAAACGATAGATATTCTTTATTGTCAGGGCTAACGGACGCAACACCGTTTGATGTAACTATATAAAAAATACCGTTATCAAAAGTAAAATAAGCCTCTCCCCTATTTTTTATTGTGTTGTAGAGAAGTTTTGTATCCACAGTTTCATATAAATCTGTTTTAACCTGCACCTGAGCTTTATTTTTCTTTACGGGAACATATTGCAAATTAAGTCTTTCAAGAATTTTATACATTTCAAGGCTCGAAAGAATACTTGTAACTGAATATGTATCAACCTCACCGGGTAAATATTTATCATAATCAGTTTCAATGGGAGCATCGGTAACAATTGTGCCGAGAGTTCGGCTGAGATAAGCCATATCTTTATCGTTTACCAATTTATCATGAACACCTTTTTTAATATCTATTGTTTCCAAATTCGTATAAATATCATCAATTGAGCCATACTTTGAAACAAGATCTTTAGCTGTTTTTTCGCCTATACCGGCAACGCCGGGAATACAATCAGATGAATCACCTTGTAAAGCCTTTATGTCTATAAGAAGTTCGGGAGTATCAACAAGATAATCTTCCTTTATTTTATTGCAGTTATAAACCGTTGTGGTAGGCGCTCCCATTTTGGTGGCAGCAAGCACAACATTAACATTATCTCTTACAAGCTGTAATGAGTCCCTATCTCCTGTAGCAATATAGCAAAAATCATTTTTGCCGCAATGAGCTGCAAGAGTGCCGAGAATATCGTCCGCTTCCCAACCGGGGCACTCTACAATCTTATAGCCGAGCCCCTTCAAAATTTCCTTAAGGTCAGGCATTTGGGATGCAAGTTCCTCCGGCATTCCTTTTCTGTTAGCCTTATATCCATCATACATTTTATGCCTGAATGTAGGCTGTTTAACATCAAAAGCTATAGCTACGGCATCAGGTTTATAATCATTTGTTAATTTAAGTAAAATGTTGATAAAGCCAAAAATCGCATTTGTATAATGAGAACCATCTTTGGTAGTAAGTAGTTTTACACCATAAAAAGCTCTGTTAACTATACTGTTGCCGTCAAGGGCAAGTAACTTCATCAAAATCACCTCATATTACAGTATAACACACTTAGTAAATTTATGCTATTATTTTTCAAAAATATTGAAATTTTTATATATAAGTGTTAAAATTATTATATAAATCAAAAAAGGCTGAAACTTATGAAGATAGGTAATCTACAATTGAACGGTTACGCTTCCCTTGCTCCAATGGCAGGCATAACAGACAGAGCATTCAGAGAACTATGCATTTCTTACGGTGCTTCATATACAGTAAGTGAAATGATAAGCTCAAAAGGCATAACAATGAACGATAAAAAAAGTAATCTTTTAATGACTATTGGAAAAAAAGAAATGCCGGCCTTTGTTCAAATATTCGGCTGTGAGCCTGAGACGATGGCTGAGGCAGCAAAAAAGGCAGAGCAAACAGGATGTGTAGGCATTGATATAAATATGGGATGCCCTGCTCCGAAAGTAGCCGGTCACGGAGGCGGTGCTGCTCTGATGAAAAATCCGAGTTTGGCAGCTGAAATTACAAATAAAGTGGTTAATTCCGTAAAACTCCCTGTCACCTGTAAAATCAGGATTGGTTGGGATGAAACCAGTATAAATGCCATAGAAACTGCAAAACTTCTTGAGAAAGCGGGAGCATCAGCAATAACTGTTCACGGACGAACGAGAAAACAGATGTATGCACCACCTGTAAATTATGATATTATAAAAGAAGTTAAAAGTGCTCTTTCAATCCCTGTTATAGCAAACGGAGATATAGCGGATTTTCAAAGTGCAAAAAATGTGTATGAATATACAGGTTGTGATCACATAATGATCGGCAGAGGAGCATTGGGAAATCCATGGATATTTAAACAAATAAACTTTTATTTTGAAAAAGGTGAAATATTACCCGAACCCACGATTGAAGAAAAAATGAGCGTCATGATAAATCACATTGAAAAGCTCTGTGAATACAAAGGTGATTATACAGGAATGAAAGAAGCAAGAAAACACGCCGGCTGGTACATAAAAGGTATGAGAGGAGCAGCATCATTCAGGCGTGAAATAGGTTCCCTTGAAAATATGGAACAGCTTAAAATTCTTGCAAATAATGTAATAAATCTGTCGGAAGGAGAATAACTATGCTTAAAAACAAATATGTAAAAACTGATGGCACATTTACCTCAAAAGGTGTTGCTATTATCACCACTTTAAGCTTTACTGCTGCAATTATTATAGAAGTAATAAATAAAATAGCGAGAAAAACAAGAAAATAATAATAAAATTAAACAAAACAAAAAGACTGTGATTCACTGAACTGCCCCAAGTTGTGCAGACAGTACAAAAAAAGGCTACCTAAAGTAGAAAATTAAATTTTAAGCAACAAACTGATTTCGTTTTTCAAGCGGAGTCAGT
>CAVHYZ010000046.1:0-13758 GCA_963640495.1 Acutalibacteraceae bacterium
TACCATAGGAGGTCTCTTTTTTCTATTGTCCATTTTTTACGGACTTGTTCACTCCTGCCCCTTGTTTTTAAAATCAGATAGCAACAGTATAGTCAATCTGTGCCTTAACGTTTTCAAGATGTGCTGTAATACCAAGCTTAGCTTTGGCGTCAACAATGTGAACCTTTACAAGATAATGCCATGTGCCGCCTGTGATTTTGCCGGTCTTCTGGTTAATCTTAACATTCTTAATGTAAGCATCTGTGTAAGTAAGAGAAACTGTATCTCTGCCTTCAGTGATAGATGCACCAAGCTCTGCGAGAGCGCCGTCAATACTGCCGAGAGTACCAACGCCTCTTGCTACGGGGCCGCCGTTGTTGTTGTCACCGTCTGAGCCGTCAGTTTGATCTTTGAAGGTCATGGAAATAATGATATTGCCCTTGCCATCATCTTTAGCTGTTGCTGATTTAACATCGGATACTTTGATATCAGCGTGGTCTGCAGCGGGGATCCAATCGGTTTCTTTTGAGTTCTTGCTGAGAGCTTTATTTGCAGCACTTGTAAGGATACCTGAGAATGTGCCGATAGCGCCCTCACCTGTGATGTCGCCTTTAAGAGCCATAGTCTGTTTGCCCTTGGGAACCGGGTTTGTTGCCTTACGAGCTTTGTTGTAGTAAGCAACGATTTCTTCAGTGGTCTGAGGAATGTTTGTTTTTTCTGTTTCGGATTCAGCTTCTTCACTCTTGCTTTCGGAAGCGACTTCTTTTGTTGCATCTTCTGATGCTGCAGTTGAATCATCGGCTGCACTTGCAACTTCTGTTGCTTCTGTGGTATCTTCTGCGGATGTAGCTTCTGTGGTGTCTTCAGCTTCGGTTATTTCCTCGGCAGTTGTATCAGTGGTGTTTTCTTCGTTGTCTTTTGAACCGCAAGCTGCAAAAGCAAATACCATTGATAATGCGAGGAGAATTGCAAGAATCTTTTTCATGGTTTTCCTCCTGGTAAGGTTTTTATTTTTTGAATTTTAGCTTTCGCTATGTGAATTATCATAAAGGATAATGACTCTCTTGTCAAGATGGCAAAAAATATTCATACATATTTTACAAAATTAGAGTGACATTTTTTGTTATATGTGCTATACTATATTTCAATTATGCTTATATTGGGAGAGTGTGCATAATGAAAAAATTTGTTTCTTGGAATGTGAATGGCATAAGAGCTTGTCTTAATAAAGACTTTTATAAGAGTTTTGAAGCCCTTAGTGCAGATATATTTTGCCTGCAGGAAACCAAGATGCAGGAGGGGCAGGCAGAGCTTGAGCTTCCCGGGTATTATCAATATTGGAATTCTGCGGAGAAAAAAGGCTATTCAGGCACGGCAATTTTCACAAAAGAAAAGCCCATTGAAGTAACTTACGGCATAGGAATAGAGGAACATGACCACGAGGGGCGAGTCATAACCGCTGAATTCAAAGATTATTACTTTATCACTGTTTATGTTCCGAACTCACAAGACGGCTTAAAACGCCTTGAATACAGAATGAAGTGGGAAAAAGATTTTCTCGATTACATAAAAGAACTTGACAAAATCAAGCCTGTTATTTACTGCGGAGATCTTAATGTTGCCCATGAAGAAATAGATATAAAAAATCCCGCAACCAATCATCACAATGCCGGCTTTACCGATGAAGAAAGAGAAAAATTCAGCAAGGTATTATCGGAAGGATTTATAGATTCATACAGATATTTTTATCCGGACCTTGCAGATACTTACTCTTGGTGGTCGTATCGCTTTAAAGCAAGGGAAAGAAACGCAGGCTGGAGAATAGATTATTTTGTTGTTTCCGAAAAATTAAAAGATAAAATGAAAGATGCAAAAATCCATTCGGATATTTTAGGCTCAGACCATTGTCCGGTTGAGCTTGATATTGATATTTAAGGGGGAATGAAAATGTCAAAAAAGGTAATAGCAATTTTTTTAACAGTTGCTTTTGTGGCAAGCTTAGGTGCTTTTTTGCTTACACTTAATCCGAAAACAACCGAGAATACAACGCAGGAAGAAACAACATACTACAGTTATACTGCCTCTGAATATACCAACGCTGTTTCCGTTGCGGGAAATAACGGCGAGATTTATCTTCCTACACCTATAAGCAATATCTATTACACGGCAAATTTAAGCGGAGACATAGCTTTTTATGAATATATAAACGGCGCTTTTCTGTCTTCATCCTATGAGATGAAAACCGTATCCGTTAAAATGAGCGCATCAACTGAAAGCATTCCTGTTAAAATCAATTATATTGTTGTAAACGGTAAAACAATCGGTTACGGACTTTTTACCTCGGATATAAATTCTTCCGTTGATCTTTATGATTATGCTTTTGTCGAGCTTAGAAATATGCCTTCGGGTTATGGCTCATCTTATCTTCTTCTTTCCGATTACGATAAAGAAGATTTTTATTCTGTTAATAAAACCTATGATGAAATTTATGAGTATAATCTTAAATCTTCGAGTGTCAGCACAAAGCTTTCCCAAAATACTCGTCTTATTGACCACAGCGGCACTTACAGACAGGATTGGTCAATGCTTTCAGACGAATTCGTTGCAAACCTCGGTTCCGCAAAATATTTTATGAGCTCCAGATATTACACCGAGGCTGAAACGGGCATAAGAACGGATATAATGGTTTATTCGAGTGCTTATAGGCCCACAATAGTTGCCGAGGATATAATCGGTGAGTGGTTTGTGAATGATGATAACGGTATACATTATCTTACAAAGAGTGACAACGGCTTTAAGGCAATTACAGTTAAAGACAAAAAGACGAGTGAAGTTGCAACTTTTGAAGGAGACTTTTTCTCCGACTATCTCAGAAGCGGTAACTACATTGTAAATAAAAATACGAATGAAATGACAAATTTACTTACAGGCGAATCAAAAACCTTTAAGGGAATTAACATAACCTCTGCTTCTGTTTTCTCACTAAATTCAGATGCTGCAAAAGCTGTATTTGCAAGCAAAGGAGAAGAAAATTCAAATGGCGTTCCTATCCAAAAGATAACATACTGCTCTGTTGACGGCAGTGAAGCAAAGACCTATGAGGAACCTCTCCTTTGGAGTGAAGAGGGCAGTTTTATTTGGCTTGACTCAAGTAACTGTATGAGTGTTAGAGCCACAAGCGAAGACGGCACCGCAACAGGCAGTGTAATTTACACCTATTAAGGAGAGAAAAATGAGTTTACTTAAAAAAATATTCGGCGATTATTCCGCTAAGGAAGTAAAAAGAGTAAAGCCTTTATGCGATAAGGTGCTTTCTTATGATGAGGAGTATTCTAAATTAACGGATGCTGAGCTTCAGGCAAAAACTCCGGAGTTTAAAGAGAGACTCGCAAACGGTGAAACCTTGGATGATATTCTTCCTGAGGCTTTTGCTGCTTGCCGTGAGGCTTCATGGCGTGTAATCGGTCTTAAGCATTTCCCCGTTCAGATTATCGGTGGTATTATTCTTCACCAAGGCCGTATTGCGGAAATGAAAACAGGTGAAGGCAAAACCCTTGTGGCAACCCTCCCGGCTTACCTTAATGCTCTTTCGGGTGATGGCGTTCACATTGTAACCGTTAATGACTACCTTGCCCGCCGTGACAGCGAGTGGATGGGTAAAGTTTATCGCTTTATGGGCCTTACCGTCGGCCTTATTATACATGACAAAATGGGCGATGAAAGAAAAGCGGCATATGCTGCGGATATCACATACGGCACCAACAACGAAATGGGATTTGACTACCTTAGGGATAACATGGTAGTTTACAAGGAGCAAAAGGTTCAAAGAGGGCACAACTTTGCTATCGTTGATGAGGTGGACTCTATTTTAATTGATGAAGCAAGAACACCTCTTATAATTTCCGGTCGTGGTGAAAAATCCACAGACCTTTATAAGATGGCAGATTCTTTTGCCAAATCCTTAAAGTGTTTCAGAATTAAAGAGGTTGATTCAAAGGTTGATGTTGATGACCTTGTAGATGATACCATTGATTATGTTGTTGACGAAAAAGCAAAATCCGCTACTCTTACCGCAAGAGGTGTTGCAAAGGCTGAAAAATTCTTTAACCTTGAAAACCTTATGGATGCGGAGAATATGACAATTCAGCATCATATTAACCAAGCAATTAAGGCTATTGGTGTTATGAGAAGAGATGTCGACTATGTGGTTAAGGATAACCAAGTTCTTATAGTTGACGAATTTACCGGCCGCATTATGATGGGCAGGCGCTACAATGAGGGCCTTCACCAAGCTATTGAAGCAAAAGAGGGAGTTAAGGTTGAGCATGAGAGCAAAACTCTTGCCACAATCACCTTCCAAAACTTCTTCCGCCTCTATAAGAAACTTTCTGGTATGACCGGTACGGCTATGACGGAAGAAAGCGAATTTAATACAATTTACGGTCTTGATGTTATAGCTATCCCCACAAACAAGCTTATGATTCGTAAGGATATGCCGGATGTGGTTTATAAGACTGTAAAGGCTAAATATAACGCTGTCATCGACACTGTAACTGAAGCTCATGCAAAGGGCCAGCCTGTACTTATCGGTACCGTTTCCATTGAAAAATCCGAGGAGCTTTCACACCTTCTTAAGCTCAAGGGCATTAAGCACGAAGTTTTGAATGCAAAATATCACGATAAAGAGGCTGAAATTGTTGCTCAGGCAGGCAAAGAGAGTGCAGTTACCATTGCTACCAATATGGCAGGCCGTGGTACCGATATTAAACTCGGCGGTAACTCCGAGTACCTTGCAAAGAGTGAAATGCGCAGAATGCAATATCCCGAAGAACTTATTGATGAGGCAACGGGGTTTGCGGAAACCGATGATGAAGAAATCCTTGAGGCAAGGAAAGTTTATACAGAGCTTGAAAAGAAATACGATGCCGAAATTGAGCCTGAAGCAGAGAGAGTTCGTCAAGCAGGCGGCTTATTCATAATCGGTACGGAACGCCATGAATCAAGGCGTATTGATAACCAGCTCAGAGGCCGTTCCGGTCGTCAAGGCGACCCGGGATGCAGCAGATTCTTCCTTTCCCTTGAAGATGATCTTATGCGTCTTTTCGGCGGTGAAAGAATTACAGCCGTAATGAATACGCTTAAAACCGATGAAAATATGCCCATAGAGGCAAAAATGATTTCAAATACCATTGAAAATGCTCAAAAGAAGATTGAGGGCAGAAACTTCGGTATCAGAAAGAATGTTCTCCAATACGACGATGTCATGAACCGTCAGCGTGAGCTTATCTATAATCAGCGTGATCAGGTGCTTGATGGAGTTGACCTTAAGCCTATCATCACAAAGATGATTGAAAACAGCATTAACGAATCTGTTGATTTCCACTGCCCCGAGCATATTTCAAGAGAAAATTGGACTGTTGATGATCTTAAAAAGAAATACAGCTACCTTCTTAAAGAGGGCGAGCTTGAGGGTGACTTTGATAAAGAGGATGCAAGAGAGCTTCTTCTTACAAGGGCAGAGGAAAGATACACAGAGCGTGAAAATATCCTTGGCACCAACGAAAACGGCGAGCTTATTATGCGTGAGCTTGAGAAGCAAATTCTTTTACGCAATGTTGACAGGCATTGGATGGATCATATTGACGCCATGGATCAGCTTCGCAGAGGTATCGGCCTCAGGGCTTATGCACAAACAGACCCTGTTATAGCTTACAGAGAAGTAGGCTCAGATATGTTTGATGCAATGAATGACGAAATTCGTGAGGATACCGCAAGACAGATTCTTACAGTTGTTATTAAGAGCGAAGAAGATACAAAACGCACTCAAACCGTCACAATTACAAGCACCTCCGCAGCAACGGATAACACAGAGAAGAAGCGCCCCGTACGCAACACCGAGAAAAAGGTGGGGCCAAATGACCCATGCCCCTGCGGCAGCGGTAAAAAATACAAAAAATGCTGTGGAAACCCTGCAAACAGAAATAATAATTAACTTAATTTTGCCGTATCCTAAACAAGTACGGCAATTTTGCTATAGGGAGATTTGAGGTGAGTGCATGAAAAAGGTGATAGCGTTAATATCTGCTCTTCTGGTTTTTTTATCCATACCTCTAACGGCTTTTGGTAATAAAATAAGTATTGATGGCGTAGTTTCGGATAATCGTGAATGGGAATTAGGAGAATACCCACAGGATGAATATTTGATACTTGAGAATGATACAAATAACAAGTCTAAGTATATTTCCGTAAAATGTTTTTTGAATAATAATGGAAGAACCGTGTATTATTTGATTAACACGGATATATCTGACTATAACCCACTCGATGCTGTGATTTATGCTGTACCGGAAGGCTGCAACAAAATAAATTTTGCATTAACAGAATCAAAAACAGAGTCCAATGTGGGAACAACGGAAATAGACTTAAAGGAGAATACCGTAAAATATAAAGATAAAACTACCGATTATACCATTTATGCAGTGGCTAAATTTGGAGAATATGGGTTAGTAACTGTTGAAATGCAGGTTGATTACAACAACGGTTACGGTAATAATGCAAATATTTCGGTCCAAACAACAGACAGTGATAATCAGTCTTCTTATGTAGAGAATTTTTCTTTCAAAACACCAAACAATCCTGATTATTGGGCAAACAGAACAACTCCGGTTACAGAGATTACCACCAAAAAGACCACAACCACAAAAACAACAAAAGACACTTATTCTACCAAAAAACGCACTGAAAAAACTCATAGAGTTGATAATGTCAAAAAGCGTACCACCACTAAAAAGATAACTACATCAAAGGTAAAGAAAACCACTACCACCGCAAAAGTCCCAAAAGCAACGAAAAGTAAAACTACAAAAGCTGTAAAGTCCACAAGAAAAGCTTATACAAAGGTTATAAAAGAGAAAGAAATATATATTGTGGAGGCTACCGCTTCTTCAGCTACTACTTTGCAGACCGTGACCGAAGCTGTAAATACGGAAACTCAAACGGAAAAATCAGCTTTTAGCTTTGGCAATATATCCAGAAGCACCATTTATAAGATTATTACGGGCATTTGTGCTTTACTCCTTTTCGGCGTGATAGGAGTTTGGGCTGTTAAGAGCAAAGACGATAACGACAATAATAACGAAGAAAAGACGGATGAATAATTATGGGTGTAATTTTTATTGATATAGATAACACTTTGCTCGATTTTAATAAATGTTCCGAGTTTTCAATAAATTCAGCTGCAAAAGATTTCGGAATAAAAATGCCCGAAAACTATTACCCTAAATTCAAAAAAATAAATGACGGTCTTTGGCATAGAATAGAGCAGGGTAATCTTACAATAGATGGCTTAAAGAAAATTCGTTTTAATCTGGTGTTTGAAAACTTGGAAATAAAAGCGGATGGCCCTGCTTTTGAGGATAGATACAGAGTTTATTTAACCCAAAGTGCGATTCCCGTTGACGGAGCAAAAGAACTTTTAGAATATCTTGGAGCAAAATATGATGTGTATGCCGCAAGCAATGCGCCAAAAAATCAGCAGGTGGACAGGCTTACAAAAGCGGGTATGGCAAAGAATATAAAAGGGTATTTTATTTCGGAAGAAATAGGCTTTGCAAAGCCATCAAAGGAATTTTTTGATTATTGTTTTGAAAAGGCAGGAAACCCTGAGTCTGAAGAAACATATATGATAGGGGATTCAATAAACGCAGACATATCAGGTGCGAAAAGATATGGGATGAAAACTATTTTGTTCTGTTATGACGGCAAAAAAATAAAAGACTCCCCGGCAGATTACACCGTAGGAAGTCTTTCAGAGATAAAAAACATACTGTAAAATGAATATCAGCAAGCAACGGAAGTGACCTATGGCCGCTTCCGTTGAATTTTTCAGGCATTATAATTTTTTCTTAATTCGCAAAATATTCTTTCCGTCTTTATATTCATAGGTCATATCGTCCATAGCGTTTTTTACAAGAAAGATACCAAGGCCACCTATCTGTCTTTCATCTGCGGAAAGAGTAACATCCGGATCTGCTTTTTCAAGAGGATTATAAGCTACTCCACTGTCAATGAATGTAAGAATTGCAGTGTTTTCTTTTTCATCGTGTTCTATTTCTACGGTAGCCTTGCCGATTTCTGAGCCATAGGCATAGCGGGCAATATTGCTGTAAATTTCGTCAATTGCAATATCAATCTGAGTTTTTGATTTTGATGATGCGTTAAAGGATTCTAATTTTTTATCTGCAAAAGCCATAATTTTATCAAGATTTTCAACGGTTGCATCAACGGTTAATTCATTATTATTGCCGCCCATTTTCTTTTTATATTCGATGCAAAGCATTGTAAGGTCATCAAACTGGTCTGCTTCACCTACAAAATCATTTACATTTTCTTTTACCTTTGCGAGTATTGTCTCCGCATTTTCATTTTGAACACTATTAAGAATTTTATTAAGACGCTCCATGCCGTAAAGCTCATTATTTGAATTTGTGGCCTCAGGTACACCATCTGTATAAAGAAAGATTTTATCACCTGGTTTAATGCTTGTTTTACCCGCAGTATAACGCATATCTTCCATGCCTGCAAGTACAAATCCGGGCTTGATTTTATACTCTTCAAATGCGCCGTTACTTAATATAAACGGTCTTTCATGGCCTGCATTAACATAATTAAATTCTCCGGTTTCAAGGTCTAGAACGCCCTCAAAAGCCGTGATAAACAAGCCCTCGCTGTTGGATTCGCAAAGTATATTATTAACCTCACTGAACACATCACCAAGATTATCACCGGGCTCAGTGTGATCTTTAATAAGAGTTTTTCCGATAACCATAAATAAAGCTGCGGGAACTCCTTTACCGGAAACATCAGCCATTACTATGGCAATATGCTTTTCATCCACCATAAAGAAATCATAAAAGTCACCACCGACTTCTTTTGCAGGGTCCATTGTGGCAAAAATAGTGAATTCATCTCTTTCCGGAAAGGCAGGAAAAATACAAGGAAGCATAGAGGTTTGAATATGGCTTGCAATATCCAATTCTGCCCCTATTCTTTCTTTTTCAGCTGTGATTTTTGAGAGATTTGAAATATAATCCTCAATTTTTCCAAGCATAAAATTGAAAGACTCTGCAAGAGACTGAATTTCATCTCCGGTTTCAAGAGTTATACGCTTGCTCTCAAAATCTTTTGAATTTGTAATTTCATTAGTAAACGAGGAAAGCTCACTGATAGGTTTGGTTACAATTTTGCGAACACGGAAAATATAAATAATTATTGCGAGACTTATGATTATAAGCGAAACAAGAATCATACGATTGAAAAAAGAAAATAATGTTGTTCTTACAACGCTCATGTCAAAAATATATTGAACCTCTGCTATTGCTTTGCCTGTTTCATCACAAATAACGGAAATGTTTGTGTAATTGTAGCCATAGCTGTTATTGGTGACTAAGGGCGTACCTGTCCCTTTGTTTTGCTCAAAAAGTTTCCAAATGGTAATATATTTTTGTAAATCTTCCGGATCATCGGGATTTGCTGCATCGGTATATAAAACATCAGTGCCGTATGCTAATTGATTTGCCGGATCATCGCCCATTTCTTCAACCATCGCATCAATATAAAAAGTTACGCTGTCTTCGTCAGGAACAACAAGTGAAAGATAGGTTACTTTGCCGTCTTTTTTTAGTTTGTTAAACAGAGAGAATATCCTTCTGTATTCTTCTGTTTTGTTGCCACCTTCGGATATAATGATTTTTACATCTTCCGCAGAAAGCATATCTGCAATTGCGTCACTTGTTGTAACAACACGCTCTGCATAAATTTTTTCAAGATACGATCTTGCGGTTACATAGCTGAAAACTGATGTTGCAACTACTAAAATAATGCCTAAAATTGCAAGAGAAAAAACAATCTTAAATGAAAGTTTCTTTTTAATCTTCTTTTTCAAAACTATGCTCCCCCTTTAGGTTCTTATAATAAATGTTGGCACTGCATCGGCATCTGCCTTTGCAAAAGGGACAAAACAAATTCACATTGTCATACCATACATTTTGTGACTCGGTTAAAAATGTATAACCACATGACAAACAGGTTTTTGCCAAAGGAACAAAGCTCTGCATTTTCCAACAAATCACAAAAGCTGTATCTGCATTTAGCTTTTTAAGTTCATTTGTTGCAAAAGACATAAGGGCGGAAGAAAGACCACGCTCACGAAATTTTTCGGTAATTGCAAGGGATTGGATTTTGCCCATCGCAGAGTTTTTATTACCACATACTTTTATAATTTCATCATCTGTAAGCTTTGCATCTTTTGAAATGCTTTGAGCATCTGTCAGATAGTAATAAATATATCCGGCAAACTCGCCTTTTGCCGTTTCCAAAATAAAAAAATATCTGTTGCAATCAATGATAGCTTTTTCTAAATCTTTTTTTGTATAAAGATTTTTGCCTACAAATTTATCACAGGCATCAAGAGTATAAGAAATATCTTCTTTTTTTAGGAGACGAAGATAAAATTTTTCTCCCTTTGCGGTAATAATTATATCAGCCATTATTTTTCCTCTTTTTTGAAGGACATAATTTTTATACCCATTGTTATTTCACTGCTTATATCTATGATTTGAGCTTTCAATTTGTCATAGTTTTCTTTTATCCACTCAGACCATTTTCGGTATTCTTCGTTTTCCGGCTCTTCCGACAAAAGCAATTTAACATCTTCCGGAAGATAGGAAAAGTATATTTCAAAAATTTTTTCTTTTCTGTCTTTTTCGTCTTTTTCGGCAGATACTCCGTTACACCAAACGGAATTTTCCGTATATCCGCATTTTACAAGTTCTTTCGGAAGGATTTCTCCCAAATATCTGCTGCCTGCATATTTATCATGGCTGAGCATATAAACAAAATTTTCACAAAGTTTATCTTTATCGGGCTTAAGGTAGGTTAAATTTTCGTTTGCCTCGGCAATAACAATATATCCGCCGTTTTTGATATATGAAAAGAGTCTTTTCAAAAGATTAATTGGATTTTTAAGGTGCATAAGCACAAATGAAAGATAGATTATATCAAAGCCGTCAATTTTATGATATTTCATAATTTCAGTTAAATCGTCAAAGAAAATATCACTTTCAACATCAAGCCTGCAAAAAGAGAATTTGCCGTTGCCGCGTTCTTCTCTGGCTTTGTTCAAAGGCTCTTCGTTATATTCAATACCTATAACTTTTGAAACGGCACTATCCGCAAAACGGCTTACGGTTTTTTCGCCGTCACAGCAACCGATATCCAAAACACATAAGTCGGATTTATCTTTGAATATTTGGTGAAAGCCTTTATTTTCATACTCGGCTAACATTTCGTTTTGAATTTGCAAACGGTTTATTTCTTTTTCACTTTCAAAAACGGTTTGAGTAATCACAAATATTCTCCTCAGATAACAAGGTAAAGATAATTGAATGTGAGTTTGCGTTGATATTCACACTTTTTGGCTTTGTTTTCGATAAGTTTAAGCACACCGCTGTCTATTTCGTCGCCTTTAGATTCAAAGGGGTTATACTGATTAACGTTATCTCTTACACAAAGAACATATTCTCCGTCTTTTTCGATAAGTTTTACAGAGATATAGTAGCCTTTATTTTTTCCGTCAAGTGCAAATTTAATAATATTGAGGAGCAATTCCTCACAAACAAAGTTGATCAAGAAAGACTGTGCAGGGCTTATTTCCCATTCATCGCAAATTTTTTCAAGGTCTGAAGAAATCTGCTCCATACTTTCTTTTTCAATAAGATAATCGTTATTAAAACATCTTTCTTTAATGCCATATTTATCGTCAATATATTTTTGGGAAGGCTTTGCGAATTTTATTGCAATTACTCCGATGAGGCACAAAATTTCCGCACAAATATATGCTGCGCCTACACCGCAAATGTTGATTTTCGGAATGAATATTGCACCGAAGGCAAGGATGAGCAGGCAGTTGCGCATAAGCGCAAGAACATTTGCAAGCTGTGTGCGGCCGATAGACTGCCAATAGCCCATAACAATTGTGTTAATTGCGGTGAGTACGATGCTTATTGCAAATACACGAACCGCAGTGGGAGCAAATTCACTTGTGATGCCGAAAGCTCTTGCAATAAGTCCGGGGATTGCTTCACAAACAGCGGTAATGCCTACACCTGCAATAACAGCCACTTTTAAGGCCCTCTTAAACACAAAATTGCTGCCATCTGTGTCAGATTCACCTACAAGGAAGGGCGTAACGGTAGTAAGAGCACCGGATGTGCCTTCAAATACGCCGTTAGGAACGGTGCTGATAGTATAAAGAACTCCGTAAATTGCCACAAGCATAGTTCCGTTTGAACCACCGTATTTAAGCAGTAAAGTGTTAAATATAACCATAACAACAGCGATGGAAATATACATGGAGCCCATGCTGAAACCACCCCAGAAAAAGTCTTTAATATCTTTTAATGTTGGAATGGATAATCTTAATTTCAGGAGTTTTTGTTTCTTGAAAAAATGAGTTAAAAGAATGATTAAGCCAACGGTATCTGCTACACAGAGGGAAGCGGAAGCGCCTATAATTCCAAGATTCAATGTTTTCATAAAAACAAAATCCAAAACAAGATTTAACACAATTACAGCCCCTGAAGCGGCAGCCGCAAGCTTTGGATCACCATCTGTGCGAACAGAATTTGCGAGAATATAGTACATTATGAATATAGGAGCGCACCACAAGGCAACAGTAATATATTGCTCTGCCATGGAGTAAAGCTCATCTGTTACCCCAAGAAACGAAAGGTAAGATTTCTTGAATAAAAGAGGTAAAAGAAGAATTGCCGAAACAATAAGACCTACTGTTAATTGGGCAGAAAAAACTCTGTTTGCTTCTTCTTTATCCGATGCGCCAAGCAAACGTCCTATTTTTATGCTTGCACCTGAACCTATACTGAAGCCTAAAAAGGCATAGATAAGAAACACAGGCGTAGACATACTTGAAACGGCAAGGCCGTTGCTGCCGATTATGTTACCTACAAGAAGGGAATCAACAATAGTGCTCAAGGTGATAATAAGAGAACCGCAGATTCCCCATATCACAAACTGATTAAAGGCAGGCCCTGCAAGCTGGACCTGCTTATGTGTTTTGCTATCAGATGATTTCATTATTCTACCACCAAAATGTTGCTGAATCCTGTTACCTCAAAAATTTCTTTTATAGTATTATTTACGTTATGAATAACCATTTTGCCCTGTTTATTCATGATTTTTTGTGCTGCAAGCAGAACACGGAGACCTGCTGATGAAAGATATTCAAGCTTTTCAAAATCAAAAGTAAGAGCCGTAATGCCTTCGAGTTCTCCCTCAAGCTTGCTTTCAAGCTCCGGAGATGTAGTAGTATCAAGCCTGCCTTCAAGGGCAACATTAAGTTCGCTGCCGTTTTTATCTGTAGTAATATTCATTGCAATTCTACCTTTCTTTCAGAAATTTATTTTACAGTAAATATTATAAAATGACTAAACATCATAATCTAAATAATTATATTATATATTTTATGATAATGCAACTTTTTTCTTGAGCCGTAGCGGGATTATTGAAACTTTGTGTGAACAAAGCTTTTGCGTGACATGATACTTGGACGAACTTTTGAATGTCAAAAAGAAATTCCGATAAATATTTGCCGAAATTTCTTCTGAAAACTACTTATAAAACAAAAGACTGCATCTGCCTCATGGCATCGAACAAGTCCGTAAAAAATGGACAATAGAAAAAAGAGACCTCCTATGGTAGAAT
>CAVHYZ010000047.1:0-13615 GCA_963640495.1 Acutalibacteraceae bacterium
ATATATATCCTCCTAAGATATTATTTATAAATTAACTATTTGCAACTTTGACAACAGCTTCTCTGATTATTTTGTCGCCAAGTTTGTAACCTTTACTGAACACCTGGGCAATTTCGTTTTCACCAAGATTTTCATCCTCTACAACCATAACAGCAGAATGAAGGTTGGGATCAAATTTATCACCTTCGGCTCCAAAGCTTTCAACTCCGTACTTTTCAAGGAGCTGAAGAAATTGATTAAAAATCAATTCAATTCCTTTTTTATACCCATCAAAATCAGCATCCGAATTTGCTGCCGCTCTGTCAAAATTATCAAGAATCGGCAAAAGTTCTTTTATTACATCCGCTTTGGATGAGGTATAAATATCAGATTTTTCCTTTTGTGAACGCTTGCGAAAATTATCATATTCAGCACAAAGCCTTAAAAATTTATCTTTTTCTTCTGCAAGCACGGTTTGAAGTTTTTCAACTTCGTTTTTTTCTTTTTTGTTTGCTTTTTCTTTCTTTTTTTCTTCAGGCTTTTTTTCGGATTCCATTACTTTTTCATCCTTAACTTCTGCCTGTTCATTTGTAATTTTTTCTTTATCTTTCATATAATCTCTCCCCTCTACTCCTCAAGAGCTTCAGTAATAAGTTTACCAACAAGGTCACTTAGATACTTAACACTTGGAATAATCGATTCATAATCCATTCTTGTTGGGCCTATAACGCTGATTGTACCGGAATCATCATTTACAGAATACTTTGAAACAATTATGCTGGAATTTTCAAGTTGTCTATATCTATTCTCCCTACCGATTTTTACATCAAACGGACCTTTAACAGAATTTACAACCTCACTTATGGGATCTTTATTGCTTAAAAACTCAAGTAAAGAAGCAATATTATTTCTATAGTCTTTAAACGATAGTAGATTTGAACTTCCGCCAAGCATTAATTTTGAATCGCTTGTGCTATCTGCAAGCTCACTGACTGCAGCCATAAGAGGAAGCATTGTGAAATAATCGCAATCAACTGATGCTGCAATAGTTTGAATTGACGCCGGACTTATTTCTCCGGCAGGCTTACCGACAAAAAAGTTTTGAACTATGTTATAAAACTTCTCAAGAACATCAACACTCATTTCGCTGTCAAGTTTGCAAAGACGGCTTTTCAAAATACCATTTGAGGTAAGCAATACCATCATTGCACTATGAACACCGACAGGGACAAGCTCAATTCGACGAATTAAAGTTTTTTCTCCTACAGGCGAAGTTGAAACGCAAGCACATTTTGTTAAATCCGCAAGCAACTCTCTTGATTTGGAAACGAGTTTTTCAGAATCGCCAACAGCGGAAGAAATGCCGGCATCTATGAGACGCTTTGTTAGGTCATCAACCTCGCGATTTTTCATTAGATTATCCACATAATATCTGTATCCCTTTTGGGTAGGAATACGGCCGGCAGATGTATGCGGCTGCTCAAGGTAGCCCATGGAATCAAGTTCATTCATTTCGTTACGAACTGTAGCTGACGAACAATTAAGCCCTGTAGCTGCAATCAAACCTTTAGAACCAACCGGCTCACCGGTTTTGACATATAAATCAACAACCGAAGCAAGAATTTGATTTTTTCTTTCACTTAACTCTGCCATCGTATAACCTCCTTTCAGAGCTGTTATAGTGGAGTGCTAACATTAGCACTCTTATTAGCTGAGTGCTAACTTATGGTCATATAATACAACAATCAAATGGGTTTGTCAATAATTTAATTGTAAACACTTTGTGAATTTCACAAAAAATTTTCTTATATTATTATTGTATTGGTCTTTAATACTATGTTATAATTCAAACGGAGGTGTTCATCATGTTAAAATTTTCACCGGCAGTATTTGCAGTAGGAAAGAATTATCAAATTATTATTACCACTAAAACAAAGGCTTTTGTAAGCATTAAAATAGGAGATAAAATATTTGTAGATGATTCAAATGGCATTCTTTGCTCGGCAATTAAAACTCACAATATTGAGGTGCCGCAAAAGTTATTGGATAAATATAAGCACTACACAGTTATAGAAAGAAAAATAATTAAAAGACTCCCCTATTTTTCATTAACAAAAGATGATGTTTTTTATGAGTTTGATTTCAGACCTGTACCGAATAATCCGAAATGTTACCATATTGCCGATGCTCACAATGATTCCTCAAGAACCGTTGCAGCAGCTAAAGCTTATGGTGATATTGATTTTTTGATTCTCAACGGAGATATACCTGAGGACAGCAGCGTAGTTGCAAATTTCAATACAATATTTAAAATTTGCTCAGATGTTACTAACGGAAACATTCCTATTGTGTTTGCAAGAGGCAATCACGATTTGAGGGGAACTTGTGCAGAACTCTTTGCTCAATATGCTCCGAGAGAAAACGGAAACACCTATTATTCATTTAGACTCGGCAAAATTTGGGGGCTTTGCCTTGACTGCGGAGAAGATAAAAATGATAATCACAAAGAATACGGTCATACAGTTGCCTGCCATCAATTCAGAGAAAAAGAAACAGAATATATTAAGAACTTAATTTTTAATTCGGATAGTGAATATAATGCCGAAGATGTGGAACTAAAAATGATAATTGTTCATATGCCATTTACCCATAAGGATGCACCTCCTTTTGATATAGAAGAAGATATATACAGAAGGTGGGCAAAGCTATTAAATGATTACGTGAAACCCAATATTATGATTTGCGGTCATACTCACAAAATCGGCATTTATCCAAAAGGATGCGATTATGACACTTACGGACAGCCTTGCACTATGGTTGTAGGTGCTGAAATTAAAAAACTGAATTATTTTATAGGCTCTGCATTTGAATTTGAAAAAGACAAATGTAAAGTCGTGTTCACATCTGATAAAGGTGAAACGGTAAAAACAGAGATAATTGAATATTAAGCATTATAGCAAAATAACAGCTGTCACAAGGAGCAATTCAAGTGACAGCTGTTGAATTTATAAAAATAACATAAACGAACTAAAATGTTGTTAATTTTACTTACTAATATCTATCCACATTGCAGGGCGAACGAAAGCCATATCAAAAGCGTAAAGGCCGTAGTAATTTATTGTACTATCATCTTTAATTGAAGCAACAATCTTTTGAGTGAAACCCGGTGTTCTTGACCACCAGCGACAACCTTCGTCGGCACTTATATCTTCAATATAATTTTTTCTTGCATATTCTGTAGGTAAGCAAGATCTGGATTTATCTGTTTTGAAGTATTTTGAAATTTCGGTTAAGCTCAGCAAAAATACATAATCATTTGAATTTTTGCCATAGGCCGTATCATACTTTGAGTTAGCATCACCTGATATTGAAGACAAATTTATTACTGCTTTTTCATCATCTGTAAATGCAGAATTGTAAAAATCATCGTTAAGCCATGTTCTCAGTGTACAATCATGCCATGTTACTTCAGCATAAGATGTGTCATATTTTTTGCAATCAATAGCATATTTACTTATGACAAGTATTTTATTATTGTATTTTTCAAGCACAATCCATTCTATTTCTTCTTTACCATTTTTATCGTTATTATCCTGTTCATAAGACCCAAAATAAATAGATTTATTAACTTGTGCTAATTTTAATTTTTGCTGTAAAGAGAAAGTGCCATAAATATTCTTTGCTTTTTCGGCACTGTCCTTAAAATCATCTAAAGATACAAAAGTCTTATATGCTTCCTCAGCGCTGCCTTCACTTAAAGATAAAGCTTTGTTATACTTAACAAGCGGAATAATAAATGAATTTAATAATATTGCCACTATAATAGCTACACAAACAACGGGAATAAAAATTCTGACAATTTTCTTGTACTTTTGGTTTATTTTAAAATTTGATGAGGATTTCTTTTCACTGTTTTTAATAGCTTTGATTTTTCTTTTACATAATATAATTTGATCGCCGGAATCTTTATAACCTTTAATTAAAGAAAACTGTTCTATTGCTCTTTCGTAACTCTCCACAGCATTTTTTGATGCATTGGATTTAGCCATGGTATAAATAATATTTTTTCTACCCTGCTCAGCCTTTTCCAAGCATTCATCGGCAAGTGCTTGAGAGTTTTCGTAATCTGAGATTTTATTAAATTCCTCTGCTATAGTTTTAAATTCTTTAATTGTATTTGCCTGTTGCATAAGAGCAATAGCATCGTTATATACTTTCTCTTTATCTTCAATGGGTGCGCATTGTGTAGCACCGCAATTGTTACACACAACCTGAATTTTTCCGTTTTCATACTCTATGATATTACCGCATATTTTGCATTTCATTTCAGACATATATATCTCCCATAAACTCGATATAAAATTATTTTATCATCATTCAATTATATTGTCTACATTTTCAATAAAAATTACTGTTTTTCCGTTTCGTGATATTCTTTTTCGGTATTTACAGCCCAAACATTAGATTTATCTGTGACACCGTTTTTGATATTTTTAACAGCTTCAAAGGATGTACACATTGAGTGATCAATATTATTATACCTGTGCTGACCATTTCTGCCGACGCAATATAAATTTGGGATTGTATTAATATAATTTACAAGAGTATCAATTTCGGAATATGTATCAAAATAGGCAGGATATGCTTTTTTAACTCTTTCAACATGAGTATCAAGCACATCTGAAGTTGAAGAAATCAAACCGAGCTTAACCATTTCTCCGGCACCGAATGACGAAAAATCTTCATCACTCATATTCCAATATTCATCTCCTTCTTGAACAAAATACTCAAGGCCAAGCCAAACCGTATTTTCAAGATCTTTAACCATATAGGGAGACCAGTTGTTATAAATTTGGAAACGTCCCATTTTAACTTTTCTTTCCTGAACATATACCCAGCAATCAGGCACAATATTGCCAATGGTTTTTATATTTGTTTTATTTTCGAGATTCAATTTTCTAACGAGCACCCCTAAAGTCATATAATCACGGTAAGGTAAACCCCTAGCAATAATTAATTCTTTTTCGGGAACGTCATTCATGCCTACAATCAAGTCTTTTAACGGCATTGAAGAAATCAAAATATCCCCGTCAACTGTATGCTCTTCGCCATTTGAAATATAAGTTACGCCGGTTATTTTATTCTCTGTATTTTTTTGAATTTTTATTACCCTTGAATTCATCAAAACAGTTCCGCCGAGTTTTTTTATCTCGTCTGCCGTAACCTCCCAAAGCTGACCGGGGCCAAGCTTCGGATAGCTGAATTCTTCAATAAGAGAAGTTTCAACTTTACGATTACCCTTCTTGAAAACTTTATCTAAAATATCTTTTATAACAGCTGAAATTGAAAGACCTTTTACTCTTTGGTTACCCCAAGAGGCATCTATTTCACAGAGCTTTATTATAATTAAAATTAGGTATTATCACAACATCTGATAAAATCAAAAAAACAATCAAAGCACAAACTATGGGCATATAAATTTTGATATGATTTTTCCTATTTTTACTATCAAAATTTTTATGTTCTAAGCCTTGATTGCATAAATTATTTTCTTTTATATTCCGAATACCCACTATTATTAACCCCCAAATTGATTTCATATACAAATTGTCCAAAAAGTAGGCTTTTTGAACGACTAAATAATTATAACTTTCGCATTTTTGATACTATTTTAACTACAAAATAATTATATACTAATTGTTAAATAAAGTCTACTTTTTCAAGCAAATTTTTAGAAAATATAACAATATTAAATAAAAAAATATCGACAGCAGCCATTCATTTAGGCTACTGCCGATTGTTCTTTATGATTTATTGTTTTCTTCTATTTGCAATTTTCTTGCCGACAATTGCAGCTGTGACAGCTGCCATAAGAGCTGCAGCCGCCTTCTTTGCTTTATCCATATCAATGGGCAAATCGTCTTTAGCATTAGCCTTAAGCCAATTTGAAGTATCACGAAGAGAATCCTCTGCACTCATTGGGCTGTAACCAAAGTCATTAGCTGCCTTTTCATAACTGAAATTGCAGTTTTCGCAAACCTTATTAAGTGAAAACTCCGTAAGAACGGGAGGAAGTTTCATTGCCTTGAAAAATACAGCGATAGCAGGGCAAAGTTTAAGAAGAAGATCTTTACCCAAAGCAATTTTGGGAGGCTTTTTATCGTTAATTTTTGCAAGAGTTGCAATAAATTCGTTAATTGTGAGCTTATCACCTGTAAGGAAATAAGCTTCACCGTTTTTACCATTTTCAGCAGCACCGATCATTCCCTTTGCAACATCACGAACATCTACAAAGTTGTAGCCACCGAAATTAAGGGTAACAGGAAAAAGTCCCTTATTATAAAGGTTAATCATTGTGCAAACACTGTTTGTGCCGTAAATATCGTTGGGACCTATGCAGCAACTTGGATGAACGGAAACGCATTTAAGATTTTCATCCCCTGCATGGAGCACATATTCTGTGGCAGCAGCCTTTGACTTACCGTAAGCACCTTCAACTGTGTCGGGGTCAAAATGCTCGGGCTCAACTACAAGGCTATCACCGTTATCAACGGGAACGCAGTCAACAGAAGATACGAAAACAAGATTCTTTACGCCACACTTTTTGCAGGCTTCAACCATTTTCTTTGTGCCTTCATAGTTAACATCCCAAACAAGTTTATCCTTTGTACCGGTAATATCAATAACACCTGCTACATGATAAACGGTATCTGCTCCGGTACAAATTTCAACAAGATGGTCAAGATCTGTAACCGAACCATAGATAATTTCACAATCATAGTTATCAAAATCATGACACTCGGAGTGAAGGGAAATACGAACCTTCTCTCCTCTTGCAGTAAGTTCTTCAACAAGAGTGTGGCCAATATAGCCCTTTGCACCTGTAACAACATTTAACTTTTTTACAGGCTCTTTTACTTCGGCAACCTCTTCGGCTGTTTTTTTTGTTTGTTTTTTAGCCATTACTTTAATCTCCTTTACAGAATAACACCTATAGTATTATACTACATCTTTTAATAAATTCCAAATGTACGATTTAAAAATTTTTCACAAAGCTCAAACCAAGCAGAATTATCTTTATTGTACGACCAATCTTTTTCCTTTGTGAAAACGGTTGGCTCCGCAACAGAATATCCGTGATAACCCTGTGAAAAAATATGCAATTCAAAAGGAATTTTATTTTTATCAAGTGCCTTTGCATATTCCAAAGAATTTATTATAGGAACAGTAGGGTCCTCAGCTGCTGCAAATATAAAAGCAGGAGGAGTATTATTATTAACCTCTTTTTCAAGAGACGGAACTGGATTTGCAAGAATTTTGCTTGTTTCTTCAAGAATACAAGGATAACCGAGAATTTGAGCATTTGGTTTTTCCGTACCCATAGTTGATAGTGCGGCGGCAAGATGACCGCCTGCCGAAAAGCCTATAACAACAATCTTTTGCGGATCAATGTACCACTCTTCTGCCCTATCTCTTATAATTCTCATTGCTTGCTGAGCGTCGTTAAGAGGCTGTGGAAATGCAGAGTGTTCTTTAACGGAATATCTGAGGATAAACGCCGCATATCCCTTACCTAAAAACTTGAAAGCAACGGGCTCTGCCTCTCTGTCAGAGCAAAACTCATAGGAGCCACCGGGCAGTATGAGAATTGCTCTTCTTTTATTCATGTGAGGCATTTCTTTTGAGTAATCCGGAATATAACAGGTTAATGTAACACTTTCATTTGCAAGGTCTTGAGTAACGCTTTCATTCTTTACCTCAATAAGAAATTTTAAGAGTTTTGATTTCAAACGGTCTGAAATCAAGACCATTTCCGTCATATTCATTTTGAACTTCTTCAAGCATATTAGTAATTTCAACCTTCTTAGCACCGCTGAAGAGTTTAATATTTGAATGAGTATGGGAACCTTCTGCTTCATACATACGAGCAATAAATGCCTTCTCATTATCTTCACAAGGCTTAATGCTCTCAACAATTATATTGTTCTTTTCGGGAATTATAAGAGCTATTGTTTCATAATCTCCAGTGCCTTGAACAGGTGCAACATTAAGCTCATAAGCAGGCTGAACAACATTTTCAACACTAAATGAACATGTATGGGGAAGGAATGAATAAACTGTTCTGTGATGACCATGGTCACCGAAATAATCAGGCCTTGTGCCACCTTTATGGAGCGAAAGACGCATTTTACCGCCCTCAACGCTGATACCGTATTTACTGTCATTAAGGATTGCAACACCATCTCTTGTTTCGGAAAGGTCTGTAAACTTATGGTTTGTAACTTCAAACTTTGCCTTTTCTACGGAATTATTCCTTGTGGTAGGTCTGATAACGTTACCATACTGAATTTCAAAACGAGCAAAATCTGAGCTGATAGAGGTATCAAAAGCAACTTTCATAAAGCGGTGGTCATCATACCAATCCATAGCTGTATCATATCTGACTTCAGGTGAATCTGCAAAGAAAATAACATCTTGTGTAACAGTTGATTTCTTTGATACTTTATATTCGTTTCTAATGATATAAGCTACCTCGCCATCGGAAATAACTTCGCTATTAACAAGCTGTGAATGGTCTTTAAGTTTAATTTCAAGGTCTGCGTCAATATCCCAGTTATCCCAGCTTGAAGGCAAATCTTCACCGATAATAAATGTACCTAAATCATAACCTTCGCCTTTAAGCTCACGGCCGATATTTTTATCATAGAAAGAAGAAATATATTTTTTATCATCGAATACGATATTTGCATTTGGTGTAACGAGCCTATTATCATTTGCCTTAAATGCAGATCCTGTTTTTATTTCGCCCTTGACAAGCTTTATTTTTATAGTTGAGAAAGCGGGAATAGTAATTCCGCTGAGAATAAGAATATTTTTACCGTCAAGATTTTTATAAACCTGCTGTTTGCAATCACAATCTGCAACAAGACCTTCATCACACTCAATAAATATTGCATCATTTCTGTCAAAAGAAAGAGTATTGACAAGAGAAATTTCTGTGCCGTTACCTTTTGTAAGCTTTTTTTTCAGCTTAGATGCGGTTTCAAGAAGCTCTCCTGTCTGCTTAAGGGAAAGCTCATGAGCAGGGTGAATGCAGGTGCCGGGAAGAATATCGTGAAAATGATTCATCAAAAGAGTCTCCCAAAGAGGATGTGTAGCATCATCCTTGGCAATTTCACCGGCTTTAACAGCATTATTTACTGTAAGATATTCAACATCTCTTAGAGCAAGTTCAGACTTTCTGTTATTATGCTTAATGTTATGCTGGTTTGTAAGAGTACCTCTGTGGATTTCAAGGTAAAGCTCGCCTTTATATGTGGAGGGATTTTTTGCATCTCTTTCAATTTCCTGCATAAACTTGCCTACTGTTGTAGGCTCTGCCTTGGGGCAACCATTCAAATCTCTGCAGCGGCGTGCAATTTCAATCATTTCAAACTGTGGTCCGCCACCACCGTCACCGTAACCGTAAGCAAAAAGACGTTTTTTAGTAACGCTCTTTTCTTTAAGAGACTGACCGGGTTCGTCTTTTGGATCTTTAGCAACACAATCTATTAAATCTTCCGGCGAAGGCCAAAGATGAGTTCTGTTAAAATGTGTAAATACTTTCGTACCATCAATTCCCTGCCAATAGAAAGTATCATATGGGAATTTATTTGTATCGTTCCAATCTATTTTGGTGGTGCAGAAATAATCAACAGAACAACCCTTCATAATTTGAGGAATTGCGGCTGAATATCCAAAAGTGTCGGGAAGCCAGAATGTGTTTGAGGTGAAGCCAAAGTGCTTTCTTGTAAATCTTTGACCCCAAAGGAACTGCCTTACCATACTTTCACCGGAAGTTATGTTACAATCACACTCAACCCAAACGCCACCGTTTGGCTCATATCTGCCCTCGGCAACCTTCTTTTTAATATCCTCAAAAAGAGCGGGATAATGCTGAAGAATCATATTACCGTGGCAAGCAGATGACTGAACAAAAGTATATTCGGGGTACTGCTCCATAAGAGAAATTTGATTTGAATATGTTCTTGCGCATTTTTTAATAGTTTCGGTTTGCTTCCAAAGCCATGCAGTATCCATATGGCTATGGCCTATAACACCTGCTGTAGCAACTTCGGGACCGTTTTTTTCTGAAAGAACTTCTTTCATTATAGCGCTTGCTTGTCTGATGCCTTCACGGAAAGATTCTTCATCGGTATCCTCCGGAGAGTAGAAAAGAACTTTATGCATCTCATAGTAGGCATTGGCAAGTTCACCTTTTCTAAATGAATCGTTCGGGAGAGTTTCAAAAAGTTCATTTAACGTTTTAAGGTCAAAGAAGAAATCTTGCATTTCATAATCTTTAACACAAATATCAATGCCTTCAAAATGATATATATAATCAAGGATAGGGTTATTATCGAGAGGATGTGTCCCCTTATATGCATGGCCGCTATATACCTCAAGGGCAATATCAATTTTTTCGCCTGCGGTAACATTCTTTTTAAGAAGGTCACAATAATGATTGCCGTGGCCTGTGAAAACTATTTTTGTGGCAAAAGTGCCAAATGGTTTTCCGTTAACCCAAAGTAATGTTTCGTAACCTTGAGTATGAGGCTTAATGAATAAGTCCTTACCTGCAAGGTCTGTGGGAACGATATAATCGGTTTTGAACCAACAGAAAGTTTCCTCTCCGCCCCACTGATAGCCTTTTTCGACAAGCTTAAAAAGCGAGTCATCCGGAATTTTGTAAAGTCTATCAGCAGTTTCATAGGCTTTTGCTCCTACTTCACCTACTTTGATAAAAATTTTAGGCTCAATGGTTTTTTCGAACCTTTCAAATTTGGAGTATAAACGCCCAATTTGTTTTTCTGTAAGCATACTATAACCCTTTCCTTTAATTTAATTTAGTTCAATCTAGTTTATTTTTCGGACAGACGCGCATGCAAATTCCACATACCGCACCTCTACCGATTTTTTGATAAGCTTTTTTCATGTAGTCGCTGCATTTTTGTGGGTCAAATAATTCATCACGGGAAATACCGTAATAAAACTCGGTGTTTTTAATTGCGCCCGCCGGGCAAGCATCTACACATTTTGTACATTCACCACATATATCAAGCTCATATCTTTCGCCTATTTCCAAAGGGCAATCTGTAAAAACAGTGCCAAGGCGAACAAGACTTCCCCATTCCTTGTGATAAAATAGAGAGTTTTTGCCGACTCCTCCGAGACCGGCAAGGCTTGCACCTTCTTTATGAGAAAAGCGGCCTCTAAAATTCCAACCTTCATTATTCATACTTTGAGATGCGGCAACGGTGATATAGCCGTATCCTTTCTTTTGAAGAAAAAGCCCTGCTTGAAGAAGCAAACGGTCAATAAAAGCATTTACCTGGCGATAGTGATTAAAATAAGTTAATGTAGGCGCTCCGTCAATCTCTTTAATAATTTCTTGGGAAAGACGAACAACAATAGATATTCCGTAACGAAGTGGGCCATCTTCGCAAGCAAAAAATCCTACATCAGAAGCCCCTTCGTTTATAAGATAATCTTTTAATTCTTCACTTAAACTCATTTTGCCTTTGCCTCAAAACAGAGCCACCCACCGCTTTCGTGGCGTTCAATAACTTCAAGACCGTTTTCTTCAAAAGCATTAAGCACATCTTGTTCTCTGGGAATAATTATACCGGAGGTTATAAAAACGGCACCATCATTCATAAACTTTTTAACATCTTTACAAAGAGTAATAACTATATCTGCCACAATATTTGCTGCGATTATATCAAATTTTCCGGTAACTTTATCTGTAAGAGAGCCTTGAAGGACTTTATATTTCGGCTCCTCAAAGCCATTAGTTTTACCGTTTTCACGAGCTGTTTTTACGGCAAGGGCATCTATATCAACGCCTACTGCGCTATCAACTCCGAGAAGAAGCGCAGATACGGAAAGAATACCGCTGCCACACCCAACATCAAGCATTGTTTTGCCGGGATAAGCATATTTTTCGATGTTTTCAAGGCATTGACGGGTTGTATCATGAGTGCCTGAGCCAAAAGCCAATCCCGGTTCAAGATGGATAACAGCTCTGTTCCCCGCCTCATATTTTTCTTCCCAAATAGGATGAATGAGTAATCTTTCGCCGACAGGCATGGGCTTAAAATATTTTTTCCAATTATTTTCCCAATCTGCATTTTTGCAGGAATTTTCATCTATTTCGTTTTTTATACCCTCAGCGTCAAATCTTTCACGCAGGAAAGAAACGGCTTCAGCCGGATTTTCTTCAGGTGAGATATAGATATGAACAATTCCTTTTGTCCTGTCTTTTGCAAGCAAATCTTCATCTATTAAATCAATTCTTGCAATTTCCCAAGCCTCTTGCTCAAGTGTACGATAATCTTCAATATAGATACCGTACGGCACAACCATTTGTGCTATATCCCCTGCTTTATCAACATCATCGGCAGGCACAGTTATTTTAATTTCTGTCCAATCAGCCATAAGCACCTCATAAAAGTTCTACGCCGCCGTCTTTTTCGAGGGCGTGTTTATATATTTTTCTTCTGTCAAGATATTCGATACTCTTTGAAAAAGTATCTTCTTCAAGCTCATCGGTGTAATTTTTGAATTCATAAAGTTTTGCATCTAAATCATCAAGGCTTGAAAGCACCATTGCCTCTGAAAACATAGGATATTTTGCTGCACCATACTCCGGAATACCATGGTGAGAAATGAGCATGTGTTCAAGTAAAACAAGTTTTTCCTCCGGAATGTTTAACTCTTTGCCAACTTCGTTAATCTTCATAGCACCCATGACAAGATGACCGAGCAAATTACCCTTTGTGGTATATCCATCGGGAACACCAAGCTCCGAAGCACCTATTTCTTCAATTTTCAAAATATCGTGAAGAATAACTCCGGAAAAAAGTAAATCGCTGTTAAGGTAAGTGTAAATTGCTACTACAGACTCTGCCAAACGAAGAATCGAAAGGGTATGCATAAGAAGCCCGCTTCTAACAGCATGATGAAGCCCTTGAGCAGCAGGCCAGTAAAGAAGTTTGTCTTTAAATTTTTCAAGAATTACAGTAACAAGTTTTTTAAAATCTTCATCACTGAAAGATGCAACAATTTGTTCAATTTCGGAAAGCATAACTTTACCAGGAAGGCAAGCAACAGGCACATAATCCGAAATATTAACATTATCTTCGCTTGTAACCTTTCGAATAATATCAATCTTAAACTGAGGAACGCCTTTATAACTATCCTCCGTGCCTCTGACTTTAACAAAATCACCGGGTTGTATGGCATTATCATCAATGGTTACAGTCCATTTTTTTGCATTGATTGAACCTTTTTTATCGGCAAGAGTTAAATCCATATAATCAACACCGTTTTTATTTGGTTTAATCTCCATAGTTTTTACAATACAATATGCATCAACATAATTTTTGCCGGGATACGTAATATAATCCATAAGACTCTCCTGTGTATAATCAAAATTAAACACTTATACAAGCAACATTTTAACACAGAGAAAATCAGATGTAAACAGTCTTTTTGTAAATAAACAACTAAAATCGAAAGCATAAAAAACACCGCCAACGGTATGGACTGCCCCAGATTGTGCAGACAGTACAAAAAAGCCTACTTGATGTAGAAA
>CAVHYZ010000048.1:0-13535 GCA_963640495.1 Acutalibacteraceae bacterium
TCTACTTTAGGTAGTCTTTTTTTGTACTGTCTGCACAACTTGGGGCAGTTCATTGATGAAACCGCTCTTTTGTTTGATAAAATTTTTGTAAGCGGCGGCCAAAGAGGTTTAATGTTGGGAGTAAATCCGGAGGAGCTTGCAGAGTACATAAACGGAAAATTCGAAGATATAATTTCCATGTGAAACAAAAACAGACTGTTGCAGATTTTGCAGCAGTCTGAAATTATATGTGCGAAAATTAAGCTTCTTCTATCTTTTTTGCATATTTTTCGGCAAGTTTTGTGGCTATGTCAACCGTATCTCCGTTTGTCGGCTTTTCGGGGTTTGCCGTGGAAAGCCATTTCTTTTCAAATTCAGCATAAGTTTTATAGAATTGATTGCCCCTGTAAATATTTCTTTCGCAGTGTTGTTTTTTGGTGGTGGTGGAGAATTTGCCCTTATGCACAAACTCAAATGCAAGCTTTTCAAAGAAGCTTTGCCAGCGCTTTGAGTAGTAAGTTTTAATAAGACCGCCCCATTCTTTCCATGCGTAATCATAGTTTACGGAGTTATAAACGGGCCCCCAAATTGTAAGCTGAGTTAAAAGATTAAGCTCAAAATTTTCTTTGTCTTTTTCACTTAAAGCAAGGGCTCCCGCCTCGTCAAGATGGTAAGAAAGGGTAAGCTCCGGCCTTGTTTGGAGAAGCTCGTCAAGCTCCTCGCAAATTTTAAGAAATGTGTTGCTTGAGCGCTCAAACAGATTAACATCTCTCTTGTTAAAGCCTTCCATAACACGGCCGAATAAAACGGTGCAATAGTTGCTGAGCACCTGGCGTGTTAAATCACAAACATCATATTTGTAGCCGTCTTTGCAGGCGCTTTCGGATTTTAACAAAAGCTCTAAGGCTTTGAGTAAATCTTTGTTATCGTATCTAAGCTCTCTATGGTCATTTGGCGCAGTATGAGGAAGCTCCGTGCCCGGCCTTGCCGCGATCATTGAGCCCGTTTCACGGCCCACGCAATTTTCGTTGTAGCAGGATTTTTTCATCATATTTACGGCGTCAACAAGGCATTGCTCATCGCTGCCGTAACGGCGAAAAGCGTAATCCTTAAGCCATTCATCAAGATTTATCGGCTCTGCTTCGGTAAGCATTTTGAAAGATAAATCATAATAAAGGGGATTTTGAAAAATTCCCTCGGGAAATAATCCCGTACCAACGCAATTTTCGGCATTAACAAGATAATATTGATTATCCGCAAGGGCTTTTATACTGCCATGAAGGGTGTTTCTGTCACCGAAATTATGAATGTTGCCGAGAACAAATTCGTGGCCCCAAAATTCTTCGTTTTTGCTGTGCTTTGAGCCGTCAATATCAAGAATTAAAAGCCTGCCCTTCGGCACGGATTTAACAATCTGCTCTCTTAATGACCAGCTTTGCATAACCCAAACGGAGTCCGGGTCAAATTCCTGATACATGGTGTCAATTGCTCTGCCTACCTTCCAAAGATAATCTTTTGTTTTTATGGTAGGTTCGTTTTCGTGGAAGGGGTCGCAGGCGTAGTAATGATAAGAGCCGAAAAGCTGTTGTTGCTTTTTAAGAAGAGCGGTGCCGAATTTTTTGAATGCCGAATCCATTGGGTCAAGCTGGAATGTAACGGGGAAATTGCACCAGCCCTTAACCATGCTCATTTTAATCTTTTTGAAAAGCTTAGAAAAACTTCTGGGCACCATACCGGAAAAGCCTTGCTGTATGGGAGTCATGCCGAGCTCAACTTCTCTGTCTATAATCTTTTTACCAAGCTCAACTCTGCTTTCAATGTATTTAACATCCGTAAGGCTGAAATAAGAATCTATATTTGTCATAAGCTGCCAAGGCCAAAAAGACGGTCCGCTTATATAACGCAGTGCACCTACCTCACTGTAAGTGAAATCACGCATGGTATAATACCAAACGGCCTCGCTGCCTACAACCGAAAGGGGCATATTTATGCCATTCATTGCCATAAAGTCAATCTCTTTTTCCCATTTATCCCACTTCCAGTAAGCCATGGAATAGCCGAAGGTGCAATAGTTAAGATAAACCCTTCTCTTTTGAGGTATGATTTTTTTTAGGTGTCCTTCAAAAAGAGGTGCCTCGGTAACATTTAATTCCGTGTTTCCGCAATGAGATAAATTAACGCCGCAATAAGTTTTAAGGTATTCATAATAGCCCATTGCCTGGCTTATTTTGCAGTCACCGCAAACGATTATTTTATCATTTTCGCAAAATACATCATAAGTGTTTTTGCCATCAACACCGTCAATAATTCTCAGCTCAAATATATCTGCTATTTGGGGAGTATTTCTCAAAATAAGATTTTTCAATTCTCTTACTCCTTTACGGAAAAATTACAAGCTTCATTATACAGTTTTTAAGGCATCCTTTCAAGCCCCGTTGTAAAATCAATGATTATTTGCCCTAAGCTCAATCGGATGAAATTGAAAAAATATTGATTTTGGCGTGCGTATGTTAATTTTTTGTGTGAATTCAAAAAAATTCCTTTACAGTTGCCCTAAAATAATATAATATATAATGTGATTAATTATCGGAAATATTCAAAACAGAGCGGAGTGATATGAAATGCAGTATAAAAGAATACTTCTTAAGATAAGCGGAGAGGTACTTGCCGGCGAGGCAGGCCACGGCTTTGATTTTGAGGTTATAAACGCAGTATGTGAAAAAATTAAAACACTTGTTGACAGCGGCGTGCAGGTTGGCCTCGTTATAGGCGGTGGCAACTTTTGGAGAGGACGCTCCGGCGGAAAAATGGATCGTGTAAGAGCCGACCATATAGGCATGCTTGCAACGGTTATGAACGGCCTTGCCGTTGCGGATTCCCTTGAGCAAATCGGAGTGCCCGCAAGAGTTATGACCGCTGTGCCCATGGTTCAGTTTACGGAAACCTACATCAGAAATAAAGCCGTTCATCACCTTGAAAACGGAAAGGTATGCATTTTCAGCGCAGGCACAGGCAGCCCCTTCTTTTCAACGGATACCTGTGCGGCATTGAGAGCGGCGGAAATCGGTGCGGAAGTTATACTTAAAGCCACCAATGTGGACGGCGTTTACGATAAAGACCCCGGCAAATATCCGGATGCCGTTAAGTACGAAAAAGTCAGCTACACCGAGGTGCTTGAAAAAGACATCAGAGTTATGGATGCGGCGGCTTTCTCAATTTGCCGTGACAATAATATAAATATCATCGTTTTCAAATTCGGCTACAAAAAGAATGCAGACGGCACCGTAACAGACGAAACGGGCAATATTATCAAGGCTGCATCCGGTGAAAAAATCGGCACTCTTGTAACAAATCAATAATCAATAACATATAAGATAACGGAGGAAAATTATGGATACTTTATTTGCAAACACAAAAGAAAAAATGGAAAAGACAGTCAGCTCCCTTAAGAACGAATTTTTACAGCTTAAGGCAGGCAGAGCCAACGCAAATGTCCTTGATAAAATCAGAGTTGATTACTACGGCACACCCACTCCCATTAACCAAATGGCAGCTGTTTCCGTGGCAGAGGCAAGGATTCTCAATATTCAGCCTTGGGATAAATCAACCCTTCATGCTATTGAAAAGGCAATTCAGGCATCTGATATAGGCATCAATCCCCAGAACGACGGTGTCACAATTCGCCTTATTTTCCCCCAGCTTACAGAGGAACGCCGTAAAGAGCTGAGCAAGGATGTCCGCTCTATGGCAGAGACCGCAAGAGTTTCAATCCGCAGCACCAGAAGAGATGCCATTGAAAAGGCAAAGAAGATGGAAAAGGCTTCCGAGATTACCGAAGATGACCTTAAGGATGCCGAGGATGAAATTCAAAAGTATACAGACAAGTATGTAAAAGAGATTGATAAGATTTCCGAAGAAAAAGAAAAGGAAATTATGTCCATTTAACATGTTGATTATCGGGCGGGAGAAATTCCGCCCGGGGAGTATTTTATTATGACAGAGGAAATTCTCAAAAACATAACACTTCCGAAACATATTGGAATTATAATGGACGGTAACGGGCGTTGGGCAAAACAAAGAGGCCTTGAGCGCACTGAAGGGCATAAAGCCGGAGCAAATGCTTTCAGAACCATTTGCGATTACGGTGCGGATTTAGGTATAGAGGTTATGACTTTTTACGCTTTTTCAACAGAGAATTGGAAGAGGCCTCCCAAAGAAGTTGCCGCCATAATGAAAATTTTCAGAGATTACCTTGATGAGGCAAATTCAAGAGAAAAAGAAAATGAAAAAAGAGGCCTTAAATTTCACCTTATCGGTGAAAAGAGCGGGCTTCCCGCAGATATTGTAAAAAATCTCGACACGCTTGAAAGCCACTCGGCAGAAAAAAATGTTATGACGGTGAACCTCGCCATAAATTACGGGGGCAGAGATGAAATTTTACATTCCGTTAAGCAAATTGCGGAAAAGGTCAAAAGAGGGGAGCTTAAGCCCTCTGATATAACGGAAGACGATATTTCAGCAAATATTTTTACCGCCGGTCAGCCGGATCCGGATTTAATTATCAGGCCCAGCGGTGAATACAGGCTTTCAAATTTTATGATTTGGCAGGCGGCGTATTCGGAATTTTGGTTTTCCGATATTATGTGGCCGGATTTCACGCCCGATGATTTAGATAGGGCAATTTTAGATTATTGTAAAAGAAACAGACGCTTCGGCGGTGTATAACAGCTTGCGTACACAGTGTTTCAAAAAAGAAAAGGTGATTCCCGTGAGTAGTAAATCAAAGAAAAAAACCGCTGAGAAAAAATCCGGCGGTGCAAACAAAATGGTGGTTAGAACTATTGTAGGTATTGGCTGTGCCCTTTTTGCCATATTCTTCCTTTGCCTTTTAGGCCATGGAGAAGGCAGATGGATAGGCCTTGTTATTGCGGCGGTGGGATTTCTCGGTATGCATGAGGTTCTCGGCGTATCCGGTTTCAAAAATAAAATTTTAACAGCTGTAATGATGATTTTTGCTATTTGTTTGCCGATTTATTACAGCTTTGGCATTAAAGATATTCTTGAAGAAAAAATCTCCGGCATATCCGGTATGATTGCCGCAGTATATATTTTTACCGTGCTTATTCTTATGCTTAAAATGTACGATACAACAAGGTTTGAGCATGTGGCAATAGGCTTGTTTATGTCCTTTGCCATTCCGCTTTCAATGCTCACTTTGCTGTTTACTTATGATTTTATGCAGAGCCGCAGCGATATTTTCAGCACTGCTCAAAGTGTTTATGTGGTGCTTATGGCTATGTATTGTGCTTGGCTTTGCGATACTTTTGCTCTTTTCGTCGGCAGTGCTTTAGGCAAGCACAAGATGGCTCCGAAAATCAGCCCCAAAAAATCCGTTGAAGGTGCAGTTGGCGGCGTTGTGGGCACAACGGTTTTTGCCCTCATCACTTATTTTATTTGCCGCAAATTCTATTTCCACGCAGATGTTATAGATACAATTAAATGGTGGATGGTGCTTATTATTGTTCCCTGTGTATGCGTTATGGGTATGTGCGGCGACCTTGCGGCATCCGTTATCAAGAGAAACTACGGCGTTAAGGATTTCGGCACCCTTCTTCCCGAGCACGGAGGAGCATTGGATAGAGTGGATTCCTTCTTATTCACTATGCCCGCAACCTATGTAATAGTAAGATTTTTAACAGAAGTTTTTGCGTAATTGGAATTTGAGCGATAGCGATATTTCGGAGGTTATCACATGATAAAAACCCTTTCAATTCTCGGTTCAACAGGTTCAATAGGGGTTCAGGCTCTTGAAGTGGCAAAAATGCATAATTATGATGTTGTTGCCCTGAGCACAAATGTGAGAACGGATATTCTTGAAGGGCAAATTCGTGAGTTTGCTCCTAAAATTGCGGCGGTTGCTGATGAAAAAGCGGCGGCAGACCTTAAAGTTAAGGTTGCGGATACAAGCACAAAAATTCTTGCCGGCGTTGAAGGTGTAAAAGAATGTGCCGCAATAAATGCAGATGCGGTGCTTAATGGCATAGTGGGCATAGCCGGCCTTGAGCCTACAATTTCCGCAATTAAAGCAGGAAATAAACTTGCCCTCGCAAATAAAGAAACGCTTGTGGCAGGTGGCCGTCTTGTAACTAACCTTGCCAAAGAAAAGGGAGTTTCCATTCTTCCGGTGGATAGTGAACATTCGGCAATTTTTCAGTCCTTACAGGGCTGTGCAGATAAAAAGCAGGTTAAAAAGCTTATTCTTACGGCATCCGGCGGTCCGTTTTTCGGCAAAAGTGCAGATGAGCTTAAAAATGTCAGTTTGGAGCAGGCTCTTAACCATCCGAATTGGTCAATGGGCGCAAAAATAACCATTGATTCCGCTACAATGATGAACAAAGGGCTTGAACTTATAGAGGCAGCATGGCTTTTTGATATGCAGCCGAAAGATATAGACATAGTTGTGCATAGGCAAAGTGTAGTTCATTCCCTTGTTATGTATAATGATAATTCTGTTATAGCACAATTTGGCGTGCCTGATATGAGAATACCCATTCAGTACGCCCTTACATATCCGGACAGATTTGAAAGCCCCGTTAAAGAGCTTGACCTTGCATCTTACGGCACCCTCACCTTTGATAAACCGGATTACGAAACCTTCAGATGTATAAATTATTGCCGTAAAGCCCTTGAAAAAGGCGGACTTTACCCTGCCATCGTAAACGGAGCAAACGAAAAGGCAAATGAGCTTTTCCGTAAGGGTAAAATTAAGTTTTGGGATATTACGGATTCCGTTGAAAGAGCATTAAATTCAAATATTTCAACAGGAGCATATACTCTTGAAGAAGTCCTTGAGGCGGATAGAGAAATCAGAAAAGAAACGGAGGCAATGTGGTTATGAAAATAATGCAGCTTATTGCCATTTCAACAGTATGGAGTAAGGTTTGGCCCATTCTTGTGGCCATAATCTTTTTCGGGTTTCTTATATTTTTCCATGAGCTCGGTCATTTTACTTTTGCAAAACTTTTCAAGGTTAAAGTAAATGAATTTGCAATGGGCATGGGCCCTGCTCTTTTTAAATTCAAAAAGGGTGAAACCCTTTATGCTTTAAGATTATTCCCCATAGGCGGTTACTGTGCCATGGAGGGCGAAGATGTTAAAGACGGCGAAGAATATGACGAAAGAGCCTTTTGCAATCAAAAGGCATGGAAAAGATTTATAATTGTTGCCGCCGGCGGTGTTGTAAATTTAATAATGGGCATAATCATTGTAGGCATTATGCTCGGCACAAGTGACAGTCTTATAGGCACAACCACCATTCATTCATTCTCCGAGGATGCGGTAAGCACTCAATACGGCTTGCAGGCAGGGGATGAATTTGTAAAAATTAACGGCCACAGAGTTTTCTCTGACTATGACATATCTTATTTTATGTCTACGGATGATGACGGCGTTTTTGATTTTGTCGTTAAGCGTGACGGCAAAAAGGTAGAGCTTAAAGATGTTCATTTCAAAACCGAAAAAACCGAATATAACGGCGAAGAAAGATTAACAATAGTTTATGATTTTATAATTGTAGGCAAAGATAAGAGCTTCGCAACGGTTTTTCCCACCACCTTCAAAGAGTCTTTATCTTATGCAAGGCTTGTTTATATTTCACTTTTTGACCTCATAAAAGGCACTTATAATATCAGTGATTTGTCCGGACCTATCGGCACAATAGATTATATTGCCGATGCGGCGGAATCCTCGGCAGAAACCAGGGATTACACATATCTTTACACCCTTCTTGCTCTTATAGCAATAAACATAGGCCTTTTTAACCTTTTACCCCTTCCCGCACTTGACGGCGGCAGGCTTCTGTTTATTCTCATAGAGATGATAGCAAGACGCCCTGTGCCACGCAAATATGAAGGCTGGGTGCATGCGGTGGGTATGGTGCTTCTCCTTGCCCTGATGGCATTTATATGTTTCAGTGATGTTTGGAAACTCATTAAAGGATAATATAATGGAAAGACGAATTTCTAAAAAGATTAAAGTCGGAAATATTTATATCGGCGGTGACAGCCCCGTAACAGTGCAGTCTATGCTCAATGTGCCTTCAACAGATACAGAAGGCTCCGTTAAACAGGCTGTGGAGCTTGAAAAAGCAGGCTGCCAAATTATCAGAGCTGCCGTGCCGAATATGGAAGCAGTATCTCTTATTGCGAAACTGAAAGAAAATTTAACCGTTCCCGTAGTTGCGGATATACATTTTGATTATCACCTTGCCCTTGAAAGTATCAGCGCAGGTGTGGATAAAATTCGCATAAACCCCGGCAATATCGGTTCTGATGACAGGGTTAAAGCCGTTGCCGATGCTTGTAAGCAAAAAAATATTCCAATTCGCATAGGTGTAAACAGCGGAAGTGTAGAAAAACACATTCTCGCAAAATACGGTGCGCCCACGGCTGCAGCTCTTGTGGAAAGCGCACTTTATCACGCATCTCTTTTGGAAAAATTTGATTTTGATGATATTGTAATCTCAATTAAATCATCTGATGTTCAAACCATGATTGATGCATATACTCTTGCGGCGGAAAAGTGCAATTACCCCTTGCATTTGGGAGTAACCGAGGCAGGCACATATAATATGGCTCTCGTAAAATCCAGCATAGGCATAGGTTCTTTACTTGCAAAGGGGATCGGTGACACAATCCGCGTTTCAATGACCGACAGCCCTTTAAAAGAGGTTGAGGCAGGGTATTCAATTCTAAAAGCCCTCGGCCTTAATAACGGCGGTGTTGATATAGTGGCTTGCCCCACCTGCGGGCGCACAAGAATAGACCTTATAGGCCTTGCAAATAAAGTTGAAGAAAAACTTAAAGAGTGCAACAAAAATATCAAAGTTGCGGTTATGGGCTGTGCCGTAAACGGCCCCGGAGAAGCAAGAGAGGCAGATATAGGAATTGCCGGAGGAGACGGCTGTGCCCTTATATTCAAAAAGGGAGAAATCCTTTGCAAAGTTCCCGAAGAAGAAGCCTTAGACAGATTGATGAAAGAAATAGAAAAGTTAGATTGAAGATGAAGAGAGAAGATTTACTTTATTTTATAGGCGAATATTTAAACCCCGTGCTGTGTGATTTGTTATCGGATGGCAAGGTTAAGCGTGTAGATTATAAAGCGGAAGATAAAAGAATAGAAATTACGGCAGAGTTTGAAAAATTTATACCCGATGATGCCGTGGTTGAGGCACAGGATTCCGTTAAAGAAAAGCTCGGAGTAAACCGTGTGCATATTGAAGGCGTTTATCCGCCATCCGAGTTCAGCGAAAAATGTTATAAAACTATTGTAAGAGGGCTTAAAAGCGAAAATGCCGCAGTAGGTTCATTTCTTGATGAGGCTGTTTTTGATTATTCCGACGGAGTGCTTAACATAACCGCACCGAGAGGTTGGGATATACTTAATAATACCGGTGCTCCCAAGTTTATTGAAAAATATGTTAAAGAGCATTTTTCCGTTAGTTTAAGCGTGAATATATCCGGCGAGGATAAAGAGGATAATAACAGCGCACCCGAAAGCCTTGAAATTGAGCCTGTAAGGGTTACCGAGGAGCCGAAGAAAAAGCAGCAGCCTGCCGCTCCGAAAGCAAATTTTGAGGATTTGCCCATTTCCCTTGAAAATTCCGAGGTGCTTTACGGCAAAAGAATAACCACTCCTCCCATGCCTCTGAAGGATGTTATGCCCGATATGCAAAATGTTACTGTTTGCGGAAAAATTTTCGGCCTTGATCTTCATCCCACCCGTGATGGCAACAGCACCGTTATCAGCTTTAAAATAGCAGATGATACTTATGCTTATACCGTAAAAATCTTCAATAAAAACGAATTTGTGGCAAACCTTACGGCAAATCTTAAAGACGGCAAAACCTATATGATTAACGGTAAAACAGAATATGATGATTACAGTAAGTGCAATTGCATAAGGCCGAGAGCCGTTATGACTGCCGAAATGATACAAAAAACAGATGATGCAGATGAAAAAAGGGTAGAGCTGCATTTGCATACTAAAATGTCACAGATGGACGGCCTTACAAGTGCCGCAACTCTTGTTAAAAGAGCGATAGCTTGGGGCCATAAGGCAATAGCTATTACAGACCACGGCGTTGTGCAGGCATTCCCCGAAGCCGCAGCTGCCGCAGGGTCGGATATAAAAGTCCTTTACGGTATGGAAGGGTACTATGTTGACGATTCCATCAGAGCCGTAACCGGTGATACCAAAATGAGCTTTGAGGGCACATTTATTATTTTTGATGTGGAAACCACCGGCCTTCGCACGGGCTATGACAGGCTTACCGAAATAGGCGCCGTAAAATATGTTGACGGTGTGGAAGTGTCCTCATTCCAAACTTTTGTTAATCCGGAAAGAAAAATTCCCAAGAAAATTTCCGATCTTACACATATTACGGATTCAATGGTTGCGGGAGCCCCCAAAGAGGGGGAAGCAACCCGTAAGTTCTTTGATTGGATAGGCACCGATGATGCAGTGCTTGTTGCTCACAACGCCACCTTTGATACGGATATGATGAAGGCAACTTGCGAAAGAAATAATATTCCTTATAATTTCACTCATATTGACACTCTTTTGCTTTCTCAGGAGCTTGTGGAAAATATTAAAAATTTCAGGCTTGATACTGTTGCAAAGGAGCTTAAATTACCTAATTTTGACCATCACAGAGCCGATGAAGATGCCAGAATCCTTGCCCTTATCTTTGAAAAGCTTGTTGAACGAATGAAGAAAAAGGGCATAAATTCCGTTGAAGAAATAAATGATGTTATAAAACCGGACCCACGCAAATTAAAGAGCTGGCATATAATATTCATTGCTCAAAACAAAGTGGGGCTTAAAAATCTTTATCAGATGATTACCGCCTCAAACCTTGAATATTTCCACCGTAATCCCCGTGTGCCCCTCAGCGTGCTTAATCAGCACAGGGAGGGAGTGCTTGTAGGCTCTGCCTGCGAGGCAGGTCAGCTTTATCAGGCTGTGCTTGCGGGTAAATCCCACGAAACGCAAATTAAATACGCAAAAATTTATGATTACCTTGAAATCCAGCCTAACGGCAACAACTCCTTTATGCTCCGTGACGGCAGCCTTGAGAGCGAGGAAGACCTTAATGACATAAACAGGCAGATTATAGCTCTTGCAGATGAAATAGGTGTTCCCGTAGTTGCAACGGGCGATGTGCATTTTATTGACCCGAAGGATGCGATTTTCAGAGAAATTATAATGAATGCGCAAGGCTTTTCCGATGCGGATAAGCAGGCTCCGCTTTATTTCAGAACTACCGATGATATGCTCAAAGAGTTTGAGTATCTTGGGGAGAAAAAGGCAAGAGAGGTTGTTATTGAAAACCCAAATAAAATTGCCGATATGTGTGAGGTAATTCAGCCTATCCCAAGCGGTACATATCCGCCTCATATTGACGGAGCGGACGAAGACCTTAAACGAATTTGTAACGAAAGAATGGAAGCTCTTTACGGCTCCCCGCTTCCCGAATATATCAGAGCAAGGCTTGATAAAGAGTTGGATTCCATTATAGAGCATGGATTTGCCGTTCTTTATATGATAGCCCAAAAGTTAGTTAAAGACTCTATGGACCACGGCTATTATGTTGGCTCAAGAGGTTCTGTAGGCTCGTCATTTGTTGCTTTTGCGGCAGGTATATCCGAGGTTAACCCCCTTGCACCTCACTACCTTTGCACAGAATGTAAGCACAGCGAATTTTTCCTCCACGGCGAGTACGGCTCCGGCTTTGATATGCCCCCGAAAGAATGCCCGAATTGTCATAAACCTATGATAAGAGACGGCCACGATATTCCCTTTGAAACATTCCTCGGCTTTAAAGGCGATAAATCACCGGATATTGACCTTAACTTCTCCAGTGAATATCAATTTTACGCTCACAGATATACAGAGGAGCTTTTCGGCAAAGAGCATGTTTTCAAGGCAGGTACCATAGGCACAGTTGCGGAAAAAACAGCTTTCGGATATGTAAGCAAATGGGTTGAGGAAGGCACTCAAAAATTACTTGAGCTTAGGGAAGCACGCCGATATGAAGGAAGCGACCTTACGCAAGAAGAAAATGACAAGCTCAATTATTTTATGAATATTTCCGTTGCGGAAAAAGAAAGGCTTGCGGAAGGCTGTACAGGCGTAAAGAGAACCACAGGCCAGCACCCCGGCGGAATGGTTGTTGTGCCGGGCGACAAAGATGCGGAAGATTTCACTCCCATTCAGCACCCTGCAGATGACCCAAACTCAATTCACAGAACAACTCACTTTGATTTCCATTCACTTCATGATACTATCCTGAAGCTTGATAATCTGGGTCACGAAGTTCCTACAATGTATAAGCACCTTGAGGTACTAACCGGCACTTCCGTTATGGATGCGGATGTGTGTGACCCGAAGCTTTATGAAATGCTTACCTCTCCCGCACCTCTCGGCGTTACGGCAGAGGATATAGAATGCCCTACAGGCACACTCTCTCTTCCTGAGCTTGGCACTCCGTTTGTAATAGGAATGTTAAGGGAGGCACAGCCCAAAAACTTCTCCGATATGCTTCAAATTTCAGGCCTTTCACACGGCACGGATGTTTGGACAGGTAACGCCCAAGAGCTTATTAAAAACGGAACCTGCACAATTTCAGAGGTTATCGGTACCCGTGACTCTATAATGGTTTACTTAATCCATAAAGGCGTTGAAAATGAAATGGCCTTTAAGATAATGGAAATAGTCAGAAAAGGTAAAGCACCGAAACTTCTTACAGAGGAACACAAGCAGGCGATGAGAGATAATAATGTGCCGGAATGGTATCTTGAATCCTGCCTCAAAATTAAGTATATGTTCCCCAAAGCTCACGCAGCGGCTTATGTTATTGCCGCAATGCGTCTTGCTTGGTATAAGCTTTATTATCCCGTTGAGTATTATGCCACTTACCTCACCGTTAGGGGCGGAGACCTTGAAACAAAAACCGTTCTTGCGGGCAGGCAGGCAGTTAAAGAAAGAATGAATGAGCTTAATGCCAGAATCAAGAGCCATACTGCCAGCGATAAAGAGGGAGATGTTTACACCTCACTTCAGGTTATGAATGAGATGATGGCAAGGGGCGTTGAGCTGTTGCCTATTGATATTTATCACTCCATGGGCACCCGATATATTGTAGAGGACGGTAAAATTCGCCTTCCCTTTGCCTCAATTCCCGGCTGCGGTGAAAACGCCGCCCTTTCCCTTGAAAATGCAAGATACAAGAAAATCAAGGTTAAACACGATGACGGCACCGAAGAAGAAAAAATTACCGACGAAATAGATGAATTCTTATCTATTGAGGATGTTCAGCAGCGTTCCCGTGCGCCTCAAACAATTATAGATGTGCTTGAAGAAAACGGAGCATTTGCATCATTACCCAAAACCACACAGCTCTCATTCTTTTAATATGTAAAATACCACCCCGTGGCCGTGCAGTGGACTGCCCCAGATTGTGCAGACAGTACAAAAAAGCCTACTTGATGTAGAAA
>CAVHYZ010000049.1:0-13459 GCA_963640495.1 Acutalibacteraceae bacterium
GTCGCTTTTTTCTATCTTTTTTTGATTTCAGTCTCACATCAATTGTAACTCTACAGGCTTTTTAGAGCGCTTATATAGATTTTTATTGATTTTTAGCATAGTGTATGTTAAAATTAAAATGTTACGGAGGCGTAGCTCAGCTGGTCAGAGTGCCTGCTTCACACGCAGGAGGTCCACGGTTCGAGCCCGTGCGTCTCCACCAAAAAATCCCCTGACAATTTGTCAGGGGAAATTTTTTATATTTTCATTGCTACTTCGTAGGCTCTCCAAACAACGGAACGAAGGTTTCCGATCGCAAGGCAATCACCTACAAGATAAACATTTTTAAGTTTTTCTGTTGTAAGAGGTGCGGGAATATAACCTGCGCTGCTGATAACTGAATCACAGGCAATGTCAATATCTTTTCCGGCCTTATCTTTACAAATGATTTTTCCGTCCTTAACCTCTTTTAATGAAGTTTCAAGATATACGGGAACTTTATTAAAAGCAAACCATTCTCTCAAGTATGAGGAGTTAGCAAGGCAAACGCCTTTTTGACTTACAAGGTCATCTTTCATTTCCACAATGATGGGCTTTTTGCCTTTAAGAGCAATTTCGTAAGCAATTTCGCAGCCTGTAAGTCCGCCACCGATTACGGCAACAGTTTCGCCGATTTCTTTGCCGTTAAGGAATTCACATGCTTCAATCATTTTCTCGTGACCGGGTACATTTTTAAGAACTCTCGGAGTTGAACCGGTTGCAATTATAATGGGATCTTTTCCAAATTGAGATAGATCTTTAATCTCGTCATTAAACTTAATTTCAATATTAAGTTTATTCATTTCGTGTTTATACCACTGGAGTAACTCACGAAGTTTCCCTTTATATGATTCTGCACTTGCAGGAATAAATGTACCACCCAAAATATCTGATTTTTCGTGAATAATCGGATTATGGCCGCGAAGTTTAAGAACTCTTGCGGCTTCCATGCCGCCGATGCCACCACCGATAATATGAACGGTTTTTGGATTGGCTGTTTTAATAATTTTGTGCTTGTTCCATTGCATTGTTTCGGCATTAACTGCACATCTTGAAAGATGTAATGAATCTGATAATTCCTGATCGTTAGGAACACCTTTATAATGGCACATATTAAAGCAACCGTTGTGGCAAAGAATACAAGGCCTGATATCTTCTTCTTTGTCATTAATCATTTTTGTTACCCATTCTTGATCAGCAAGGAATGGACGCGCAAATCCGGCACCGTCAATCTTGTTTTCAGCAATTGCCTCTGCTGCAACTCTCGGATCCATACGGCCTGCGCAAATAACTGGAATATCAACAAATTTCTTAATATGCTCTACATCTGCAAGGTTACAGTTTTCGGGCATATAAATTGGTGGATGAGCCCAGTACCAAGCATCATATGTGCCGTTATCGCAGTTTAAGCAATCATAACCGGCATCTTGGAGATACTTTGCGGCTTTTTCACTTTCTTCCATATCTCTGCCGGCCTCAATATAATCTTCGCCGGGGAGTGCACCTTCACGGAAACCTTTTGTTTTTGACAGAACACTGTATCTAAGAGAAACAGGGAAATCGTCTCCACATTCTTTCTTTATAGCCTTAACTATTTCAACGGGGAAACGGTATCTGTTTTCAAATGAACCGCCATATTCATCAGTGCGTTTATTAACATATTTAAGTGTGAATTGATCAAGAAGATAACCCTCGTGAACTGCATGAATTTCAACACCGTCTACACCGGCATCTTTAAGAAGCTTTGAACATTTTGCGAAGGACTCAATAAATCTATTGATTTCTTTTTTTGTCATTTCTCTTGATGGCAACTTATCACTCCAGCGATTAGGAGAGGGGCTGGCTGAAGCTGTAATTTTATCAAGATTCATTACAGGCTTACTTAAAACGTTGAGCACGGGATTATTGTATAATGTTTCCATCATACTGCTTACTGTAAATGAGCGACCGAATCCGGCTGTGAGCTGAACAAAAAGTTTGGCACCTGTTTTATGGAGTTCCGGAAGCCATTTTGCAAGGTCTTTGTACATTTTTTTGTTGTTTTCAAGCCAAGAACCGAACATGGGGTTATAAACAGGTTGACAACCGGGCAAAACAAGACCTACATTGTTTTTGGCTACTTCCATAATGAATTTAGCACCATCTTTATCAAAATGGTTTTTTTCCATCCATCCGAAAAGATCGGTACCACCCATACTGGTAAGTACAATTCTGTTTTTAATTTCACAATTTCCTATTTTCCAAGGTGTAAATAATGGCTCAAGTTTTTTATCCATACATGACCCTCCTGTAAATTTTTAATGCCATTCAGTTTTATTATAACATAGCTTTTTATAAAATCAATTATAAATCATATTAATTTTTGTAATTCGTTTTTATTGCTGAACTTATCAAATAAGTATTAATTCAAGAGAAAAATTTACTAATATAAAAATGGGCAGTATAGAAACCTACACTGCCCTCTGTTAACAATTATAATGTCTTATTTTTTTTGCGGTCCGTTATAGCCGTGTTCCTCTTGAAAAGCAGAAATTTTATCGATAACGCCGAGAATTACATCAAAGCCTTTGCCTACAGTATCAGCACTGAATCTTTCAGGCATATCATGCCAAGTATGATAGTAGTAAGTAAGAGTGGGATTTTGTGCTGCGAAGGTAACGGATTTAATACCTGCTTTTGTCATAGGTGTGCTGTCACAGCCGCCAACGGGATTGTGAATACAACCGTTTGTTTTGCTTTCAATACCCATTTCGTTGAATGTATCTTTGAACATTTTTTCAAGGTCGGTATCAAAACGGCAGCCTTGCCAATCGTCTTTAATAACAACTTCAAAATATTCTTCATCTGCAACAGAGTCAATGTTGATGTTCCAAGCATTCTTTGTAAGATCGTCATTTTTATGCTCATTTGCAAAAGCCATAGAACCTCTGAGGCCTGCTTCTTCAGAACCGCAATTAAGGTCAATAATGCGGCATCTTGAGGGCATCTTATCCGGATTTTCTTTGAAATATTTAATTACTTCGTAAGAAAGAGCAATGCCTGTTGCATTATCCATAGCACCTCTTGATGCATTTTCAGGGTTGGGGTCCGCCCACATAATTACAAAGAAGCAACCAATACAACAAATAATAGGGAGGAAAAGCATAGCTGTATTGAAATTATTAAAAGCATCAACATAGCCATAATAACATTTTAGTGCCCATTCTGCATTAAATACTGAAAGCGCAGTGTAATAAACAGCCTCAAATATTGAAGCAAAAGCCATAAAGAAGAAGCAAATTGCGCCGAAGCCTACCTTGCCGTAGGTTGCAATCATGCCGAGAACGGGCTTGTCTTTGTATTTGTAAGCGTGTTCAGAGTGCTTCCAGCACCAGCTTGTATCTGTGTGGCCGGAAAGAATAATAGTATAATCATATTCACCGTCTTCAGGCTTGAGTTCTCCGTAAACATTTTGAGATATTTGCTGTTTAAAGAACATATCAAACCATGTGCGGTAAAGGAAGCAACCGGCGATAAGCCAAATAATAGTAACAATTCCAAGGCCTGCCATTGCAAAATAAAGATAGGGAATTGACTTTGCAAAATAGGATGCTATGCAAAGAATAACTCCTGCCCATCCTGCATAGGGAATACCGCCGATGGAAGCCCTGGGATAAACTGCAAATTCCTCTTTGACGGGATTTATGCCTATTTCCTTGAGCCTGTCACCCATGTGATTAACAAATTTCTTTTCGCCTTCTGAACCGGGAAGTCTTGAACCAACTTCTTTAGCAGCGTAGTTTACTATTTCGTAAGCCTCGTCGCCGTATTTCTTTGTTTCGGGGTTCATAATATGCCTCCTTATATAAAAATTCTTTTTAATTTTATAACAATGTTTGAAATTTTACAATAGAAAATATGAACTTTTTATGACTTTTTTCAATATTTATTTATTTTGTTGACTTATTAAGTGCAAATGTCTAAAATAAATGTATAAATATACAATCGGTAGGAGATATAGGCTTTGCAAAGTATAGAAGAAGCTCTTGATAAACTTGAAAAATCCACCTTTCGTTCAAGCTTTCACTTAACAGAAAAAGACAAAGAATATTACAGCGAAAAAGGTGAAGAGATTATAAAACAACACGCAGCGGATTTTGTTAAAACTAAACTTGCCCCGGCAGAACCGTATAAGGACGGCAAACAAACTCCAACCCACGGCCATCCTGTGTTTAAGGCACAGCACGCAACGGCAACTTGTTGTAGGGGCTGTCTCAATAAATGGTATAAAGTTCCTATGCATAAAGAATTAACAGAAACACAGAAAGAAAAAATTGTTAATTTAATAATGGCATGGATTAAAAGACAAATGGAAACATAGACGAACGGAAAAATAAAAAAGTACAAGCCTTGAAGTTATGCTTATTAAAGTTTCAAGGCTTTTTTTTACTAAAATCACTTCGAATCAAGATTCACAAGGACGCTTTGGTTTATTGAGAAAAGCAAATTTACAATTTTGTTTTCATTTGCTGCATAAAACGAAAGCAATAAACAATATCGCCGCTGTCAACAATGAGCGTTCTGAATTGCATATGATTGCTTTATATTAAAAATTGAAAAATCTTATTTATTTGTATGCCGGCAGGGACTCGCTTAAAAATTGAGATTATGTTATACATAATCTGATACTTATTCGAAATTTTTATGCGGAGGTTAAAAATGGATAATATTAATAACACAAAGTATTGCCAGCACTGTGGAGCACAGATTCCTTTAGATGCTGTTGTTTGCACTGCCTGCGGGCGTCAGGTTCAGTCTTTTAATCAACCACAACAACCTGTAAATCAGCAGTCTCAGCCCTATCAAGCGCCGCCGATTATAATCAATAACACGAATACTAATACAAACACAAATATGAATGGTTACGGCGGAAGAGCAAGGGATAAATGGGTTGCATTTTTCCTTTGCCTGTTTTTGGGAATGTTCGGTGCACATAAATTTTATGAAGGTAAAACCGGAATGGGCTTATTATATTTATTTACATTTGGCCTATGCGGTATAGGCTGGATAGTTGATTTAGTTATACTCTTCTTAAAACCAAATCCATATTTTATATAGCAAAATGTAATATGGAATATAATAAAGGGATCAATGAAATAAAAATTTGGAATTATACTTGCCCTTTTTATATTAGCTATATAGCTTACCGGCTGTAAAGATAATGATTATTAGATTGTTAAATTTTAATAAATACACCGCTCACATTTGGTTGTGAGCGGTTTGTTGTTATATAAGATTATTTGATTTTTTCAATTACTTCCCCGCTTATCGGTTTAATTTTATCTATGAATTCTTGGACAGCCTCGGCAGAGGGCATTGCCTCAGAACAACTGTGTGCAGAAACAAGCATGGAAGCGGATGCAGTGGCAAACTCAAGAGCTTTGTCTATTTCTTTTCCATTAAGAAGTGAATAAATAAATGCACTTGCATATCCGTCACCGCCGCCAAAGCCTTTAAGAAGTTTAACCGGAAATGGTTTAACTTTATATGCCGAACCATCATTAAGATACGCATAGGAGCCTTCTTTACCGTGCTTTATTATAACAATCTTGTTGCCGTAGCCAAACCAGCGAGCTGCAGATTCTTCATCATCCTTGCACACGCCTTCAATTGCTTCAGTAAGGTCAAATTCTTCTCTTGAGCCGAGAATTATATCACTGTTCTTTGCGGCTATTGAGTAGTAAAGAGAAATTTCATCTTTATTTTTCCAAGTGTAGCTTCTGTAGTCAATGTCAAAAATAACCACTACACCGTTTTTCTTTGCAAGGAAAAGAGTTTTAAGCGCAGCTTCTCTTGAAGGGCTCGCGCAAAGAGCGGTGCCGGAGATTACAACGGCTTTTGCTGTTTTGATATATTCCTCGTCTACATCATCAACGCAAACCTGAAGGTCCGCTACACCATCACGGTACATAAGAATACTGCTTTGAGTCGGGGAGAGTATTTCTGTAAATGTAAGACCTAAGTTTTCACCGTTTTTGCATCTGAAAACATGAGAAATATCAATTCCGTCTTTCTTAAAATAATTCTCAACATAATCACCGAATTGGTCATCGGAAACCCTTGCAATAAATCCGCTTTTTGCACCAAGCCTTGAAAGTCCAACGGCAATATTTGCAGGTGAACCGCCAACGTACTTGTTAAAATTGCTGCTTTCGCTCAGAGGCTTGTTCATATCTGTTGGATTAAAATCAATGGCAATTCTTCCAATGGGGATAACATCAAGAGGCTTACTTTCATCAAATTTAATGTAGCTCATATCATAAACACCTTTCAAATTAAATTAATTTACACCTTTTCCGGCACAGCCGAATATTTCTATATGTTTCAGTGCATTTTTATATGCACCCTCAACCTCAGCTGCCTGTAAGTCGTAATATCCTTTTATTTGATTATTACTATAAGCGGTTTTTACTGCATTTTCAACAGAATCAAATGTGGCCGTAGCGATATTGATTTTATGTACTCCGAGTGAAATACACTTTCTGAAATCATCGGGTAAAATTCCCGTGCCACCATGTAAAACGAGAGGAACATTTACAAGTGAAGCTGTTTCTTCCAAAATGTCAAAGCGAAGTTTCGGAGCTTGCTTATAGTTTCCGTGAGCATTGCCGATAGCAACTGCAAGTGCATCTACATTTGATGCTTTTGCAAATTCTTCTGCCTGTTTTGGAGAGGTGCAGTTTATTGCAATATTTTCACTGCCGTCTTCACTTCCGCCTACGCTTCCGATTTCGCCCTCGCAATCTGCATTATAATTTTCTGCAAGAGCTTTAACTTTTGCTGTGGTTCCTGCATTTTCTTCAAAGGGTAAATGAGAACCGTCAAACATAACGCTTGTGAAGCCAATATCAAGAGCTTCGTTTATTTTTTCAAAAGTTTTACCGTGATCAAAATGCACTGCCACAGGCATGGAACAATTTTTCGCAGCCGCAACCATCAAAGGTCCGATAACTTCAAGAGGGGATTGTTTAAGTCTAACTTCTGCTATTTGAATTATAGCGGGGCTTTTGGTTTCTTCAACGGCTTTTAATACTCCGAGGACCATTTCCATATTTGCCACGCTGAATGAACCAACGGCATATTTTTCACTTTTTGCTTTGTTCAACAAAGGACTCATTTTTACGAGAGGCATTTGGTTTCACCGTCCTAAAATATATTAACGCACAGACTAATGTTGTGAGAGGCAATGTAAGTAACATACCCATACTGCCAGCAAGAGCCTGTAAAACTTCTGCAATTATTTTTTCTTTGTTTATTACCTGCTGTAAATTTGCATTATAAGATACAAGAAGAACAACACAAGTAAGGTTACTTCCTATATAAGCAAGCACAAGAGTGTTTGCCATTGTGCCCATCATATCTCCACCAATCGTGAATCCGGATTTTATAAGCTCGGCAGGTTTAATATCCGGCGATTTTTGCTTTAATTCATATAGTGAAGAAGAAATGGACATTGCCACGTCCATGACAGCACCGAGAGCGCCTACAATAATCATCGCAAAGATAATAGCCTTTAAGTTTATGGGATTGTTTGGATAAAGCTGGCAAAGATATATTGATTCTTCTTCGAGCAGACCCGTCATATTTAAGAATTTATCCGTAACAACAGTGATTATTCCGGAGCAGGCAACACCGCTCATACATCCTATACATGCACATAAAGATTTGCGATTGTATCCGCTTATAAGTGCAAGTGTAATTACCGTTGTAAACAGACAGCAAAGAATGCTCCAAAGGTAAATATTTTTATCATTAAGCACTGCAGGTAAAAGCACAAGAAAAACGGCTAAGCAGGTAACTGCAAGGGAAATAACGGTTTTTAAGCCTTGAGCGTGGGAAAAGCAGATAATCAAAAGGCAAAAAATTGCCCCAAGTACAATTAAAGGAGTAATTCTTACATAATCGCCGAAATAGTAATTTGGAGTGTTATTTTCTGTGTATGATTCCACTAAAATCTTATCGTTTTGTTTAACTTCTCGTGGGCTGAAAGCGTATGACTTGTCAATTTCTTGAATTACATTTATTGTTTTGCCCCTCATTTTGCCACTTAAAACCTGAGCGGTAAAAAATACGGTCTCAACCTCATTTTCACCTGTTACATTATCATTTTTTATATCGGTAATTCTGATAACTCTTGCTTTGATTGTGGAGCCTTCCATTGTGCCTTTGAAAACAGTGCCGTCACCTACAATATAACTGTATGCGGCATATATGAGTAACAGCGAAACAATGAGAGTAACAACTTGCTGTATGGTTTGTTTTTTCATATCATCACTCGATATTCACATTATTTAATAAAGTATATCACAGTGAACTATAAATCTCAACATTAAAATGTGCAAAAAAGAACTGCCGCCAAAAGACGACAGTTCAAAAGCTTATATTAGTAAAACATAAGAAGCAAAAATCCTGCTGCAACCGCAGAGCCTATAACACCTGCAACATTGGGGCCCATAGCGTGCATAAGAAGGAAGTTTGTGGGGTTGTACTTTCTGCCCTCAACCTGTGATACTCTGGCTGCCATGGGAACGGCTGAAACGCCCGCAGAGCCGATGAGCGGATTGATTTTTCCGCCGGTAATAGCATAAAGAAGTTTACCGAAAAGTACGCCGCCTGCAGTTGAGAAAGAGAACGCCAAAAGTCCGAGAACAACAATCATTATTGTTCTGATTTGAAGAAAATCTTGACCGTTGGCAGTAGCACCTACAGTAACGCCGAGCATGATTGTTACAATGTTTGTAAGAGCGTTCTGTGCTGTATCGCTGAGTCTGTCTGTAACGCCACATTCTTTGAAAAGGTTACCAAGCATAAAGAAGCCAATAAGGGGGGCGGCGTCCGGAAGAAGTAAAGCAACTATTACGAAAACGGCAATTGGGAAAATGATTTTCTCAGTTTTAGTTACTGTTCTAAGCTGCTTCATTTCGACCTTACGTTCTTTTTCAGTTGTAAGAGCCTTCATAATAGGAGGCTGAATAAGAGGAATAAGAGCCATGTATGAATATGCTGCAAGTGCTATTGGAGCAAGTAACTCCGGTGCGAGTTTTGAAGCAACAAGAATTGCTGTCGGGCCGTCTGCACCACCGATGATTGCTATAGCTGCTGCCTGTTCCGGAGTAAAGCCGATTGCATCAATTTTGCCTAAAGCAATTGCGATTATAAACGCAACATAAATACCGAGCTGTGCTGCCGCACCGAGCAAAAGACTTATAGGATTTGCAAGTAGGGGGCCAAAGTCTGTCATTGCACCGATACCAAGGAAAATAAGGCAGGGAAATATAGAACTTTTAACACCGGCATAAATAAGCCTTAAGACACCATCTTGATACCAATGTGCACCTTCAACCGCCTGTGATGCGTCCATAAGGCCGGCAGGGTCTGCCATGAGGCCTGTATCCGGCATGTTTGCAAGAAGAATACCGAAAGCAATGGGAACTAAAAGAAGTGGCTCAAATTTTTTCTTAATTGCAAGGAAAAGGAATATAAAAGAAACAAGAATCATAACGCAGTTTTGCCAAGTTAAGCCTGCAAAGCCGGAGCTTTCCCATATTCCTTTCAAAATATCAATAATCATCTGTCCAGTCCTCCTTAACCGATAACTGCAAGGACTGAACCGGTGTCAACAGTTGAACCCTTCTGAACAAGAATTTGTGCAACTGTGCCATCGCATGGAGCAACGATTTCATTTTCCATTTTCATAGCTTCAAGGATCATAATTACGTCGCCTGATTTAACAGCTTGACCTGCCGAAGCACTTACTGAAAGAATTGTGCCGGGCATAGGTGAAGTAACTTGTGTGCCTTTTGCTGATGCTGCGGGGGCTGCAGGAGTTGTAGGTGCTGCAACAGGAGCAGCGGGAACTACAGGAGCGGAAACAGGGGCGGCGTCTGTTACAGAGGTAATAACTGCATCTGTTTTTTCAACTTCAACCTCGTAATTTTTTCCGTTGAGATTAACTAAATATTTCATAATTATTTGTCCTCCACTAATTTGATTGACTTAAATGCAAGTCTGTTAAGGGGAATGCCGCTTTCGTTGCTGACTATTGCCATAATTACAGCAGCTGTTTTTTCGTCAACATTTTCAAGGTTAAGGCTGCCTGCGGATTGATTATTCGGTAACGGACTTTCAGACAAGGCAGAAGCTGAATTATCAGCTACGGTAGCATCTGAATTTTCAGAGCTTTCCTTTTTAGTGAGGACTTGCATAACTTTTGATAAAATTAAAATAAATATTGCTATGATGGCAAGCTCTGCAAGCACAATAATCATACCTAAAAGAGCTATAAGAAGAGCTTGAGGTATGGACATTGAACCGCCTGCCCAAATTGCTAATGGTAAAACTTTCATATTTTTACACCTCAGTCAATTTTTGTGATTTTGTAGGTAAAGGTGTTCTTCTTTCTTTCATCACGTTTGTCAAAGAAAGCTTCTGCCTGTGTCGGAAATGCAATATAAGAAAGTACATCTTCATCGCAAGTTGCTCTGCTGCCGAGATATTCTCTTGCGGCAGGGATAGCAGGCTCAAGGGTATCGGCATATCTCCCTTCGTAAGGCTTTTCATCGACGAGAACTTTCTTTTGAAGTTCTTCGTTAATTTTGCCCGGTGCTCTGCCGTATTCACCTTTAAGGTAGCTCTTAATTTCTTTTGAAATGTTCTTGTATCTTTCACCTGCAAGCACATTTGCGGTAGCTTGAACGCCTACCATTTGGCTCATTGGTGTAACAAGGGGAGGATAACCTAAATCTTCACGAACTCTTGGAGTTTCAAGAAGAACTTCATCAAGCTTATCAAGCTTATTCTGTGCGGTAAGCTGAGCAACTAAGTTTGAAAGCATACCACCGGGGATTTGATATGTAAGAGCGTCTGTTTGTGTACCCATAACAACGGGATTAAGAAGTCCGCTCTTAAGGCATTCATTTCTGTAAGGCTTAAAGAAATCATTGATTTCTTTGCAAATACCTGCATCAACGGGCACATCATAACCATACTGCTTAAGGGTATAAATCATTGTTTCCGTTGCAGGCTGTGAAGTGCCGCCTGAGAAGCAGGAAATAGCTGTATCAATAACATCTGCGCCGGCTTCAACACACTTAAGAAGAGTCATAAAACCGAGGCCTGTGGTTGAATGCGTATGTACAACAATAGGAACTTTAACGTTTTCTTTAAGAGCTTTAACAAGATCATAGCCTTCTTTGGGGCTCATAATGCCTGCCATATCTTTAATGCAAATTGATTGGCAGCCCATTGCTTCAAGTTCTTTTCCGAGCTTTACATAGCTTTCAAGATTGTGAATGGGGCTTAATGTGTAGCAGATTGTTCCGGATGCGTGAGCACCGTTCTTAAGTGTTTCATCAACTGCAACTTCAATATTTCTAACATCGTTCAATGCATCAAATATACGGATAATATCAATACCGTTTTCAATGCTCTTTTTAACAAAAAGACGAACAACATCATCGGGGTAGTGCTTGTAACCAAGGAGGTTTTGACCTCTTAAAAGCATTTGAAGCTTTGTGTTAGGGCAAGCTGCTCTGATTTTACGAAGTCTTTCCCATGGGTCTTCATTAAGATAACGGAGGCAGGAGTCAAATGTTGCTCCACCCCAACATTCAAGTGAGTAATAGCCTGCTTTGTCCATAGTTTTAAGTATAGGCTCAAACTCTGAAAAAGGCATTCTTGTGGCTATGAGTGACTGGTTAGCGTCACGCAATACGGTTTCGGTTAAGTTAACTATATGTATCATTCCCTTCAAGCGGTTAAAACCGCATTATTTTTAGAAGTTAATTTTTGAAGAAATATAATTTTCAAGAAAATCAATTGAGATTCTTTCTTGCTGCATGGTGTCTCTGTCTCTTACGGTTACACAGTTATCTTCAAGAGAATCAAAGTCAAAGGTGATGCAAATCGGTGTGCCGATTTCATCCTCACGGCGATAACGCTTACCGATTGAGCCTGTTTCATCAAAGTCAATCATGAATTTCTTTTGGAGCTTTTCATAAACTTTAAGTGCATCATCACTGAGCTTCTTTGAAAGAGGAAGAATTGCAGCTTTATAAGGAGCAATCGCAGGGTTAAGATGAAGAACAACTCTTGTGTCATTCTTTTCTTCATCAAGGACTTCTTCATCATAGGCTTCACAAAGGAGAGCAAGAATGGTTCTGTCAAGTCCGTAAGTGGATTCTATAATATAAGGTATAAACTTTTCGTTTGTTTCTGGGTCAAGATATTCAAGATTTTTACCGCTGTATTCTTGATGCCTTGTAAGGTCAAAGTTTGTTCTGTTGTGAGTGCCGTTAATTTCACCCCAGCCGAACGGGAAAAGAAATTCTATGTCGCAAGCTGCTTTTGCATAGTGTGCAAGCTTTTCGTGATCGTGGAAACGGAGGTGCTCTCCGGGAAGACCTAAATCCATAAAATATTTACGGCCGTATTCCTTAAAGTAATCGTAAAGCTCGCCGTCAGTACCTTCCTTACAGAATGTTTGAAACTCCATTTGCTCAAATTCAATTGTTCTGAATGTAAAGTTACCGGGAGTTATTTCGTTTCTGAAAGCTTTGCCTATCTGACCAATGCTGAACGGAAGTTTTGCTCTCATGGAACGCTGAACGTTAAGGTAGTTTACATATTCACCTTGTGCGTTTTCGGGGCGAAGATAAATAACACTCTTGGAATCGTTTGTTACGCCTCTGAATGTCTGAAACATAAGGTTAAACTCTCTGATTTCGGTAAAGTTGTGTTTACCGCAATGAGGGCAGGGGATAGAATGAGCTTTAATGTATTCAAACATTTCCTGTTTTGTCATTCCATCTGCGTGAGCATTGGGGTCAAAGTCATCTATAAGATTATCTGCTCTGTGACGCATTTTACATTCTTTGCAGTCAAGAAGAGGGTCTGAAAAGCTTGCAACGTGGCCGCTTGCTTCCCAAACTCTTGGATGCATAAGTATGTCTGCATCAACCTCGTAACTGTTTTTTCTTTCTTGAATGAATCTTTTACGCCAAGTGTCTTTGACGTTGTTTTTCATCCTTGCGCCGAGGGGGCCGTAATCCCAAGTATTTGCAAGTCCGCCGTAAATATCACTGCCCGCAAAAATGAAGCCTCTATTTTTGCAAAGAGCAACAATTTTTTCCATTGATTTTTCTTCATTATTCATAAACACCAAATCTCCCGCATTATAATTTAACATTTCCTATATTACCTTATTTTTTGATTTGTGTCAATGCAACAAATGCTAAAAAATTACTGTGATTTCAGCTGAAATAATAGTAATTTTGTAAAAGAAAAGAGCACCGAGATAATCTGAACTGCCCCAAGTTGTGCAGACAGTACAAAAAAAGACTACCTAAAGTAGAAAATTAAATTTTAAGCAACAAACTGATTTCGTTTTTCAAGCGGAGTCAGT
>CAVHYZ010000050.1:0-13247 GCA_963640495.1 Acutalibacteraceae bacterium
ACTGACTCCGCTTGAAAAACGAAATCAGTTTGTTGCTTAAAATTTAATTTTCTACTTTAGGTAGTCTTTTTTTGTACTGTCTGCACAACTTGGGGCAGTTCATTGCTCCTCTCTTTTTAAATTTTCATTGATTTTCTTTTATTTCTCCTGCTTTTTTCAGGCAAACCTTCGTAATACCGGGGCCGATAAGCTCATATATTAATGTGCCGGAAAGAATAATGGCACGGATTTGGGCGGCATATTCAGGATATGCTTTACCTGCTGCAAGGGAAAGACCGATTGCAACACCGGCTTGAGGAATAAGTGCGGGTCCAAGATATTTCTTAATGTTTGTTTCTGCTTTGCAAATAACTGCACCGAGAGTAGAGCCGAACATTTTACCTAAGACTCTGCATATAATATAAATTGCACCTGCAACGCCTACTGTAGGCAATACCTTTATGTTAAGAGCGGCGCCGGAAGAAACAAAGAAAAGCACAAATATGGGTGGTGTAATTTTATCTGATAAATCCATAAGCTTATTTACATCCGGCGAATAGTTTGCGATTATTGCACCAAGAGCCATACATAGAAGAAGTGACGAAAATCCGCACAAATCGGATACTCCGAGGCCTATAAAGATAAAAGCAACTATAAGAGCCATTCTGTTGCTGTCTTTTTTGAAATGCTTAAGGGGAATTAAAAATACGAATCCTAAAATTGCACCTACGATAAGAGCACCGAAAATTTCAATCATGGGGGAGAGTACCAAGTCTTTTACAGAGGCTTCTTTGCTTGCGAAAAGTCCGGCTGCAGCTGTTGCGATTGAATACATTATAAGTGCTGTTGCATCATCAAGAGCAACAACGGAAAGCAGCGTTTCACTAACAGGGCCCTTTGCTTTATACTGTTTAATTACCATTATTGTTGCTGCGGGAGCGGTAGCGGCGGCAATAGATGAAAGCACAAGTGAAAACTGTATGTCTTTTGTTACGGGTATAAGCACAGCTGCCACGAATACCACGGCAAAAAGAGATTCAAGAATGGCAATTACTATGGGCGTTGCACCAACTCTTTTTATGTAGGAAATCTTAAATTCATTACCGATTGAAAAAGCTATGAAACCTAAAGCACAATCGGAAATTATTGATGTGGTATCAATAAAATCATCACTTAAAAGTCCGAGTATGCTTGGCCCTAAAATTAATCCTGCCAAAAGATATCCGGTAACATTGGGGAGCTTTATTTTCTTTACCAATCTGCCCATTGCCATACCGAAAAATATCATAAGAGCAAGGTCGGTAAAGGTGTTTAATTGTATTTTGTCTGCTAAGTCCAACATCAGTGTTTCAAACCCTCCATATGATCTATCGGCAGGGTAAAGAGTACACCTGTGTCAGGGTTGTCAAGTCCACCGGTTGCATCGTTTACGATGGTAGAAATCTTTTTAACATCTTCATCATGGGCAGCCATAATAATTGTTTTATTTTCTGTGTGTGATGGGGAAAAGAGTTCACGCAGTGAGCCGATTATACGGTAGTCCTCGCTGTTGTCATTAAGCTCTTGAATCATACCTTTGCTGTCTATTATGGTAGCACCGGGAATACTCTGCAGCTTAAAGGATTCAAGAATTTTTTCAAGGCATTCAATTTTGTTAAGAATTATAATTACAAGTTTCACGTTTATTGCCTCCTTTTTCAACAAATCATTTTATCACTTTATTTTATTATGTAAAGAGAAAATTTAATCCAAATGAAATTATTGTAGATATTAACTGAAATCGGCCCCGTTAACGGAGCCGATTGGTTGATTATTTATCTGTTGTTCCTGCTGTGGTCGTTGATGATGATGTTGTTGTTGTTCCCAATACTACACCGACAAGATTATTGATTGGATCGTGAGCATCGGAATAAATATCGAAGAGCATATCTTCATTCAGAGCTGTTGTATAAAGCTCATTGCCTTCACAGCTGTAGTCTTTATCAAACTTCTCTTCGGCAATCTCTTCTTTGCCTGTTTCAAAATAATCATAATCGTCGTGATTGTTTTTCTCAAAATAGGCTATAGCAACATTATTTTCAAGATAGAAAATTTTATAATCGCCTTCTTTTCGTGAAGGATCTCTGAGCCATTTGTCAATATCAACATGGAAGGAGTTTACTCTCATATTCGTTTCACCGTAAGGGAAACTGTCATAGACTGTTGTGTTTAAATCGCAGATGGAAACAAGTCCCTCTTTTGTTGCCCCTGAGGCAACCCAATTATCATAAGTTTTCGTGTATTTTTCTTTTTCTGTTGCAATGTTATCCTCATCCGTGCTGCTGTAAAATTGATAGTAGAAAACACAAGATACACTTGTTTCAAAATGAGCGGGCTCATCCAAGCAAATAAGGAAAACATATTTTCCGTTGTCTACATAGCTGATTTCTCCCGCTTTTCTGTCAGCGGAGAAAACATAATTGGCAACAATATCTCCATAGGCTTTTGAAAGAGTTTCGTAGGAAGTGTAATATGCCAATGTTCCGCTTTCTGCATCGTAATCTTCATCGCCTTGATCTTTTTTGACAAAACTAAAAAATTCATCTTTTGTTGTTACACTGTCATAGTTTTTGCTGCCACCGGTTATGGGGTATATATAGCCGCAAAAAACTTGGTAATTTATTTCATTACCTTCAATGTGGTTTTCAATTTCGACTTTTGTAACTTTTTGTGATAAATCATCCTTTATGGATTGTGAATAACTCTCGGCAAAAAGTTGCATAATTAAATATCCGGCGTAAGATTCGTAGGTTACGCCCTCGGCATAGTTTGTTTCAAGGAGCCCCTGAACACCGTTGTCATAGCTTGCTGCATAATCATTGAGGCTTTCATATTGATTTATTATATTTTCAATGATGCTGTCATCTGCCATATACCCTTCTTCAAGTGCTTTATCAAAAAGATAAAAGTGCTGTGCAAGATAGTTACTTGCTTCATTTATGAGATACTCAGACCAAGTTGTATCATCAGAATAATCAACGTATTCCGGATACATTTGTATTGGAAAATTATCGGGGAAATACCCGTAATTTGAATAGTCTTCATAAGCCGGTAAAAGCTCACGATTATAAGCATCAATGTAAGCCATTACCATAGTAGGGTATGAAATTGGCCTGCTGCCGATTGTTAAAGCTGTGCCGTATTTATCACATGCACTTTTTTCGGCATTGCCTGCCGCATTAAGCATATCGGCAAGTTCTGACGGAAGCTTACCTTTACCGTATTTCACATAAGTGTAATTGGTTTCAGGTTCAATACCGAGAGCTTGTTTCGCTTTGGGTATGATAAACTTTATGCTTACAAAGGATAAAGTGGTAACACAGGCTGCAATTAAAAGAACTATAACCGCTCTTTTGGCTGTGATTAGTCTTTTTTTCTCAGGCTTAGGCTCGCGAACAATCTTTTTTTTGCTCATAAATTTACCTCATTTTTGCTTGCCGACAATTTTATATTCATCATATGGATTGTAGTATGGGCATTCAAAATTGCCGCCCTCCATAAATTTATATAACTCATCCTCATCAAGATTTACACTGCACGTGTAACATTCATATTCCTCATCATAATCATAATAAGCACAATTATCGCAAATCATTTGATTACCTCTTTTATTTAGGTATAACAAGCTCGTAACTTGTTTCATATATTCCTTCTTCCCCTACATCACGAAGAGCAGGGCCGAAAACTAAACCTAATGCTCTGCCGGAAGGAAAAATATCAAGAAGAGGCTTCATTACAAAAGCTCTTTCCAATATACGAGGATGGGGGAGAGTCAGCTCAAAACTTTCACTCTTAAAGTCTTCATACAGCAACAAATCCAAATCTATAATCCGTGGGCCGTTTATTTCTACTCTTACTCTTCCCATGGCAGCCTCAATTCCAAGGCAACCACCTAATAAAAGAGACGGAGTTTCGGTTGTTTCAACAAGTACAACAGCGTTGTAAAACTTATTTTGATCTGTTTTCCCGACAGGTTCGGTTTCATACACCTTAGAGCCGGCTATTATTTTAACTTTCGGAAGCCTTGATAAGGCTCTTATAGCAAGGTTAATATTGCCGATTCTGTCGCCCATATTTGTGCCAAGTGCTATTACCGCTTTGCTCATAATTCATCTCTCCCAAGGCTGATTTCAACCGCAACATATTCAAAATTCGCTTTTATCGGTGCTTCCGGTTTTTTTAAAAGAATTGTGACTCTTTGTATTTTCTCAAAAGAAATAAGTAAAGCTTCAGCCATGCGCCTTGCAGCTCTTTCAATTAAATCATCTTTTTGTGAAAGAAAAACGCGACGAGCTTCTTTGATGATTTTTGCATAGCTTACAGTGTCATCCACATTGTCGGTAAGGCATGGTACAGATAAATCCACATCTGCAGTGATATCCATAATAAAGTTTTGCCCGTTTTCTTTTTCCTCCGGATTGACACCGTGATAAGCAAAAAGGTTTAAATTTCTGATTATAATTTTATCCATTTTTCTACCCATTTTTTCTGCATACTGCATCTGCCGCACCGGCATATTTAACCGCCATGGGAACATTATGCACTCTTATTATATCCGCTCCACCCTTTATGCAAAGTGAGTGTATTGCCCCGGTGGCAATATCTCTTTCATCCGGAGGAGTGCTACCGCTTATATTTGCCATTCTTTTTCTTGATGCTCCGACAAGTAAAGCAATAGAGTCATATTTGAGCTCATTTATTCTGTTAACAAGCTCATAATTCTCTTCATTTGTTTTACCGAACCCAAGACCTATGTCAAGGCAAAGATTATCTAAACTTAAACCGACTTTTTCGGCGCTGTTAATGCATTCGTCAAAAAAATTTCTTACCGAAAAAACTATACCATTTGGATAATTAATTATATTATCCGCACCACAAGGGTTGTGGGTTACGATATATGCTCCGTTAAATCTTTTTACAAGTTGCGCAATCTCATTATTAAATGTGCCGCTTACATCATTTATAATTACGGCACCGTGATTCAAAGCGTACTCTGCACAAGTCGGGTAAAATGTATCAACGGAAATAGGAGCCGAAATTTTATTTTCAAGGGCATCAATTGCATCTTTAAGCCTTTTCATTTCCTCTTTTTCATCGAGAATTTTTGCACCGGGCCTTGTGGAATTTGCACCCAAATCTATTATATTCGCACCTTGTGCTTTAAGTTCTAAGGCATAGCTTAAAGCTTTTTCCGGAGAGTTATATTTTCCACCATCTGAAAAAGAGTCCGGTGTATAATTTAATATTCCCATTATGTAGGTTTCTGAACCAAGTGGAAAAGAAAAATTACCCGCCTTAAACATCAGTTTCTTCCTCCGGTGAGCAGGGAGAGAGCCTCAGCTCTTGTGGAGGAGTTGTTTCTCATAACGCCTCTTAACGCTGATGTGCGGGTTTGTGCCCCGGAAGCTCTTGCACCCCTCATAGTCATGCAAAGATGCTCTGCTTCTATTACAACCGCAACACCTAAGGGATGAATACTGTCATCGATAAAATCTGCTATTTGGCTTGTGAGCCTTTCTTGAAGTTGTGGCCTTTTGGCAAAGGAATCCACAATCCTTGCAAGTTTTGATAAGCCGAGCACTTTTCCGTCAGAGGGAATATAAGCTATATGTGCTTTGCCGATGAATGGTAATAAATGATGCTCGCACATGGAGTAAAGAGGAATATCACGCACCACAACCATTTCATCGCTTTTTTCGTCAAAGAGTTTAAGGTGCTTTGTGGGGTCATCTTCAAGGCCAGAAAATACTTCCTCATACATACGGGCAACTCTTGCAGGGGTTTCAACTAAACCCGGTCTGTCAGGGTCTTCACCTACTGCAAGCAATATTTCCCTTACCGCATTTTCAATTCTTTCTTTATCCATAATGGCATCTGCCTTTCAATTATTTAAAAATAAATGTCAGAGTGTAAGAACCACTATCACCATCAAGGTATCCTTCAAATTTGTTCCATAAATTATTGCCGTTTACGGTAACGTTTTTAAGAACCTGATAAATACCGCTTTGTTCAATTAATAGTTTTTTAGCTCTGTTGTATGATTCTTCATTATCAAAGTTGATTTGAATTTGTTTTTCACCGGATTTGTATTGTTCCGCTAAGGTTGAGCCTAATTTATTGTTATCATTTGTGCTGTAATTCGAAAAAGTAAGGCTGTTCTTGCTGTAATAATCAGCACCTGAGGATGAGCAATTCAAATCAATTGAAAAATCAAAATGATTTTTGCTTATTTCTTCGTCGCTTACATTAAAATAAGTGTATAATCTTAGATTTTTGCCGGTTGTAACAGGGTCGTCCCAAGTAATATCCAAGTGATAATAGTTGCCGTCAATTTTTACCACATTCCACATGTGAGCACCACCGGATTCTTGAGAAGCGGTAGCTGTACCGCTTATAAGAGTATTTTCAATGCCGACCTTGTCAAAAAGCAATTTTGCCGCTTTTGAATAGCCTTCACAGGCAGCTACACCATTGATAAGACAGCCATAAGAGGATGAGTAAACATATTCTTTATCAACAATCTTGTAAGTGCAATGGTCTATGATATAGTTGTGAATTTCAAGCTCTGTTTGGTAATTACTTTGTGGATTTGACAGCGAAGCGATTATTTCGTTGCACTTCGTTTCAAGTTCTTCTTTTTGCTTAAGATACTCATCTTTTGTGACTATGTAATCAATGCTTAAATAATTATTCCAAAGCTCTGCTCTCAATGTGCATTTACGACCGATAAAAAATAAATCCGGGTTATCATAGAGTAAAGCTCGAAAAACGTTATCAAGTTGGTCTTCATTCAAATCAGGCACAAGAATCCTATCAGGCATATCGTAAATTTTATCAAGAACCATATTATATGCCTGTTTTTCAACACTTGTTAACTTTTCGTAGTAAAATTTATAAGGGCTTCCGTTTTCACTTGGTGATTCCGGATTCTTAGTTACACTTATGACAGGCCATGTTAAATCAGGAAATTCTTGCTTTAAATGATGTAAGGACAAAAAGATAACAACAATGGCTATTACAAGTAAAACAATTCTTTTTTTCATAATTTTATTTCTTTAAGTCTGTTATGTTATCATAGGCTTTTACATAGGAAAAACCGTTGCTAAATAGGTGATTTAATAATTCGGAATTTTCCGAATATTGCATAACCGTTATGTTTGTGGTCATATTATTCACAATTCGTGAAAATATTATATCTGTTTTTTGAGAATAATCTTGTGTAAATACTTTTTCAACAAGCTGAATGAACGCCTCACTGCGGTCTGAAAGCTCTGTGCTTGAGCCAAAACCGGCATATAAGAGATATTTATAAGCAAGCTCACCCTTAAGAGTATTTGTGCCCTTCATGAGAATAAGATTGAAAGTGCCCTTATACTCTATTTGTTCCTCAAGGTCAACTGTTATACCTCCAAAGTAATTTATCATTTGCTTAAAAGCTTCGGGGCTTGAACCAATGTAGGCGCTGAAATCAATGCCGTAATATTCTTCAAGCGTATTAATAAAAATTTTTTCACCGTAAATTGAATATAAGTTACCGATTGTATAATACTGACTCTCATACTCAATCATATCATCTGTTGAGGGAGCATAAACTTTTAGTTGAACTTTTGGAGTAATCATTCTTGCAACCCACAGAAATTTAAGCTCTTTTTCATCTTGGTCGGCACACCAAAGGAGATAGTACTTATCGCTCTTTGATAAATTTGCTGTGGATTCTTCTTCTGTCGTTTCAGAGGAGGCATCAATATCACCGCCAACAGCGGCTTTGAGATCAAAGTCGTTTTTTGCCAGAATCACAACGCAGGAAAGCACAAGAACTAAAATAACCGCGGCTGTAAATATAATATTGAATTTTTTGTTTCCACCATCAAATTTTGTTTTATGAGAATCAAATACCGTGTTATTTTTCATTTTTAATCACATTTCTTATATAAAATTGCTCCGTCTTCACCTTCAAGGTAAAGATTTTTGCCTTCTACTTTATGACCTGTGAGAGAAACAAAATTCTCACTCGGTAATATGTATACTATTGGATTGGTATTACGGTTTGCCACCGTTATAACTCTTTCGCCTCTGCCTTGCCTTTCATAAGCAACGCAGCCAAGGCAGGATGATATAGGTATAAACTTTCCGTCAACAAAAGCAGGGTGTTCTTTTCTGATTTTGCCGAGGAGTCTATAATGCTCAAATAAATCAAAATCCTCATTACCATAAGGATAACATCCTCTGTTGAATGGGTCAACTCCACCTGATTCTCCGACTTCATCGCCGTAATAAATACTCGGTACACCCGGTAGGGTAAATTGCATAACGGAAAGCATTTTCAAAAGTTTTTTACCCCTGCTTTTTTCTTCTTCGGTCATTTCACCGGAGTACCTGTGAATATGGTCGGAATTGTAATTGTCAAGGGTACCCAGCCTATTTAATACTCTGCAAGTGTCATGAGTGCCAATGTGATTCATAAGGCAATCAACAACACATTGGGGATAGTTTTCGGTTATTTCGCAAATTTTATCATTAAATCCTTCTGCCACACCATTTAAGGCAAAATTTATAAGCACATCGGCAAAAGGATAATTCATAACCGAATCAAGTTGCTTTCCCTGTAAGTACCTTCTTCTTTGACCGTAACTGATTTTAATTGATGCGTCTTCCCAAACTTCACCGAGAATGAGAGCTTCGCTGTCATATTTTTTTACGGCTTTTCTGAGTGCATCAAGAAATTTATCAGGTAATTCATCGGCAACATCAAGACGCCACCCCGCAGCACCGAGTTTTTGCCATTTTTTCAGAATACTCGAAATATATTCGATGTAGCTGTCATTTTCTTCATCTATTTCGGGCAATATATCTACGCCCCACCAGCAGTCGTATTTATCGGGGTAATCCGTAAATTTATACCAGCTGAAATATGGGGAATTTTTATCGTTATATGCTCCACCATCTCCGAAGTGTTTGCTTTTATTAAAGTATTTACTGTCAGAGCCGGTATGGCTGAATACACCGTCAAGAATAATATTTATGCCTAACTCTTTTGCCTTTTTGCAAAGACGGGAAAAATCTTTTTCCGTGCCTAACAGGGGGTCGGGAGTTTCATAATCGGCTGTGTCATATCTGTGATTAGATTCTGCAAGAAAAATAGGGTTTAAATATATATATCCTACCCCTAATGAAGCAATGTAATCAAGTTTGCTTTCTATTCCCTTGAAATCACCTTTGAAAAAATCGTATTTTGTTATTTTTCCATCAGCTTCAGGTTCCCACATGGGCTTGTTGCCCCAGTCCGAGCGAAGAATACGAGAAGAAAAATCGCCCTTTTTTTCTTCGCCGGAAAAGCAAAATCTGTCGGGGAAAATTTGATAAATCACCGAGCCCTTGATTTTATCCGGAGTTTTGAAATCTTTATCGTAAGCGGTAAAAAAGAATTCGCCGCCTTCAGCACTTATAAGTCCTATGGAATTTTCAAATCTTGTGATTATGCTTTCACCATATTGATTAAAAATACAAAAATGATAATAATAAAGTCCCGATGATTTCGGAGTATATGTAATGCGCCACCATTCTTCGCTATCACCTTGCATACAGTCCCATTCCATTGGAAAATCTTTTGAATATTCTCCGTCTTTGTGCAATCGTAAAACAGCACCGGTGCATCCATAACTTCGAGGCATAATAATGCGCAAGGTGATTACTGTGCCTTCGGCAACAGCACCAAAGGGGTATTTATGATAGGTTAACCTTGAATTGAAAGGGATAAAATCCATGATAATGTTGCCTCCGGGGAAATATGTGCTGCGGTAGTTGAAGTGTCGGTTGGAATTTCCGAAATTCTTACTAAAACATCCGTAATAAAAAAGCCAATATAAACAAGAGCAATGATACAAATAGTAAATATTATTATTCGTGCGATTTTTCTGCGTCTTGCCTTGCCTTTAAAATCGGAGCTCGTTCCGAAAGATGATGAAAAATCGGTTATACTTTTTCGTTGCGAGGGCTTAAGAGCTTTTTCGGCATTTTGAGCTTTTCCGTTTTTCATCATATCACTTCCTTCGATAATTTATCAGAATAATGTAGTGCCTGTAAATCCCACAAATCCAAGAGAAATAATGCCCACATAAAGAAACATTGCGGGCGTTCCCTTGAAAAATTTGGGAATATGTTTGTTTTGGTCAATGATTTTTGCTCCGCTTCCGATGAGTGCAGCTGCAAGCACAAATGCAAAGCCTGCGCCAAGGCCTGAGCCTATGCTGTTTGAAAGGGAATAGGCAGCCGTATCATTGATGTAAGGAACGGCAAAAACCAAAGTGTTTAATGCTGCTATGCCAAGGGTGCCGAGAAGCTCTTTATCTCCTGTTATGATGCTTATGAAAGCTGCTACAATTATGTAAACAAGGGCAAGAACTCCGCCGTACACCGCTGCTTTAACGGCGTAAGAGGTAAGCAGATTTGTATAATTTCCGATAAGACTGCACAGTAAACTTGTTATCGTGGAAAAACCGGAAATCATAAAAGCAAATTTTAAGAATGTGCCGGGCTTTGAGGCTATTCTTATTGCCTCACTCATTCCGAGGCCTGAGCACATAACAAGGTTTTGAACAAATATTGTGTATAGTGCCGTTACAAGAAGCTCTGCAATAATTTTCATTCTTCCCTACCTCCTTCATCGTTCTTTTCATTCTTTGAGAAGGAGTCTATAAGCTCGTTTACGGAAGCGAGGAGATAAGCGTATTCGTCATCATTTTCCTCAATAGATAAATCAAGATCTACCGCTTCCGGTTCAAGTTCGTTTTCTATGTTGAGAGCAATTTCTTCCGGCTGTATATTTTCACGGGGCTTTTTAACTTTCTTTTTGCCGGAAGAAAAAACAGCTTTAAGAATTGCAGCCATAAAGCCTAAAATAATGAGGCAACCATAGGGCATAGCCATACCGCTGAGCTTAAAAGAAAGGCCGAGATTATAGCCGAGGATCGAACCGTTGCCCATAACCTCACGCATGGCACCGCAAATTATCATAACAATAGATGCACCGATTCCCGCAGCCAAAGAGTCATAAATTGCTATGCGTACATCGTTTTTTACGGCAAATTGCTCACAATGAACGGCGGCAATTGAATTAACCGCAATAAGCGGAATAAAAACCCTCATACCGAGAGTCATATTTATCAAAGTTTTGTTTTCAATAAGCCAAAGAATAGGCATAATCAAAGCAAGACCTATCACAAGGTAGAGAGCAACTCTTATATATCTTGCAACATTTTTAAGAAGGGCACTTGCAATAAAACTTGTAACAAGTAGGTCTGTAATTATAACCGCAGACATTAAAAAAGAATCTTTAAGGCTTGTAGATGCGAGAATAATCGGACATAGGCCTACACATTGTATTAAAGCGGGGTTATATTCAATAGCTCCCTTAAATAGTACATCACTGAATTTTAATTTCAATTTGCATTTACCTCCTTCTTTTTGCTTTTTGAGGAGATAAGATTTAGCACATAATCCGTAAGTGTATCAAGCACAGGGCTGAAGGCGTTTCCAAGCAAAATTGCAAAACAAACAGGTTCCTCGTATGCACCGAGATGCCTCATAACCATGCAAAGTATGCCGGTAAATGCACCGTAAACCACTCTGTTTATATTGTGCTTTGGCAGAGTGGAGTAATCTGTCATAAGAAAAACAGACGCAAAAAGCAAAGAGCCGGAAGAAAGCTCTAAAACAAGGCTTGAAATCCTTGTGCCGCTTGTTCTCGGAAAAACAAGAGCGGTTATAATTACAACTGCAAGAAATCCCGTTGTTGAAAGCAAGGAATCTTTTCTGCGTATGAGCATAAAAATAATGCATCCTAAAAAGATAATTACACATCCCGTACCCATGGGGCCGTAAAAATTTCCGGTTAGTATATCCAATATGGTGGGAGTGGTTAATTTCATTGAGCCGTTTGAAAGTAAGGTTGATGCAACGGAAGCAGTGTTCATATAATCTCTGCCGCCGCTATAGGTGAATACCAAGTCCTTAAAACAAACCGCAGCAGAGGCAAATCCCGCCGCTGCAGGCACAAAGGGTGCCCTCATTCCTCCGCCAAAGGGAATCTTTATTACCAAAACAGCAAAAAGACAAGCTAACATTTCAACATAATATGGGCAGGAGGCAGGCATCATAAGTGCTATCATGGCTCCTGTTACAGGGGCACTGAAATCGGCAATGTAATACTGCCTGTAAATAATCATACTCGCTATGAAGTCTGCAACTATTGATGTGCCTACACAGGTGAGTAAAGTGAATACGGCGGCAGAGCCGTAATACCATATGGACATTACAGCCGGAACTATTAACATTAACAGATAATCTCCGAAAATCCTTGTGGATTTAAGGGTAGGAGAGCCTGATTCCTTTGCCAATTATTTCACCTCAGTCAATTTCTGTGTTCTTTTTAAGAGTGTTGATCATTTGTGCCGGATTTTCTGCCTTGAAAACGGCGCTGCCGGCAACAAACACATTTGCACCTGCTTTTGCGGCAACCTTTACTGTTTCAGGATTTATACCGCCATCTACTTCAATATCCGTAGCAAGATTACGGCGATTTATTTCTTCTCTTATTGCCGTAACTTTATCCATCGTGTCAAACATAAAAGATTGGCCGCCGAAGCCCGGCTCTACAGTCATCACAAGCACCATATCGATTTTATCAAGATACGGAAATACGGCAGATGCAGGGGTTGCAGGCTTTATTGAAAGCCCTGTTTTGCACCCGACGGCGTGAATTTTATCCAAAGTTTCTTCAACAGGTGAGTCACTTTCAATATGAAATGTTATTAAATCCGCACCTGCTTTTTTGAAATCATCGATATATTTAAGCGGATTTGAAATCATCAAATGAACATCAAAAAATAAATTTGTAAGGGAACGAATGGATGAAATTACCGGTGCGCCAAAGCTGATATTAGGCACAAAATGGCCGTCCATTACATCAAGGTGTAAATATTCCGCTCCACCTTCTTCAACTTTTTTTGCCTCAGCACCTAAGCGTGAAAAATCACAGGCAAGCACAGATGGTGATATTTTTATCATCAAAAATCTCCCTTTCGTTTTATCGTAACATTTCTCCATTATAATCACTGTATTATATCATAGCAGAGATTGTAAATCAACAATATAAATGTTAACTTTACGGCGTGTCTGTAGAGTTACAATTGATGTGAGACTGAAATCAAAAAAAGATAGAAAAAAGCGAC